>NZ_QQWW01000040.1:0-3926 GCF_003950435.1 Sphingomonas sp. ABOLG
CGCTAATCACGGAGGCGTTCGTGTTTCCAAAACGGACAAAAACACAGTGTCGCGGGGTGGAGCAGCCCGGTAGCTCGTCAGGCTCATAACCTGAAGGTCACAGGTTCAAATCCTGTCCCCGCAACCACCGCCACAGAACGCCCCTCGGAGAGACATCTCCGGGGGGCGCTGTCGTATGTGGCGAAATCGATGAGCGCCCCGGTCGACGCCTCGACGTCGGCCACGACCTCTCCCTCTACCACCTCGATCGTGATCGAGGCGATCAGCGACCGGATCGTCTGCGCCGCCTCGCCGCGAACTGCCGGGTCGTTCAGCGCGTCGCGGATACGCGCCACCTTCTCCTCGAACCGGCGGACCAGCGCCGGGTGCGGCAGGATCTTCACGTCCTCGGACACGTCGCGCCCGAGCTGGGCCTGCAGCCGGTCGCGCTCCTCCTCGCGCGAGGCGAGCATCGCGGCCAGCGTGCTGCTGACCACTCCGGAGAGCAGGTTGCGCGACAGGTTATTAATCTCGGTCTCCAGCTGGTCCAGCCGCCGGCGTATCTCCTCCTCGCGCTCGTCCTTGGTGCGGGCCAGCCGCTCGACCTCGCGCGTGAACTCCCGGACGAACACCTCCGCTAGCTCCGGGGTGAGGAGGCGCCCCTGCAGCGCGTCGAGCGCGGCTGTCTCGACCATCGAGACGCGCACCGCTGTGGAGTTCCCGCACGTACCCCGCTCGCGGTTCCGCGCGCAGCGGTAGTAGTCCTTGCCGTGGATGGTGTAGTTCGCGCCGCAGCTCCCGCACCGTATCAGTCCCGACAGCAGGTGCCTGCTGCGGTTCGCGGCGCCGGGCCGCACGTTGGGGCCGTGCGCCCGCCGCGCCACCTCGGCGTCAACGGCGGTGGCGAGCGCCTCGTCCACGATCCTGAGGTCGGGCACCTCCACCGTCGTCCACTCGGACTGGTCGCGCAGGCGGTAGCGGCGTTCGCGCCGGTCCGAGTCGGGATCCTTGCGCCACTCGCGTCGCCCCCAGACGATCCGGCCGCGATAGAGCGGGTTGTGCAGGATGCCGACGAACTTCTTTGGGTCGCCGCGGATGGTTGACGCGTTCCACTCGCCGCCGCGCGGACCTGGCACGAGGTCCTGGTTGAGCCCGGTGGCGATCTGGATGGCTGAGCGTCCAGCGGCGAACTCCATGTAGATGCGCCGGACGACCTCGGCGTGCCGCTCGTCCACCTCGAACACGCCGCGTAAAACCTCACCGCGCTCGTCGAGCTTGTCGAGGCGGCGGTAGCCGTACGCCTTGCCGCCCGCGATGCGTCCGGCGAGCACGGCTGCCTGCATTCCCCGCAGCGTCTTCCGCTGGAGGTTCGAAAGGAACATCGACCCGAGCAGCCCCGCGACGGCCAGCTTGACCTCGTCGATCTCGCCCTCGGTCGCAGTGACGAGGCGGACGCGGTCGAACCTGAGCTTCTTCCCGATCCAGCTGATGTCCTCGCCGTCGCGGGCGATGCGGTCGAGCGCCTCGCATACGACCACGTCGATCCGTCCCTCGCGGACGTCCCTGAGCAGCCGCATTAGGCCCGGGCGGTCACGCCGGTAGCCGGAGAGTTCCGGGTCGGTGTAGGTGCCGACGATCGTGCCGCCCAGGCGCGCGACGAGAGCCTCGCACGCCGCGGCCTGGTCGGCGCTCGACGTCGGGTTCTGCTTGTCCGTGCTGTGCCGCGCGTAGATCGCGGTCCTGGTCTCGGGCATGCGGCCTCCGTTTCCGAGTCTAGACCACGTCGCGCTCCGTGCGCAACGCCGCGACATATTCGGCGGCGGCCTGGCGGGCGAGAAGGCGCACGAGGTCGCGCTCAGCCGCAGACGTCGTCTCGCTCGCCGGCAGCGGCGCAATCCTGCCGATCGCCCTTGCTGTGTCCTCGCGCTTCACACCGAGGATACAGTCCCTTTCGCTTGCCCACTCTGAAAGGAAGTCTCATAAATGTGCGATGTCGGATGCGGGCACGTTGGATGTGGAGGCGGCGCGCGAGGTCGGCCGCATGCTGCGGGAAGCGCGGAAGGCGCGCAGGTGGACACAGGCCCGTCTCGCCGTGAAGGCGGCGGTGGCGCGCGAGACCATCTACCGCATCGAGCGTGGTCGTATGCCGACGGGCGACGTCCTCGTCCGGCTGTGTGACGCGCTGGGTGCTGACCGCGACATCTTCGACCTCCGGCGGCGCGAGACCGACCACATCGCGATGCATCCCGACCTCGCCCTGCTTCGCGACCGGCGGCGAGCGCGGGGCCTGACGTTGCACGATTGCGCCAGGTTGGCGAACGTCAGCGCCGCGACGCTGTCCCGCTTCGAGCGCGGGATGGAGCGCAGTCGGGAGCTCGCCGACTTCGATGCCAGCGGGCGGGCTGTGCGGCTGAGGAGCGTCGGACTTGCCTCGGCGCTCGGCTTCTCGTCGGTCGGCGCGCTCGACACCTATTGGAGGACCGGGAAGGATCCTGAAGCGCAGGCTTCGTAAGCCGCGCTGCCCCAGGTGCCGCCAGGCGGGTAGCGCTGGCCGCGCGGATAGACTTCGCTGGGTTCGTGATCATTCGCTGATGAGCCCACGTCGGGAAATCGTTGGATCGTCCATGACCTGGCAGGCTCCCTGATTAGCTGCCAAGAAGCGTCATGTCCTATGCGCACTCCGCCCGCACGGTTTTTTCCGACATGCTGGGCACCCTCTCGCACCTGGTCGGAAGGGCTCAGGCCGCGGGGATCGCCGACGATGTGCTTGGCTCGCGGCTTACGGAGGACATGTTCCCGCTCGAGCTGCAGTTCCGGGTCGCGGTCAATTAGGTGCTGCTGGCCCTTAACCAGGTCGGCCGCGAGGCGCTTCCGCTGGACGAGGCGCCATACGGAGCCTTGGCCGAGGTGCAGGAACGGCTAGCCGCCGTCCGCTCGCTCATAGAAGCGACCGATCCTGACCGGTGGGCCACCGAGAACGAGCAGGTCGATCTCACGCTCCCAAACGGCGTCCGGTTCGTGATGTCGGCGGAGGAGGACATCCGCGACTGGATCATGCCCAACTTCTACTTCCACGTGACGATGGCTTATGCGCTGTTACGCAACGCCGGGGTGCCGATCGGCAAGATGGACTTCGTCCCGCACATGTTGCGTCACATGGTTTCGGCTAACCCGTAACGGTAGAGGCCGAGGACGTTGCATTGAACCGGTCGCTCGTTGGTCCGAGGCGGTCAGATTGCCAAATAGAGCTGCCCTTCATCCGAACGTAGCACCGCGCCAAGGTTCTGGTGGAGCAAAGTTCGTCAGACGATCCCACTGCAAGGAGGGGCAGCCACGCGGACGCTTCCAAGGACGCCGACGCAGTAAGCTGCCGTCTGCGTAGTCGTACGGCGGCAGCACGAACGCCGTATCTGGGGGGATAGCGGAACGGCAGCTTTCGAGAGCACAGAAGGCGTAAGCGGACGCTTGCTCAGCTCTCACGACGCAGAGCAGGAGGTGCAGGTGCGGCGTGAAGCGCATGCTCACGGTCAAGTGACAGGGGGTGCTAACGGCTGGCCGCCGCCAAGAACGTGAAGCTCGCCGCCCTCGTCGACCGGGGCGTGCGAGAACTCGCCTACACCTACGACATGGGCGACGACTGGCGGCACACCATCACCATCGAAACGGTTGGTCCAGGGTAAGCGTGGCCTGAGGGCCGCCTTGCCCGTTTGGCCGTAGCCGGGATGCTTATCGTCTTTGACGAGGGCGCGGGCGGTGCGGGAAGTTTTCGGTTCTGAGACTGGTCATACGAGCGCTCGTACGACTGGTCGTGTGGAGGTGATCGGCCGGGTATCGGGCCGACGGAGCTGGTCGGACGCGGAGAAGCTGGAGATCCTGGCCGAGGCGTTCCGGCCGGGCGTGCGGGTCCGTGATGTCATCGCCCGGCGCGAGGTGTCGAGCAGCCTGAT
>NZ_QQWW01000041.1:0-2934 GCF_003950435.1 Sphingomonas sp. ABOLG
GTAAGCGTCCGGTAAGCCGCGTGTTGTTCAAGCCGGCGTAGCCGTTGATGTCTGGACCTGTGGTGGTCTCCTTCTGGAGTCCAGAAGGAGGTCAGGAGATGGGGCGGATGGAGGTCATCACCCGGACGGAGCGCCGGCGGACCTACAGCGAGGCGGAGAAGGCGGCGGTGGTCGCTGAGGCGTCGGGGCCGGGCATGACGGTGCGGGAGCTGTCGCAGCGGCTCGGCATTGCCGAGAGCCTCATCTACAACTGGCGCTCAGCGCAGCGGAAGGCGGCGAGCATCGCCAGCGAGCCGTTGCAGTTCATCCCGTATGGCGTGGTGACGGACGCTGCGGCCGCAGGGCCTGCCATGGCGCTGAGGCCGGTGCCGACCACACCCGCGCCGGCACCGGCCAAGCCGTCGCTGCCTGCCGCAGCGACGGATGACCTGGTCCGCCCTCATCCGGGTGCGCGGCCAGGAGGCATCGACATCGACCTGCCGAGCGGCGTGCGGCTGAGCGTGGACAGCTACGTCAATGAGAAGGCGCTCGCCCGCGTGCTGCGGGCGCTGGGGCATGCGTCGTGATAGCGCTGGCGCCGGGCACCAAGGTGTATCTCGCCTGCCGGCCGGTGAGTATGCAAAAGGGCTTCGACGGGCTGACCGCGCTCGCCAGCCAGGTGCTCGGCGCTGACCCGTATTCGGGCCACCTGTTCCTGTTCCGGGGCAAGCGCGGCGACTACCTCAAGGCGCTGTACTGGGATGGCTCGGGCATGTGCCTGTTCGCCAAGCGGCTGGAGAAGGGCCGGTTTGTTTGGCCGCCACTGGTCGATGGCGGCATCGTGCTGAGCCCTGCGCAGCTGGCGCTGCTCATTGAGGGCATCGACTGGCGACGCACCGTGGCGCCGGCCCCGGTGAGCGCGCCGACCCTCGTCTGAACGGCGCTTTCCTGCCGTTTTCGCTTGGCGTGAGTCTGGCCGGTGGTAGGATGGGCCATGTCGCTGGCGACGGTCGATCTCCCCTCCGACCCGGACGAGCTGCGCGCCTTCGCACAGGCGTTGCAGGACCAGTTGGCGACCGTCGAACATGCCCGCGTCGTTACCGCTGCGGAGCTTGCCAGCACCGCTGCCGAGCTGCGCGCGGCCAAGGCGACCATCCAGCTGACCGCGCTGGAGATCGAGAAGCTCAAGGTCCAGCTGGCGCGCCTCAGGCGCATGCAGTTCGGCCAGTCGTCCGAGCGGCTCAACCGTGAGATCGAGCAGCTGGAGCTGCGGCTGGAGGAACTGGAGACGGTCGAGGCCGAGACGACCAGCGCGTCCGCTGAGACCGGCGTGCCGCCACCCGCCCGCGAGAAGCGCAAGCCCAAGCGCCTGCCGCTGCCCGACCACCTGCCGCGCCACGAGGTCGTCCACGCCGCTCCGCATGCGGACGGCTGCGGCGCATGTGGCGGCACCATGTCGGCGCTGGGCGAGGACGTGACCGAGGTGCTGGAGTATGTGCCCGGCCGCTTCCAGGTCGTGCGCCACGTCCGCCCCAAGCTCGCCTGCCAGCGTTGCGACGCCATCACCCAGGCGCCGGCACCGTCACTGCCCATCCCACGCGGCAAGGCGGGACCTGGCCTGCTCGCCCATGTGCTGGTGTCCAAGTACGCCGACCACCTGCCGCTCTACCGGCAGGCGGAGATATACGCCCGTGAGGGCGTCGACCTCGACCGCTCGACCATGGCGGACTGGGCAGGCCAGGTCAGCTGGCTGCTCCAGCCCCTCGTCGACCACATCCGCGCCCACGTGTTCGCGGCCGACAAGATCCACACCGACGATACGCCCGTTCCGGTGCTGGCGCCGGGCACCGGCAAGACGAAGACCGGCAGGCTCTGGGTCTATGCCCGCGATGACCGGGGCTGGCAGGGTGTCGGTCCGCCGGCAGCGGCCTACTTCTACACGCCCGACCGCAAGGGCGAGCGGCCCCGCGCGCATCTGGCCAGGTTCAGCGGCTTCCTGCAGGCCGACGGCTATGCTGGCTATGACCAGCTGTATGATGGACGCCGACAGCCCGGTCCCATTGTCGAGGTGGCGTGCTGGGCGCACGTCCGGCGCAAGATCTACGATGTGTGGAAGGGGACCGGCTCGACCACGGCGCGCACCGGCGTCAGCATGATCGACCTGATATACGAGGCGGAGGAGTTGGGACGCGGGCTACCGCTGGAAGACCGGCTCGAACGACGTCGGGTCGTCAGGGTCGGCGTGGACGGCTTTTTCAACTGGGCCGAGGACACCTTGCGCCGCATCTCGGGCAAGGGCGCATTGGCAGACGCCATCCGCTATGCCGTGAAGCGGCGCGCGGCGCTGACCCGCTTCTGCGACGATGCCCGGCTTGAGGCGGACAACAACCGGGCCGAGAACTGTCTCCGGCCCGTCGCGCTCGGGCGCAAGAATTACCTGTTCGCCGGTTCCGACAAGGGCGGCGAGCGGGCAGCGGCGATCTACACGCTCATCCAGACCGCCCGGCTCAACTTTGTCGACCCGCAAGCCTGGCTGCGCGACGTGCTCACCCGCATCGCCGACGGGCACCCCGCCAACCGCATCGGCGAGCTTGCGCCGTGGATCTTCTCGACGCCCGATTAAATCCTAGGGCGTTCGCCTCGGCGAAGTGCGTTCGCTCGCCGGATGCAGTACATCCATACGGGTACTGGCGACAGCGCCATAGCGATGAGCACGATGGCGGTAAGAAGGTCAGCGTAGCCTGCATCGAAGCCGAAGAATGCGAAGGTGAACCACACCATCCAGAGCATGATCAGCGTGTAGCCTGCTGCTGACAGCAATAGCCCGAACTCTAGAAGCCTGGTCATTCGACCACGTTACCTCACCCATGTGCATGCGCAATAAGCCGCTGTCTGACCTTGGTACCGTTCTCGGCCAGCCACCCTCATTCCCGACGGCGATGCCCGGACGCTTAC
>NZ_QQWW01000042.1:0-1907 GCF_003950435.1 Sphingomonas sp. ABOLG
CTCGACGGCGTACATCCGGCGGCTGACCACGCACCTCCGCCTCGACGGCATAGAGCGCGCCGATGCGCTCCAGGATATCGGTGGTCAGCGGCGTGGAGAGGCGCTCGTGCAGGTCGAACACCTTGCGCCGGAAGTGTGCCCAGCATGCCACCTCTGTGACGCCACCGCGGTACAGGGCGTCATAGCCCGCATAGGCATCGGCCTGGAGAAAGCCGCGAAAGCCGGCGAGATGCGCCTGCGGGTGCGCCGCGGTGCGGTCGGGCGTGAAGCGATACCATGTTGCGGGCGGTGTCGTGCTGCCGGACGCCTGGTCGTCGGCGGCGTACACCCACAGCCGCCCGGTCGCGGTCTTGCCACGGCCGGGGTCGAGCACCGGCACCGGCGTGTCGTCGGCGTGGATCTTGTCGGCCTTGAGCACCTCGTCACGGATACGGCTGACCACCGGGTCGAGCAGTGCTGCAGCTTGCCCGGCCCAGCCCGCGAGCGTCGAGCGGTCGATCTCGAGCCCCTGCGCGGCCATCATCTCGGCCTGGCGGTACAACGGCAGATGGTGGTCGAACTTGGAGACGACGACGTGCGCCAGCGTCGCGAAGGTCGCCTTGCCCCGCGCCACAGCGCTGACCGGCGCGGGTGCCTGGACGATCTTCTCGCAAGACCGGCAGCTGTATTTGGGGCGGACGTTGCGCACGACCCGCCAGCGCACCGGCACGATGTCGAGCATCTCGTGCGCGTCCACGCCCAGCCGGCGCAGCGCACCACCGCAGTCCGGGCAGGTGCAGATACCGGACGCCGGCTCGTGGACGACCTCCTCGCGCGGCAGATGCTCCGGCAGACTGCGGACCGGTGCCAGGCGCGGCGCTACTCCAGGCGCCGCAGTCTCGACTTCGGAAACATCCCGCTCCGTTTCCAGCTCTTCCAGCGCCAGCTCGAGCTGTTCGATCTCGCGGCCCAACTTCTCGGAGGAGGCACCGAACTGCATCCGCCGCAGTCGGGCGATCTGCCCGCGCAACGTGTCGATGAGCAGATCGCGGGCGGCGAGCGCGGCATTCGCCCGGGCGAGCGATGCCTCCAGCGCGGCGATCCGCGCGGTGGCATCAGCAGGGGAAACAGGCGCTTCCAGCACCCGCATTTCATAACAGATCACGCATCGACGGGCGAGAAAAAGCGCCGCAAAACCGCCGTTTTCACCCCGCCAGCGTCGGCGTGAACGTCCGCTCTGGGCGACGCCAGTCGATGCCCTCCAGCAGCATCGACAATTGTGCCGGCGTCAGCGTCACCGTGCCCGTCGCGGTCACCGGCCAGACGAACCGACCCCGGTCGAGCCGCTTGGAGAACAGGCACAGGCCTTGCCCATCGAACCACAGCAGCTTGACCAGATGACCCCGCTTGCCCCGGAACGCGAACAACGCGCCCGAGTGCGGGTTCTGGGCCAGCACCTGCTGCACCAGTACCGCCAGGCCATCGAACCCTTTGCGCATGTCGGTGACGCCACACGCCAGGAACACCCGCGTCGGCAACGGCGTGGGGCTCAACGCAGCACCGACAACACTCGCGCCAGCGCGCCGGCGTCCACCGACCCGTCCACGCTCACTCGGACGCCACCCGGAAATTCGATGCAGATGAGGCCAGACGTGGATGTCGCCGGCTGCGGCGCAGGTGCGGCGACATCGGCCACGCGCACCTCGGCGAATGCCGGCAGCGCAGGCGCGACCCCGCCCAGCTTGCCCAGCCGCGCCTGCTTGCGCCACGTATAGATCAGGCTGCTCGACACCTCGCGCCGGGCGATGACATCACGGACCCGCACGCCCGGCCGGAACGCCTCGGCCAGGATCTCCAGCTTCTCCGCGTCCGACCAGCTCCGTCGGCCCGATACCCGGCCGACCACCTCCACACGACCAGTCGGCCGA
>NZ_QQWW01000043.1:0-1364 GCF_003950435.1 Sphingomonas sp. ABOLG
TGATGGGTTGGACGGCCCCTGCACCAGCGTAGCTGTGCGATGATGTGGTCGTTGAGCCACGTCTAGGAGTTGATCCATGCAGCAGGATGTCGTGACCGTCGGTGTCGATCTGGCGAAAAACGTGTTTCAGGTCCATGCGATCAGCGCTGATGGCAGGGTGTTGGTGCGGCGGCAGCTTCGGCGCGGCGAGGTGCTGAAGTTCTTCACATCGTTGCCGCCGTGCCTTGTCGGGATGGAAGCGTGCGCATCGGCGCACCATTGGGGTCGCGAGCTTCTGGCGCTAGGCCATGATGTCCGACTGATGCCGCCGGCCTACGTGAAGCCGTACGTGAAGCGTGGGAAGACCGACGCCGCTGACGCTGAGGCGATCTGCGAAGCGGTTACCCGGCCGACGATGAGGTTCGTTGCTGTGAAGAGCGTCGACCAGCAGGCCGTGCTGATGCTCCACAAGACCCGAGATCTACTCGTGCGACAGCGAACCGCGTTGATCAACGCCCTGCGAGCGCATCTTTCGGAGTATGGCATTGTCACCAGCAAGGGACCGGGCGGCGTTGCCGCGCTGATGAAGCTCCTCCACGAGGGGCAGGAGAAGCTGCCGGCGCATGCGCAATCAGCGCTGCATACCATCGGCGCTCAACTGCGCTCGCTGGCGAGTGAAGTTGACCGGCTCGAGTCGCAGATCCTCGCCTGGCACCGCGGCAATGACACCAGCCGGCGGCTTGCGACCATCCCCGGCATCGGTCCGATCACTGCTTCGGCAATCGCCGCCGCCGTGCCCGATGCATCGCTGTTCCGGTCGGGGCGGCAATTTGCTGCATGGCTTGGGCTCACACCGCGGCCCCATAGCTCAGGTGGCAAGGAGCGGCTTGGCGGCATAAGCAAGCAGGGCGACGGATATCTCCGTAAGCTGCTGGTCGTCGGCGCGACCGCGGTCATGCGCATGGCGCGCAAAGATGCGACCCGCCAGCCCTGGATCGCGCAACTCCTCGAGCGCAAGCCAGTGAAGATTGCGACGGTCGGACTGGCTAACAAGACAGCGCGCATCGCTTGGGCGGTGATGGCGCGCAAGGAGGTCTACGCGGCGGCTGCCGCGTGACCGCTGTCCTCGTCGTCCGCTGAAGCGGGCGGCAGGATGGTGTGAGGGCAGCTGAGTGGTGATGACAAACCGGTTAGACCGGGGATCGAACAAGCCCAGGGGAGCAGAGCGCTTCGAGCGCGATGACGTGATTAGGGATCCGATCCGCGGACTTCATCAGGGCCAGCAGCCATGCGGTGCTGCATGAACAGGCCGAACACATGGATGCACCCGACCGGTGCTCATCGCTGCACAAAAGCTCTTGCACCGCAGGGGCCGTCCACACATG
>NZ_QQWW01000044.1:0-1156 GCF_003950435.1 Sphingomonas sp. ABOLG
AGGAAGCGCTGATGAGAGGAATTGAACCGGGCGATACCGCCTTTCTGCTCGCCTGTACGGCGCTCGTCCTCATGATGACGCCGGCGCTGGCGCTGTTCTACGGGGGGCTGGTTCGGGAACGGAACGTTCTGTCGGTGATGATCCAGAACTTCGTCTGTATCGGCGTGGTCGGCATCATCTGGGTGTTCGGCGGCTTCAGCCTGGCGTTTGGCCCATCGATCGGCGGTTTTATCGGTGACGTCCGTACTTATTTCGGGATGCATGGCATCGGTGTTGCGGCCGATCCCACCTATGCCGCCAACGTGCCGTTCATCCTGGTGTTCGGTTACCAGATGATGTTCGCGATCATCACGCCGGCGCTGATGACCGGGGCTTTCGTCGGGCGCATGCGGTTCGGCCCGTTCCTCTGGTTCGTCGCGCTGTGGACGATCTTCGTCTATCTGCCGGTGGCCCACTGGATCTGGGGTGGCGGGTTCCTCTCGCAGCTGGGCGTCGTCGATTTTGCTGGTGGGATCGTGATCCATGCCTCAGCCGGCGCATCGGCGCTGGTGACCGCCATCTATCTTGGGCGGCGGCCAACGGGAGATAGCGGGCCGATTCCGGCGAGCCTGCCGTTGGTTGCTCTTGGTGCCGGCCTGTTATGGTTCGGATGGTTCGGCTTCAACGCAGGCGGCGCTTATGCTGCCGATGGCCTTGCGGCTTATGCCTTCACCAACACCATGCTCGCCGGATCGATGGCGATGCTGGTGTGGATGTTCTGGGAATGGCGCGATGCGGGGCATCCGACATTCTCGGGTGTGCTGGTCGGATCAGTGACGGGTCTGGCCACGATCACCCCCGCATCGGGATATGTGGAGCCGATGTCGGCGCTGCTGATCGGCGCGATCGGCGCGACCTGTTGTTATTTCGCCAAGTACATCCAGTCGTGGCTGAAGGCGGAGGATACGCTGGAGGTGTTCCGCGCGCACGGCATCGGCGGCATCACCGGATCGCTGTTGATCGGCGTGCTGGCAAGCCCGGCGATCAACGCCGTGGCGGCAGGGGGCCGGCAGTTGTCGGTCCAGGCGATCGCGGTGGCGATCGTCGTCATCTACGCCGTCATCATCACCACCATCATCCTGTTCCTGCTCGACAAGCTGAGCAAGCTGCGCGTGCC
>NZ_QQWW01000045.1:0-987 GCF_003950435.1 Sphingomonas sp. ABOLG
GGTGGTGGCGCTGCGGCTGGTGCGGTCGCGCATAGTGAAAAGTGGCGGGGGAGACCGCTGGACCGCGACGGGCGAGTTCGCAGTGAAACTGTATCGGGAGATATAAGATGGCGGTGGAGAAAGGTTCGGCCTTCCTGCTGAAGGTGGGTGATGGCGCGGCGACGCCGGCGTTTGCGACGGTGGCCGGGATGCGCACCACGCAGCTGAGCATCAACGGCGAGGCGGTGGTGGTGACCAACAAGGGGTCGGGCGGGTGGCGCGACCTGTTGTCGGGCGCGGGCGTGCGCAGCGTCAGCGTGTCGGCGGCAGGGGTGTTCACCGGATCGGCGGCGGAAACGCGGGTGAAGACCAATGCGCTGGCGGGAACGATCGACGATTACCGGCTGAGTTTCGAAAGCGGCGAGACGCTGACCGGCCGGTTCCTGGTGACTCGGCTGGACTATGCCGGCGATTTCAACGGTGAGCGCAGCTACACGGTGAACCTCGAAAGCTCCGGCCCGGTGGTGGCGGCATGAGCGGGGCGAACGCGCAGCGCGGCGAGGCGAGCCTGCGCGTCGCGGGCGAGGCGCTGGTGCTTCGGCCGAGCTTTGCCGCGCTGGTCGCGGCGGAGGCGGAGCTGGGGCCGCTGTTTGCGCTGGTCGAGCGGGCCGCCGAGGGGCGGCTGGCGCTGGGCGAGATCGTCGGGCTGTTCTGGCATTGCCTTCGCGATCGGCCGGCGGCGCTGACGCGCGACATGCTGGGCGAGGCGGTGGCGGCGCAGGGGCTGACCGCGGCGATGGCGCCGCTGAAGGTGCTGATCGGGCAGATACTGGCGGGGCGATGAGATCCGCCACGGCCGCGCCCCGGCCGGGGGACAGCTTTGCCGAGGCGGCGGTGCGGCTGGCGGGGCTGTCGGGCGTGCTGTTCGGCTGGTCTCCGCACGCGTTCTGGGGCGCGACGCCAGCCGAGCTCGCCGCGCTGGTGCGGGTGCTGGGCGGGGCTGACGGG
>NZ_QQWW01000046.1:0-976 GCF_003950435.1 Sphingomonas sp. ABOLG
TGTTCCCCGTCAGCGCCAATGGCACAGATTTGAGGTTGTGAATTAAGGAGTGTTGGGGCTTCGTCGTAGTGACGAAGGAACGAAGATGAAGCCCCAACACTCCTTGAAAAAATCGCCTGCCAAGGCCCCTGCTGAGCGGGTGGTGAAGGACATCCGGCGGCAGACCCGGCGGCATTTTTCGGCCGAAGACAAGATCCGCATTGTGCTCGATGGGCTGCGTGGCGAAGACAGCATTGCTGAACTATGCCGCAAGGAAGGCATTGCCCAGAGCCTGTATTACACCTGGTCGAAGGAGTTTATGGAAGCGGGCAAGCGGCGCCTGGCGGGTGACACGGCTCGTGCCGCGACCAGCGGCGAGGTGCAGGACCTGCGCCGCGAAGCCCGTGCCCTGAAGGAATGCGTGGCCGACCTGACGCTCGAAAACCGTCTGCTCAAAAAAAGCATGATCGCGGATGGGGGCGACGACGAATGAGATATCCCGCATCCGAGAAGCTCGAGATCATCCGGATCGTCGAGCAGTCGCATCTGCCGGCGAAGCTCACCCTCGACAAGCTGGGGATCGCACGCCGGACGTTCTACCGATGGTACGACCGGTTCCTCGAAGGCGGACCGGAGGCGTTGGAAGATCGGCCATCGGCACCGAGCCGCGTGTGGAACCGGATCCCGCCTGACATCCATGATCAGATCATCGAACTGGCGCTGGAGCAGTCCGAGCTGAGCCCACGGGAGCTGGCGGTGCGCTTTACCGACGAAAGGCGTTACTTCGTGTCGGAAGCCACGGTTTACCGCCTTCTGAAGGCCCATGACCTGATCACCAGCCCGGCCTATGTGGTGATCAAGGCCGCCGATCAGTTCCACACCAAGACCACCCGGCCGAACGAGATGTGGCAGACCGACTTCACCTACTTCAAGATTATCGGGTGGGGCTGGATGTACCTGTCGACCGTGCTCGACGACTTCTCACGCTACATCGACC
>NZ_QQWW01000047.1:0-832 GCF_003950435.1 Sphingomonas sp. ABOLG
CCCGGCCTATGTGGTGATCAAGGCCGCCGATCAGTTCCACACCAAGACCACCCGGCCGAACGAGATGTGGCAGACCGACTTCACCTACTTCAAGATTATCGGGTGGGGCTGGATGTACCTGTCGACCTGTCCGTCGTCAGAACATTCGGCACAACTCGCGGCGTAAATTAGCGGAGTGCGGGCCTCGTCTCGGGGTTGATGTTATGCGGCGAGCTTGCGGTGTTGCAAGCGTCGATATTCGATGGTCTGTCGTTTGATCCTTTCGCGTTGTTTGATGATGGCGGGTGCCCTACCGAAGTAGGCATCGGCGGGCGTCACGTTGCTGAGGCTCTCGTGGTAACGCTGGTGGTTGTAGTGCTCGACGAAGGCCTCGATCCGGGCCTCGAGGTCGCCGGGCAGGAAGTAGTTTTCCAGCAGGATGCGGTTTTTCAGGGTCTGATGCCAGCGCTCGATCTTGCCCTGGGTCTGCGGGTGTAGCGGGGCACCGCGCACATGGCTCATCTTCTGGGCCTCGATGTATTCCGCCAGTTCGCCGGCGATGTAGCTGGGGCCATTGTCCGACAGCAGCCTTGGCTTGTGCAGCACCGTGGCGCTGTCGCAGCCCGATGCGGCCAGTGCCATGTCCAGCGTGTCGGTCACGTCCTCGGCGCGCATGTTGGTGCACAGCTTCCAGGCGATGATGTAGCGTGAGAAGTCGTCGAGCACGGTCGACAGGTACATCCAGCCCCACCCGATAATCTTGAAGTAGGTGAAGTCGGTCTGCCACATCTCGTTCGGCCGGGTGGTCTTGGTGTGGAACTGATCGGCGGCCTTGATCACCACATAGGCCGGG
>NZ_QQWW01000048.1:0-583 GCF_003950435.1 Sphingomonas sp. ABOLG
GTAAGCGTGGCGTGAGGACCGCAGTTTATGCGGCTTGGGCTGTTGGCTGATCTGTCTGGGGCACCCAGTTCCACGGCATCAGCTCGTCCCAGCGGGTGGCGGGCCAGTCGCCGGCGACCCTGGCGATGACATCGGCGATATAGGCCTGCGGGTCGACGCCGTTGGCCTTGCAGGTCTGGATGACGGTGTAGATGGCGGCGGCTCGCTCGCCGCCTGCGCGCGAACCCGCGAACAGCCAGTTGCGCCTTCCCACGGCGACGCCGCGCAGGGCCCGCTCCGCGATGTTGTTGTCGATCTCCAGACGCCCGTCACCCAGGAAGCGGCACAGCGCCGGCCAGCGTTTGGTGCCATAGGCGATGGCTTTGGCCATGTCGGACTTGGGCGACAGGCGGCGAAGGGCAGCGTCGAGCACCTCGCGCAAGGCGTCGACCAGCGACTGGCTTCGTTCCTGTCGCGCTCGACGGCGTACATCCGGCGGCTGACCACGCACCTCCGCCTCGACGGCATAGAGCGCGCCGATGCGCTCCAGGATATCGGTGGTCAGCGGCGTGGAGAGGCGCTCGTGCAGGTCGAACACCTTGCG
>NZ_QQWW01000005.1:0-289418 GCF_003950435.1 Sphingomonas sp. ABOLG
ATCGCCAGGGTCGCCGGCGACTGGCCCGCCACCCGCTGGGACGAGCTGATGCCGTGGAACTGGGTGCCCCAGACAGATCAGCCAACAGCCCAAGCCGCATAAACTGCGGTCCTCACGCCACGCTTACGGCTTACCCGCAGGTCATCGGGTAGCGGCACCGGCACGGAAGGCTGCTTGGTGCAGTGCACAGCGGGTAGGTGATCTTCCGACTTTTGGCGGGAGACGCGGAGCGGCGCTGTCCGAAAAGTGGAACATTCGGACCTGCCCGAGTTCGGCCTGCCGGACGTGCTAGCTGGCCGTACCGATGCTTTCTTGGGGGAAGTGTCGCTTGAGCACCGCGACGACAGCCTCGCAGATCAGGCCTCGGCCACGAGCACGAGGAAATCCATTCACCTGCCAAAGCCGATCACTCATCCTCCAGTGGCCTTGATTGCTGCTGTGGATCACTTCGGCCTCGATCAGCGCGGTCCTAAACCGATAGCTTGGAACGAACACGTCGACGTACGTGCGGCCCCAAGGGCCGATTTCGCGTCCGTTCGCGTCGCGGATCACCGTGGCTGCATAAGCCTCGTAGGCATCGGCCGCTGCAAGCCGCGCCTCGGCGAATGCCGCATCTACGCGTGCCGCCATGTCGACCTTCTCAGCTACTCTTTGCGCCTGCTTCGACACCCGCTTCTTCATGATTTGCTCCTTTCACCAGATCCACTGGTCAAAAGTACCTCATCATCTTCTCCCTCAGTGCGCGTGTGAGATCGGCGGCGGGTCCAGGGACAGATATCCATTCGCTACCCGTCCGGGCGGGCCAGCCTTTCACGCATTCAGCGGGCGACGTCATGGGAAGAGAGGAGATTCAGCGACCTCTCTTTCCTATATATAGGGCTGACGGCTGCTGAATGCTGAAAGGCGATTGTGGCCTCCCGGTCGTCCCGCTACGGCCCGCTGAAGGCCAAAATTGTGGGCGGTACTAGGGGGTTAGCGGGGATGGCAGACGACGTGCTCAAGTGGGATGCAACGACGCCGCCCGGACACTGGCTCGCCAGCAATGACCTTGCCGAAGCGACCTCGCGCGTTCCGTTTCGCATCGACGGTTGGCTCGCCTCGGTCGGAACCTCCGTCTGGTTCGGTGCAGGTAGCACCGGCAAGACGCAGTTGTTGCTCTGGATGGCTGCCACCATCGCGAGCAGACAACGCCCAGCCACCTGGCTCGGCCGTGAAGTGCACGGTACCGGGCACGTCCTGATCCTCACTGCCGAGGACTCGCGCAAGCAGATCGTCGGTCGCCTGCGCGATGTGGTGCGCCATACGCTGGGTCAGGACGATGCGACCGCGCAGGAAACCTGTGGCCGCCTGCACGTCATGCCGTTCCTCAGCATGGACGAGGAAGAATTTCAGCATCCGAATGCCAGTCTGATGCAACTCGGCTTGGACCGGCTATGGGAGCCCACACCGGTCCTGCTCGAGATCCGCCGCTACATAGAAGACTGGAACGATCGGCAAGCCGCCGCTGAAGACAAGATCGTCGGCGTCGTTATGGACTCGGCCACGAGCATGGCCGGTTTCGACACCATCGACGGTCATGCGACGACGAACTTCTTCTTCTATGTCGGTCGTATGTGCGAGGCTCTGGGCATCTTCTGGACCGTCATCGGGCACCAGCCAAAGTCGGTCACGATTGGCAAGGACCCTCGCCTAAACGCGGCCGCTCGGCTGCGCGGTGCTGCCATGTGGACAACCGCGCCCCGGATGACGGTAGAGGTCCGCCTAATCCAGGAGTGGCAGAAGGTTCGCGAGGCAGCGCACATCCGCAACGACCATCCGGAACGACGCCGAGAGGACTTCGTCGTGGTCTATGTTGCCAAGGCGAGCCTTCCCGGCGTGCACACCGAAGAGCGCTACCTGCTTCGTCAAAGCGAAGGTGCCTTCATCGATGTGACGAGACCAGCGCCGGCGTCTGTGCGGAAGGAAATTGAGGACCGTGTTGCAGACGAGAACAACCGAAGCAAGACTTTTGACGATGTCGCTGGCGAAGAGAAACGGGTGCGCGAGTGGGCGAAAGGAACGAGCTTGGTGCTGGAGGCGATCAGAGCGCTATTCCCGGATGCAAAGCCCGGAACGCTCGTTCCTGCTAGCGCCGTCATGAAGCATTGCCAAACTCAGTTCGCGGGCCGCCCTGAGAGCGCTTTGGTCAAGACCGCGAATGGTGGTGGTGAGACCGCTGCGCGCGAGGGCGCTGTGAACTGGCATATGGATCGGCTTGTCGAGCGGAGCATCCTGACCAAACAGGGCAGCCGCTTTCGCTTCGTCGCTTGGGATCAGGACGATCGGATCGCCGCCTTGATTCCCGAAAAATGTGGAAATCACGTCCTCGAACGGCCTTCCGCTCAGGCTGAACAGCAATGAGGGTTTGCCCATGCCCGTAATTTTCACCTGTCGCCGTATGGGAGAGCAAGCCCCGTCCGGCAAGGGCGTACGCTGCGCCGCACGTACGCTCATCGCCAATCTGCCGGTGTTGGCGGACTGGCCCCGACCAGATACCGAAGAGAAATCCTGAGTTGGCACTAGCCACGTCAGGGATGAAATTCAGTGATTGTTGATGTCGACGGCCGCGCCATGCGGTCATCAGCCACACGCCACCCAGAGGATGCACAATGATCGCGCGGGGAAGCATCCTGCCGGTTACGGAGCTCGTCTCCAAGCCCGGAGCTGAAGCGATCCTGCGCCTTGATCGCAAAATCGCGCGCGCGCTCCAGACGCAGAAAGGGATCAATCTGAAGCCAGCGGAGCTCGATCTGCTCACGCTGGTCGGAGCAGTGGACCTGCTTGGAGAGGCACGAAGTGCAATTATGAAGGAAAACGCACAGTGCCGCGATCAGACGACTTCTACTGCCGGGGCGAGTTCTACCTCGGGCGCCTCTTGGGGAAGAACGGGAAGCCCGCCAGCCCCAACCTATACATCTGCTGGTACGACCCGCATAGCGGGCGGGTGCAGCGACGCAGCACGCGCACGGCTGATCTTCGCCTAGCGACCGAGGCCTTGGACCGCCATTATCTGGCGGTCCATCGTCCAGCGTCGGACGAGAAAGCGGATTACACCGTTCACCAGGCAATGACGGATTATTGGACGCTCCATGGATCGACCCGGGTCAGCGCGGATGCGATTCGTGCGCGCCTAAAGCTGATCAACCGCTTCATCGATCACGAAATCGCTATTGGCGTCATGCGGGAGCCGGTCCTCCCGTCCATCCTCAATGACGAGTGGCTTGCCCGCTTTCGTCTCTGGGCGACCAGCATCGACACGATAGCCCCACAAAGGCGCGCAGCCGATGACCGGGCTCTGCCGCCCAAGAAGCGAGCGAAATCGACAGCCGAGGAGAGCATCATCCAGCTCAAGGCTGCCCTCCGGTTCAACGCACGTCGAATGACCGATGTGCCGAGGCTCAAGCATCTCACGCGGGCAGAGGTCACGCCGAAGCGTACCTATCGACTATCCAGCGATTCGCTGGCGGAATTGCTGCATTACACCTGCGTTGGAGACGGCTCCGCCGTTCATGCAACCCGCCTGATTCCGCTCCGGCGCTATCTCATCGGCGCAATCTCGACGATGGCTCGGCCTGATGCCGTCATGGACATGTCGGCCTCGCGAGCACGCGGTCAGTGGAATCCCGCCGAGCGGTTGTTTGACCTAAACCCGCCGGGTCGAATCCAGACCAAGAAGTACCGCGCCGTCGTGCCTGTGACAGAGCTGCTTGATGATTGGCTGTCCGCCACCGACGATCGGCTCGTCTGTGCCGAGGTCCTCCGTTGTGATGACGAGGGAGATTGGCTGGACCAGCGACCTATCCAGTCGGTCAAAAAGGCTTGGCAGGCCATGCAGGCGAAACTCGGCATCCCCATTGGATGGGGTCCGAAGCTGATCCGCTACTCCGTGGCCTCCATCCTCCGGCGCCGCGGGGTCGACAAGGATCAGCTTGCCGTCGCGCTGGGACATCAGGCCCTCAACTCAACGACTGAGCGCTATGCGACGCTCGACCCCGAAGATCCGAGATACCTCGAAAGCGTCCGCGCTCTCCTTGATGAGTTGAGCGCAGAGCTCATGCAGAAGGCGGGAACCTTCATTCGCGCAAAAAGCACAGAAGTCGGAGGAAACGGTCGCCGCCGACTCCTCTGAAGGTAGGACCTGGTGCTCTGAAGCAATCCCAGATGAGGGCTCTCGCCGACATCGCTCGCCCATGGACGTTGGCGCGCATTCGTGAGGTCGCACTCGAAGATGCCGCCGAACGCATCCGCGCCGCCCCTCCTACGGCGGCAGCGGAGGTCGAGATGTTCGTCGAAATCGGAGTCTTGGATGCTATGTCAGCCTTGCGCTGACATAGCATCCAGCACCTGCCGCCAGTCATTTTGGCGGTCGAGCCAGCGGCTCGGCAGGAGAAAACGAGCTGGAGTGAGGAGGGAAGGCTCCGGGTAGGTGCACCAACCTGGAGTGATGAAATTGAAGAAGACGACGCAGAAAGCGAAGCCAGCCGACGACCTCATGCTGCAGATCCTAGATCTCCAGCGCACAATCTATCGCAAGGCGGAGGCAGCCGGTCTAGCTAGGTACCTGACGAACCGCGGGCAGCTGACGGTCATTCCGCATGACGGAAATGGCGCATGGACAGCCGACATTTCGCTGGGCTACCAGCCAAACTACGGCATTGAGTACAAGCTCACCACGCCTCTCACCGGTGAAGATGGCAATCGGGCGGTCGATCGCGACGTCCAGTCTGACCTGTTCGTTGCGCATCTCATGGCCATCCGCTCCACGGCTGAAAAGGTTTCGGCGTCGCGCCGTGCGATCAAGCAGGCTACTCTCGAGGTCATCGCGGAAGCCGCTCGGGAGGGAATCTCCCTTGAATTGCTGCGGATCGAGCCTGCGCCCGTTCTCGTATTCGAAGACCCCTGCGAGCCCGGCCGGCGACGCGAGCACTCACAAGTGTTCTACGTGCATATGATGCTGCCGCATGACGATGCAGGTACACTGACGGAGGATATGTACACCATCGACGCAGCTGATGCCGAGGAGTTCGCCGACTACCTGCGTGACAGGACGCTTCCCGAATTGCGGGAGCTTGTTGATCGCTTCTCCGAAGCCACTCCCGCCTGACAAGCGAGCGGAGGCTGGAACAGGCGATGAAATTGGGTGACACGCAAAACGCACGCAACAGGCCCGCGCAACGCTGATGACAGAAAGCAAAAAAGCCCTGCCAAGCGGATCGCTTGGCAGGGCTTTTTATGGTGGGCGTGGCAAGGATTGAACTTGCGACCCCTGCGATGTCAACACAGTGCTCTACCACTGAGCTACACGCCCACGGGGAGCGGCGCCATTAGCCGGGCTGCCGGGGGTGCGCAACCCCTGTTCAGCTCAAACCCTGAAATTCTCCCACTTCGAACATGCGATCGACCTCCATCACGAGATCGCGCAGGTGGAACGGCTTTGAGAGGACACGGGCCTGCGGCATTGCCTGGCCAGCCTTCAGCGTGACGGCGGCGAAGCCGGTGATGAACATGACGCGCAGCTTGGGGCGGATCTCCCCGGCTTTCTGCGCCAGTTCGATGCCATCCATTTCGGGCATGACGATATCGGTGAGGAGAAGGTCGAATTCCTCCTCCTCGATGAGCGGCAGCGCGGCCGTGCCGCGGTCCACCGCGGTGACCGCATATCCGGACTTTTCCAGCGCACGCGCCAGATATTCGCGCATGACCTGGTCGTCCTCGGCCAGCAAAATTCGGATCATTCGTGGGTTCCTGTGATCAACCGGCAGCTTATGGGAAGATCGCTTAATATTTTCCAGACGCGCGTTGATCGCTGTGCGCCCGCATTGCGAGACGTGCCGCCTGCCCATAGGTTGGTGAGCGATGGACGCGTGCTTCATCTCATACGGTGACGTGCCGCCCGCCAGCCCGGTCGTGCTGTCGGTGCCGCACGCGGGGCGCTGCTATCCCGAGGGCGTGCGCGATTCGCTGCGGGTGCCGTTCGCGGCGCTGACGATGCTGGAAGACCGGCTGATCGATTCGGTGGCGATGGCCGCGCGTGGCGGCGAGACGACGCTGATCCAGCAGGCGGCGCGCGCGTGGATCGACCTGAACCGGGCGGAGGATGATCGCGACCCGATGCTCGACGATGGCGCACGTACCGGCCACCTGAGCGCCAAGGTGCGCAGCGGGCTGGGGCTGGTGCCGCGGCGCACCACCGCCGCGGGGGAATTGTGGCGCAAGCGGCTGAGCGCCGACGACGTGATCGCGCGGATCAACGCGGCGCATCGCCCCTATCACGCGGCGCTGGCGGCGGCGTTGGCGGCCGCGCGTGCGCGTTTTGGCGTGGCGGTGCTGTTGGACCTTCATTCCATGCCGCCGATCCGTGGCAGCCGGACGCGGATCGTGATCGGGGACCGCTTCGGCCGATCGGCGGACAGCCGTTTCGTGAACCGGGTGGAGGCGGCGGTGGCAGCGGGGCACCTGCCGCAGGCGCTCAACGTCCCTTACGCCGGCGGATATATCCTGGAGCGGCACGGCGCGCCCGAGCAGGGCATTCACGCCATCCAGCTGGAGATCGATCGCTCCTTATACCTCGACAGCCGGATGGACGGCGCGGGGCCGGGACACGGGCGTATCGTGCAGCTAGTCCGCGAAATCCTCGACGCGCTGGCCGATGAGGCGATCGCTGGGCCCGAGCGGCTCGCCGCCGAATAAAAAAACCACCCCGGGCGGTGCCCGAGGTGGCCAAGGTTCAGGGAGGAGACACACCAGAAGGTGTGCCATACGGTTCCGCGAAAGGGGGGACACGGAAACCGTACCTTTATAACATAAGAGACCGGCAATCGGTTTCAAGAACCCTGGCTGATACGGCAAAAGGTGTCGCGCGATGCCCGCGCCCCAACGACAAACGGGCGCAGAATTGTCCCCGCGCCCGTCCGGTTCATTGGAGGCTTGCCGCGAGCGCGGTCAGAGCGTCGGCTGCGGCATCTTGCCCATCTGTACCTGGCGCGCGAACACTTCGCGCATCAGCGACAGCGAGAACAGGTGCGCATACAGCAGCGGCAGCATCCCGCTCTGCACCATCTTGCGCAGCTGGTCGCCGCGCAGGCCCTGCAGCTTCTCTTCGTTGACCATCTGGAAGCCGCGATACACGAACGGCTGCTCGAACCCTTCCTGCTGGATCGAGACTTCACCGTCCATCAGCAGTTCGGATTCGCGCAGCTCGTTCATGAACTGGGCGGTGCGGGCGCCGGCCTGTTCGAACTGCTCGTTGAAGGCCAGGATGTTCTTGGTCACGTCGCTCGGCTGGCCGTTCTCGAACAGCGGCTCGCCCTCATCGAACTGGCCGATCGTGTCCGACGTCGGGTCGAAGCAGAGCGACAGCTCCTCCGCGTCGGGACGCAGGCGGGCGAGGAGATAGGGATAGCGGCGGATGTAGGCGGGGACGTAGAAGGTGTTGTCGATCAGCTTGCCGTCGGCATCGACGAACACGTTCACGCCCTCGTTCAGGCCCATCAGCGCGATCGGAATCGAATCCTCGCCGGCCGAAAAGACGATCGGCATGTAACGCTGCACCAGCGCGAATTCATCGACCGTCACCGGGATGGCGTGCTGCGTCGTCAGGAACGGCGCGGTCGCGGCCGGGCGGATCTTGTAGTCGGCATGCAGGTCGCTCGAAAGCGGCTCGAGGCCGTTGTAGAAAAGCGGAAGCTGCTGCGGCGCGCTGGCCATGATTACTCTCCAGATGCGGGTGCGGGTACGACCCAAAAAGCTCGATTTCGGCCCCTATTCGGCCACCGCGCCGGGCGCAAGCGCCACCAGTTTGCCCGGGTTGAAGATGCCATGCGGATCAAGCGCCTGCTTGATCGCGCGCAGCATCGCCATGCGCGGCGGCGGCGACAGGCGTTCCAGTTCGGCAAGCTTCATCTGGCCGATACCATGTTCGGCGGAGATCGAGCCGCCCGCCGCGACCACGAGATCGTCGACGAAGCGGGTGACGACGGGTGCTTCCTCGGCCAGCCATGTTGCGCGATCGGCGCCCCGTGGCGCACGGACGTGGAAATGGACGTTGCCGTCGCCCAGGTGGCCGAAACCGCTGGCGCGGGTGCCGGGGAAGCGCGCTTCGCACGCCGCCGCCGCCTCGATCAGGAAGCGGGGCATGGCCTCCACCGGCACCGATATGTCGTGCTGCGCGGCTGGCCCGGTGGCGCGTTCGGCGTCCGAGATGGAATCGCGGATGCGCCAGAATGCCTCCGCCTGCGCCTCGTTCACGGCGATGGTCGCATCCTCGACCATGTTCTCGGCGATCGCCTGGACCAGCACGCGCTCGATGAACTGCGCAGGCGAGGGGGCGTCGGGATCGCTGATTACCGCCTCCACCAGCACGTGCCAGCGATGCTCGCCGGCAAGCGGCGCGCGGGCACCGGGAACATGCGCCAGTACTGCCGCAAGGGATTCGGCAGGCAAGAGCTCGAAGCTTTCGACCAGATCGCCCGCCGCCTGGAAGCGCCGCAAAAGGCGCAGCGCGTCGTCGGGGCTGGCAAGGCCGATCCAGCCGACCGCCCGGCTGGCAATTGCCGGGGCAAGGCGAAGCGTTGCGGCCGTGACGATGCCGAGCGTGCCCTCGGCGCCGATCAGCAGCTGGTTCGGATCATAGCCACGATTGTCCTTTTTCAACGCAGCGAGACCGTCATAAAGACTGCCATCCGCCAGCACCGCCTCCACCCCGGCCACAAGCCCGCGCATCGTGCCCCAGCGCAGCACCTGGGTACCCCCGGCGTTAGTGGAGACCAGCCCGCCGATCGTCGCGGAGCCGCGGCTGCCGAGGGTCAGCGGGAAGCGACGACCCACCGCTGCTGCCGCGGCATGGAGATCAGCGAGGATCACGCCAGCCTCGACGATCGCCAGCCCGGCATTGGCGTCGATCGAGCGAATCCGGTTGAGGCGCCGCAGCGACAGGATCACCGCGGTGCCATCTGCGGGCGGGGTGGCGCCGCCCACCATCGAGGTGTTGCCGCCCTGCGGCACCAACGGCACCCGCTCACGGCCCGCCGCGGCGACGATCGCCTGCACCTGCGCCACGCTGTCAGGCGCAAACAGGATCGGCGCCGTGCCGTGCCACCGCTGCCGCCAGTCGGTTTCCCACGGTGCGATATCGGTGCGATCAGTGACGATCGCGCGATCGGGCAGGGTATCGGCGAGCGATTGTATGAGGCGGGTCTGGCGCGGGGTCATCGCCGCTTCATCGCGCGAATTCATCAAGGGTTCAAACTTCGATGGGCAGCGACGGGGGCCTATCCATGCTGATCCGCGCCTGCCCCATGCTTCCGCTGCTCATGGCTGCGCCCCTGGCAATCGCTGCCGGGCCGGCGGACGAGCGCTATGCGCAGCTGTCGACTCGCGAGCGGATCATCATTCGCATCCCGCGGCTGCCCGGGCCGTCGCGGGCGCAGCGCGCCGCGCCGGTCACCTGGGAGGAGAAGAAGGCGCCCAAATGCGTGCCGATGGACCGGCTGGCGAGCGCCAGCATCTCCCCTGACGGCGACATCGACCTGATCGTCACTGACGGGCGCCGGCTGCGCGCCAAGCTCGACCGTGATTGCCCGACACTGAATTTCTACGGCGGCTTCTACCTGAAGCGTTCCAAGGACGGAAAGTTCTGCGCCCGGCGCGACGTGTTGCGCACCCGATCGGGCCGACAGTGTGAAATAAGTCGCTTTCGGCTGCTGATCCCGAAGAATCCGTCCTAAAAAGCGACCTTGCGCACCGCGCTACCTTGACATCGAAGGCACAATCGCGTCTCGCCCGCACGATAAAAGGGCAGCATCGACGCGCCTTCTTTTCAGGATTGCCATGAGCTTCGCCGACCTCGGCTTGTCAGAAGAACTCCTCCGCGCCGTCGGCGATACGGGTTATACCGACCCGACTCCGATCCAGGCGTCCGCCATCCCCAGCGTGTTGATGATGCGCGACATCATCGGGATCGCGCAGACCGGCACCGGCAAGACCGCGTCGTTCGTGCTGCCGATGATCGACATTCTGGCACATGGCCGCGCGCGCGCGCTGATGCCGCGCAGCCTGATCCTGGAGCCGACGCGCGAGCTGGCCGCGCAGGTCGCCGAGAATTTCGAAATCTACGGCAAGTATCACAAGCTATCGATGGCGCTGCTGATCGGCGGCGTGCAGATGGGCGACCAGGTCAAGGCGCTGGAACGCGGCGTCGACGTGCTGATCGCGACGCCGGGCCGTTTGATGGACCTGTTCAGCCGCGGCAAGATCCTGCTCAACGGTTGCAGCATGCTGGTGATCGACGAGGCGGACCGGATGCTCGACATGGGGTTCATCCCCGATATCGAGGAAATCTGCACCAAATTGCCCAAGCAGCGCCAAACGTTGCTGTTTTCGGCAACGATGCCGCCGCCGATCAAGAAGCTGGCGGACAAGTTCCTCAGCAATCCCAAGACGATCGAGGTCGCCCGGCCGGCGAGCACCAACATCAACATCACCCAATGGGTGGTGCCGGTGAAGGGCGCGGCGTTCGAGAAAAGGGCGGTGCTTCGCCAGTTGCTGCGTGAAGAGGCCGTGACCACCGCGATCATCTTCTGCAACCGCAAGACGACCGTGCGGGAGCTGAACAAGAGCCTGAAGAAACACGGTTTTGCGGCGGGCGAAATCCATGGCGACATGGAACAGCCGGCGCGGATCGCGGAGCTGGAGCGGTTCAAGGCCGGCGATATCAACATCCTGGTCGCCTCCGACGTCGCGGCCCGCGGGCTGGACATCAAGGGTGTCAGCCACGTCTTCAACTTCGACGCGCCCTGGCACCCGGACGATTACGTCCATCGTATCGGGCGTACCGGGCGCGGTGGGGCGACTGGAATCGCCTATACGCTCGTTGGCCCGGACGACGCCGAGAATATCGAGAATATCGAGAAGCTTACCGGCCAGAAGATCCAGCGTCGCACCGTCGTGGTGGAGGCCGAGGAGCAGGGCCGGCCGCCGCGTGCGCGGCGCCAGGGCAGCGATCGCCGGCGCGACGAACGGCCGGTGCCAGAGCGCGAGGCGGAAGCGCCTGTCGCCCGCGCGCCGCAGCCCCCGCGCGAGCAGGAGCGCGCGCCCGAGCGCAGCCGCCGGGCGCAGCCGCAGCGTCAGGACAGCCGGATCGACAGCGATGCCGGATCGGATTCGGGGTGGAACGGCCCGGTTCCGGCCTTCCTGAGCGTGTCGCTCGGCTCCTGACCGATGGTGGCCTGGCGCTACCGGGCTGCCGGACGCGCCATGCGACTTTACGCACGGATCGTCCGCCCGCGAACCTTTGGCGTTCGCGCGCTGGTGCTTGACCCTGCCGGACGGGTGGCGCTGGTCCGCCATCATTATATCGACGGATGGTATCTGCCCGGTGGCGGGGTAGATCGCGGAGAAAGCGCCGATGCGGCGATCCGACGCGAGCTGATCGAGGAGGTCGGGCTGCGCGCGGTCACGATCGCGGGGCTGCTAGGAGCGTATCACAACCGCGGCGAAGCAAAGGACGATCATGTCGTCGTATATCGCTGCGTGGTGGATGACCCGGCGGCGCTGCGTGCGGCGGACCGACGCGAGATTGCGGAGGCAGGCTGGTTTGCGCTCGATGCGCTGCCCGACGGCACCTCCCCGGCGACGCGGCGGCGGATCGACGAGCATCGCGCAGGGGCGTATGGCATCGGCCGCTGGTAGTAGCGTCGCGCGAACACCGGCCCGACCACTTCCCGGTTACCAGCGCAGGCGCCGGCGGCGGACAGTCTCCGTCTCCTCGACCGTGTCCGCCTCCACCTCCCAGCTATGGTTTTCGACGATCCAGGCGTTCACCGGGCGCCCGTCGCCATCGAGCGAGGGGCGGAAGCGGAAGCGCTCGCGGATCAGGCGGCACGTGATCGCATCGACGGTGGCGTTGCCGCTCGACCGGGTGACCACACAGTCGCGCACGCGCCCGTCGGTGGTGACGAGGTAGCGCACCCCGACTGTGCCATTGAACCCCGAGACGAACAGCGCCTCCGGCAGGTCGGACGTACTCATACGGCCGCGCAGGAAGCGGGGCGCGGTTTCCGGCGATCCGCCGCCGCTGCCATCGCCATCACCCGCCCCGCCGCTGCCAAATCCGTCGCCGCTGCCTCCAGCGCCCGTGCCGGGGCCACGGACGTCGGCCGAGCCGGACATGAAATCATTGGCCACATAGGGCCGCGGGGCGGCGACCACGGGCGGCGGCGGCGGGGGTGTCACGACGATCGGCGTCGGGGCGGCGACGGGCGCGGCGCGGCTGCGCAGGTTGGGCGCGGAGGCGCGGCCCTCCGGACGGGCGACCGTCGGGCGCGGCGGCGGGGGCACAGGTGGCGGCGGTGGTGGTGGCGGCGTCGGTTCGGCGGTGAACAGCTTCAGCCCATTCTCGACGGCTGTCGGGAACGACACGGCGAGGCCAGTGATCAGCGCATAGCCGAGCGCGAGTTGCACGATGATCGCGGCGCCCGCGCCAATCACGCGCTCCCGCGTCAGCCGCTGCCGATCGATCGTGCCATAGGCCATGCGCGGCACAACGCACGGGATCGCTGAACGGCTGCTGGCTCAGTCGCCGGAGTGCGGCGCGATCTGTGCCGCGAGCGCATCGTCGAGCGTCCGCGCGCGGATTGCGGCGGGACGCGCCATTACCCGATCGAGGTAGCGGGTGAACGCGGGGTCATCAGGCAGCGCCCCGGTCTGCCGCCCCCAGTCGATATGGCTGCCGACATAGACATCGGCGGCGGTGAAGCGATCGCCGGCGATATAATCATGCGCGCCGACGGCGGTGCGCAGCGCGCTCACCACCCGGTCGATGCTGCCATAGCCGAGCATGACCTGCTGCTGCGGTGTGGGGACCACGCCCATGGCGAGATCGGTGCTGGCTGCCTCCAGCGGGCCAGCGGCGAAGAATAGCCAGCGGTAATAATCCGCCCGTTCCTCCGCCGTGGGGGCAAGGCCGGCGGCGGGGAAGCTGTCGGCGAGATAGGCGATGATCGCCGCCGCCTCGCTGACCACGCGGCCGTGGTGAACGAGCGTCGGCACCTTTCCCATCGGATTGGCGGCGAGGAAATCGGCGGGCTTGTCCCCCCAGTCGACCAGCCGCACCGCATAGGGTGTGCCGACCTCCTCCAGCATCCAGCGGGCAATGCGCCCGCGCGACATGGGATTGGTGTAGAAGATCAGATCATCGGCCATCGTGTCTGCTCCCCGTGAGATTGGCGGGCGTCAGCGATCCAGATAGCGGTGGAGAAAGGCGGTGCTGCGCTGCCAGGCGAGATCGGCCGCCGCCTTGTCGTAGCGCGCGGCGGAGGTGTCGTTATTGAAGGCGTGATCGACGCCGGGATAGGTGAAGGCCTGTACCGGCTTGCCCGCTGCCTTCAGCGCCGCAACCCAGGGATCGCCGGTCTGCGCGACACGGGTGTCCTTTTCCGCATAATGGAACATCAGCGGGATGGTGACGCGCGCCGCCTCGGCCGGGGCTGGGGCGGGGCCGTAGTAAGAGACGCCGGCGTCGATCCCCCCGGCCAGCGCCATGCGGTTGACGAACGCGCCGCCCCAGCAAAAGCCGATCATGCCGACCTTGCCCGTCGATTGCGGCAGGGTGCGCAGCTCATCGGCAAAGCCGCGCGCCTGCGCCAGCGCCAGATCATAATCGACCGTGCCGATCATCTCGCGCGCCTTGTCCTCATCAGCGGGCGTTCCGCCCTGCGGCGCGAGCAGATCGGGCGCGACGGCGAGGAAGCCGTCAAGCGCGAGCCGGCGGGTGACATCCTGGATGTGCGGCGTGAGCCCGCGATTTTCATGAATCACCAGAACCACGCCGCGCTTCGCCGCGGCAGGCCTTCCGGTGGCTGGGTCCTTCAGCATGGCGACATAGGCTCGAGCCGGCTTGTCAGCCTGCGTCCCCATGCGCATCTCGGTCAGCAGGCGCGGATCGGCCGGGTCGATGATCGTTGCGGCCGCGGGTGAGGCGGCGATGCCGGCAATCAGCGCCTCGGCCGCGACGGCGGAGCCGGCCAGCGCGGTCATCTGGCGCAGCAAGGTGCGCCGATCGCGATGCTCATGGGTGAAGGCGTCATAGAGCTGGACGGCGCGGTCGCGAAGGGACGGATCGGTCATGGCTTTCCCCCGAATCGGCGCCGGTAGGCGCGACGCCGCAGGCTAGCGGGAAGCGGCAGTCGAGGCGAGCGCGCGCCGGGCGTCATCGAATCGGACGTGCAACGAGTTTGGGCCGGGATCGTTACGGCGACATGGCTACCCGTTCTCATCCCGGTGCCGGAAGCACCGTCAACACGGCCGTGATCGCCGTCCTGATCGCCGCCGCGCTGCAGATCCTGACACCGGTGATGCCGGCGCTCGGCATTGGCGAGCCGATCGGATCGCAATCGGATTCGGTGCGAACGATCATCACGCCAGCGGGCTGGGCATTCTCGATCTGGGGCGCGCTCTATACCGGGTCGACGCTGTTCGCGATTTACCAGGCACTGCCGGCGCAGCGAAACAACCCGCTGATCGAGCGGCTGCGCTGGCCTGCGGCGGGCGCGTTCCTCGGCAATGCGCTCTGGGCGGCCTATACGCAGGTGTTCGGCCTGAGCGCGATTTCGGTGGTGATCATCGGCGCGACGCTTTTGTGTCTCCTGGTCTGCTATCGCACATTGTCCTCTGCCCGGCAGCTGACCACGGGTGAGCGCTGGCTGGCGTATCTGCCGCTTTGCGCGCTGGCCGCGTGGCTGACGGTGGCGACGACCGTGAACATCGCCGCCGCGCTGCGCTACCATGGAGTCGAAGCAGGCGAATCGGCACCGGTGATCGGCGCGATCATCGTAGTGGTGGCGGGCGCAATCGGCGCGACGGCGCTGGTGCGCGGGCGCGGCAACCTGCCCTATGCCGCGGTGTTCCTGTGGGCGCTGGCGGCGATCTTTGCCGCTGGCGGGCAGCAATCCTCGCTGGTCGCAGGCGGTGTCGCGGTGGCCGCCGTCCTGATCATCGGCGGGGCGATCGCGGGCGCACGGCGCGCCCGCTGATCGCGGCCCTCGTCACAGGAGGCTCATCACAGGCCACTCATCACAGGCCGAAGCGGAAGCCGTAACCAAGCCCCAGCGTGAACTGCATCCGCCGCCCGCGCTCGCGCACCAAGGGGGAATCGCCGGGTTCGCCGCCGAGCCGATCAAGGCCGCTGAACAGCGTCAGCACGCTGCGCCGATCGAGCGGGTGGACGACCGAGCTGCCGACGCCGAACGACAAGAGCCCGCCACCCGGCCGATAGGGCGCCAGGCCGGAACGCTGCGACTGCGCCGGATCGATCCCGAAATAGGTGCGCATGTAATCCGCGCTGGCGACCGTCGCGCGCGGGCCGAAGCTGATGCTCGTGCGGCCGAGGCGTGCCTGATAGGCGATCGAGCCGTCGACGAGCACGCCTTCGTGCCCGCCAAAGCCGCGTCGTGCCTCCAGCCGGCCGCGCCACGGACCGAAGCGCTTTTCGGCAAAGGCGCCGACTTCGGCCGCCGCGCTCACGTCGCCAAGGCCCAGCAGGGCGTCGCTGCCGCCGGTGATGAGGAAGGGCGATCCGCCGCGTTCCTCGTCGCGACCGAAGCGGATCTTGGCCAGCGGGCCAGCGCGCCAGCCGTCGGTGTTGATCGCATTCCAGCCCAGTCCCTCGGGGATCGAGGCGAAGATCACGTCCTTGTAGTTGAAGCGGAGGTCCGGGAAGAGCGACAGCGCCGTGTCGCGCGAGCCCTGCCAGACGGGGCTGAGCACCGGGGCGACGCCGATCGTCATGCTCCAGCCGTCGGCGCCGGGCAGGGCAGGCGGCCGGCCGGGGGGCGGGTCGCCCGGCGTCGTGTTCAGCGGCGGCGCCTCGACGATGGGCGAGGTCTGTACCGGCGCCTGGGCCTGAACGGCCGCGGGAAGTGCAAAGGCGGTGGCGCCAAGGGCAAGCGCGGCGGCGGCGGGGAATGAGCGCATCAGCAATCCTCTCGCTGGCCGAGCGCCCGCGCCAGCAAGCAGGCGGTACGAACGGCCTCGGTAAGTTGTGCGCAAACTAAATGATCGCGATGCAAAGACAATCGCTTATCCACCGCCGGACCGTGCCCGGCGCGGCAGCATGGCTATAATGACAGGGTCATGAAGCGGTTGTGCGGGCTTTCGGGATAGCCGCCGAAGGGCGGGCCATCGGTGAAGCCGGCGGCCTCGTACATGCGGTTGGCGGCTTCGAACATCGGCGCGGTGCCGGTTTCCAGGCTGACGCGTGTGTAGCCACGGGTGCGGGCAAGCGCGATCAGGTGCGTCAGCAGCGTGCGCGCAACGCCGCGACGCAGGTGGACCGGCGCGGTCCGCATCGACTTGATCTCGCCATGGTCGCTCGCCAGCGCGCGCAGGGCGGCAATGCCGAGCAGATCCTCGCCCTCCCACAATCCCCAGAAGCTGATGTCGGCATGACGCAGGCCGTCGACGTTCATCGCATGGGCGTTTTCCAACGGCGTCGAGGCGTGCGCCTCCGCCTGATGATGCGCCACCAGCGCGAGGACGCGCGGATCGTCCAGCCCGCCCTCGCGCAATTCCATCATCGCCCCGCGATCATTTCGTCCAGCACCTCGAGGCACGCCACGCCGAGGCGTGCCGACCGCTCGGGCGACCAGGCGAACTCGGGATCGGGGTTGGCGTCGTGATCCTTGAAGGGCATTTCCAGCGTGATGCTGACCGCGCCGAACCGCTCGGCGAGCTGGTTGGTGGACATCGAGAGATTGGCGCGGCCGGGCTGGGCGCGCTCATAGCCAAGCTCGGTCTGGAAATCGGGCGTGTGCGCCGCCAGGCGCCGGCCGAATTCGACAAAGGCATCACCCTGTTCGGGCTTGAGCGACGGGATGCCTTCGAACCCGGCGATGAAATTGGCGGCGATCGCTTCGTCGCCGTGCACGTCCATCGCGAAATCGACGCCCGTTTCGTCCATCGCGGCGAGGACATGATAGACCTCCGGGCTGCGCTCCAGCGTCGGGGTGTGCCATTCGCGGTTGAGGTTCACCCCGGCTGCATTGGTGCGCAGATGGCCGCGGCGCGTGCCGTCCGGGTTCATGTTGGGCACGACATGCACCGTCGCAGCCGACAGCAGCCGCGCCGCCGCCGGGCTGGTCAGCCAGTCGAGCGCGCCGTCCATCCAATATTCGGCCATCGATTCGCCGGGATGCTGGCGGGCATAGAGCCAGACCTGCGTCTTGCCGGTGCCGAGGCGGAAATAGTCGATTGCCTGGCCGTCCAGCGTGACGCCCAGCTCGCGATGGGTGACGCCGGGCCGCGCGGCGATGCGCGCGACCAGATCGGCGTGCCGTTCCATCGTGTAGGGCGCGAAATACGCGAACCAGACGACCTGCGCGTCGCCGGTCCAGTCGAATTCAAGCACGCCATCGGCATAGCGCGTGTCGACCGTGCGCCACGCCTGCCGATCGGTCGAGGCGCGCGCGCGGTAACCGGGCCAGCCGAACGGATAGGCGGAGCCGCCCGCGTTCAGGATGCGGAACGTCAGGCGGCGCCCGGCCGCTCCGGCGACGCGGAAATAGAACCACTGGTAGAAATCGGACTCGGCGTCGCGGACGATCTCCAGATCGACACGATCGCCTTGAATCCCGACGAGACGAATGTTGCCGCTGTCGAAGGCGGCGTTGATGCTGAGGGTCATGGCACCTCGATAGTGCGCCCGCTGTCGCCGGGAAAGCCGGAGAAGAGCGCGCGGGCCAGCCGGGCGGCAATCGCCGGGGTGTCGGCATCAGGGGAGGCGAGGTCGGTCAGCGACTGGGCCTGCCCCTCCCACACGGCATCGGGGCCGCGGCGGATACGTACCGACAATTCGGTCACCACGCCTTCGTGCGCGCCGCTGCCGCCGACCGGGAAGCTGACCCCGCCGCCAAGGCCGACGCCGCCGCCGCGCCCGCCGCTGATGCCGCCGCCCCCCAGCCCGATCGAGACCGGCGAGCGGCGCGGGGGCAGCATGCCCGGAGCGCGGCTGAACGACACCGTGGCAAGGAATTGCGGCGTCTGGCCGGGGGGCGGGGCGGTGAAGCCGAGGCGCAGCAATTCGGTCTGCACCGCGGCGGCATAGGTCTTGTACTCGATGCTGGCGGTGCCGCTGCCGGTCAGCGGCTCGACCGCGATCGTGCCGCGATCGGTCATGGCGTCGAAATGATAGCGCGTGGCCTGGACCGGAAAGCGAGTCGGCCCGGTGGCACAGCCGGAGAGGGCCGCGGCGAGCCCCGCGGCGATCATGATCTTGCGCATTTGCGTTCTCCCCACTGTCGTTACGCTGCTACAACGCATCGCGTGATCCCCGGCTCCGGCTTGACTTGCAAGGGGCCAGGCACTAGGCGGCCACGCTTTCCAGACACGCCCATTTATAGAAGCGAATCCGCCATGAAGATCCGCAACAGCCTGAAGTCGCTCAAGGACCGCCACCGCGACAACCGCGTCATCCGTCGTCGCGGCCGGACCTATGTCATCAACAAGACGAATCGCCGCTTTAAGGCCCGCCAGGGCTGATTCGAATGCGGCCGATTGCCGTTGTCTTCGACATCGGCAACGTCCTGTACGATTGGGACCCCAAGGTCCTCTACCGGCGCCTCATCACCGATGATGAGGCGCTGGACGTATTTCTGCGTGATGTCTGCTCCAAGGAGTGGCATTTCCAGCATGACGCCGGCCGCCCGTTTGCCGAGACGTCTGCGGAGCTGTGCGCGCAATTCCCGGATCATGCCGATCTGATCGCGCAATGGGGACCGCGCTTTTCGGAGCAGATCCCCGGGCCGATCGACGGCATGCCGGGACTGGTCGCCGCGCTGGACGAAGCGGGCGTGCCGCTGTTCGCGATCACCAATTTCAGCGACGAATTCTTCGCGCCCTTCCGTGAACGGGAGGCGGCGATGTTCGACCGGTTCCGCGACATCGTCGTATCCGGCACGGAGAAGCTGGTGAAACCGGACCCGGCGATCTACCATCTGGCGCTGGATCGGTTCGGGCTGAAGCCGGACGAGGCGCTGTTCGTTGACGACCGACAGGACAATGTCGATGCCGCGGCGGGCATCGGGATGCACGCCGTGCTGTTTACCGATGCCGCGACGCTGCTCCCCGAACTGACGCGCCAGGGGCTGCTTCCCTAGTCACGCCGTGATCGCCAAGTGCCGGTAACCGGCGCGCCGTCTACGCGCCGGTTCCGGTCATTTGTGGCTGTGCAGTTCGTCGCCGATGATGCTGACGACGTGAAGCACGTTGGTGGCGCCCGGGGTGCGGAACGGAACGCCGGCCATGATAATGACCCGGTCGCCCGCGGCAGCAAGGCCGTGGCGCAATGCCATCCGCTTCGACTTGGCCACCATCTCCTCGAACGAATTGACGTCGCGTGTGTGGACGGCATGGGCGCCCCACAACATGCCGAGGCGACGCGCGGTTTCCATCTGCGGGGTCAGCACCAGCAGCGGGATCGACGGCCGCTCTCGCGCCACGCGGCGGGCGGTGGAGCCGGAGGTGGTGAAGCAGATGATCGCCTTTGCCGACACCGTGGTGGCGATGTTCTTGGCCGCTTCCGCCAGGGCGTCCGCGGTGGTCGGATCGGGACGGGTTTCGGTGAAGCGCACCCGATCGCCATGCATGGGATCGCGTTCGACGGACGTGCCGATGGCATCCATCATCGCCACCGATTCGACCGGCCAGTCACCCGCGGCGCTTTCCGCCGACAGCATGATCGCATCCGCGCCGTCGTACACCGCGGTTGCGACGTCCGAGACCTCGGCGCGGGTCGGGGAGGGCGACTTGATCATCGATTCCAGCATCTGCGTCGCGACCACCACCGGGCGACCGAGCCGGCGGGCGGTCTCGACGATTCGCTTCTGAAGCGGCGGAACGGCCTGGGGCGGCAGTTCGACGCCGAGGTCACCGCGCGCGACCATCACGCCGTCGCACAGCTCGACAATCTCCTCCAGCCGCTCGATCGCGGCGGGCTTTTCGATCTTGGCCATCAGCGCGGCCTTGCCGCCGATCAGCTTGCGCGCCTCGGCCAGATCCTCCGGTCGCTGCACGAACGACAGCGCGATCCAGTCGACGTGCTGGTCGATCGCGAAGGCGAGGTCGGATCGGTCCTTGTCGGTCAGCGCCGCCATCGGCAGCACCACGTCGGGTACATTCAGCCCCTTGTTGTTGCTGAGCGTGCCGCCGACCTCGACATTGGTGATGATGCGGTCCGGCTCGTGATCGATGACGCGCAGGACGAGCTTCCCGTCGTCGAGGAGCAGGCGCGCGCCCGGTTCGACGGCGGCAAAGATTTCCCGGTGCGGCAGTTCGACGCGGGACGCGTCGCCCGGCGTGGGATCGCGGTCGAGCACGAAGGTGGCGCCATGCGCCAGTTCGACACGGCCGGCGGCGAAGCGGCCGACGCGCAGCTTGGGGCCCTGCAGGTCGGCAAGGATCGTCGTGGGGCGGCCATAGCGTTTCTCCAGCGCGCGGATCGCCTGGATCACCTCCACCTTGGAGGCCTGGTCCCCGTGGCTCATGTTGACGCGAAAGGCATCGGCACCCGCGAGGAACAGCTTCGCAATCATGTCGGGCGTGTTGCTCGCCGGGCCGAGCGTCGCGAGCACGCGGACCTGCCGGCTGCGACGAATGATCGATCGTGTCATGTAAACGGTTACTCCGCTTTGCCGCGCGATGCCCTAGTCCTTATCTCGTCACGATCAACTGTGGAGAAGACAATGGACCCGATCGACGCGATCGACGATGCCGCCGCCGCTGCCGCATTCCGCCGGCTGGTACGCCATCTGCGGCACCGGATCGATGCGCAGAATGTCGACCTGATGGGGCTGGCCGGTTTCTGCCGCAACTGCCTGTCCGACTGGGTAGGCGAGGCGGGCGGGCTGCCGAAGGAGGAAGCGCGCACCGCAATCTACGGCATGCCCTATGCGCAGTGGAAGGCCGAGCATCAGCAGGAGGCGACCCCCGAACAGTTGCGCCGCATGGAAGAAAGCGTCGCGAAGAACGCCTGACGGGCGATTTGCGCAACTTTCCTGCCTTCGCGCGCTTGTCGGGCACGGGTTGTTTCTTCTACCGCCGGCGGCGTCAAACAATGCGCCGCGCGTGAAGCGGCGCCGAGGGGGGTAGGGGAACAATGAAGAAGATGATCGCGGCCGCGTTGCTGACGGCCGTCAGCGTGCCGGCCATTGCGCAGACCGCGCCAGCACCCGCGGCCGCTCCGGCGGTGACCTATATCCACGCCGGCGCATTGCTCGACCGGCCGGGCCAGGCGCCGCGCGGCAACAGCACGATCATCGTGCGTGACGGCAAGATCGTCGAGGTACGTGACGGCTTCGTCCCGCCGGAGGGCGGCGCGAAGCTGGTGGCGCTCAATGACAAGTTCGTGCTGCCGGGCCTGATCGACCTTCACGTCCACCTGATCGGCATCGGCGGCGATCCGATGCGCGCACGCCTGACCGCGCTCAACACCGAAGGCGCCGACGACGTGCTGTATGGCGCGGGTAACGCCAAGGCGACGCTGAACGCCGGCTTCACCACTGTACGCGACCTGGGCGGCGAGCCGCGCAGCATCCGTGCGCTGCGCGATGCGGTGGATCGCGGCGACGTGGTCGGCCCGACGATCGTCAATGCGGGTACCGCGATCTCGGTGACCGGCGGCCATGGCGATCCGCTCAATGGCCTGGCCGAACCGTTCGCCCATGCGGTGAAGGAGACGGTGGAGAATACCTGCGACGGGCCGTCCGACTGCGTCCGCGCCACGCGGCGGCAGATCGGCCTCGGCGCGCAGGTGATCAAGATCACTGCGACCGGCGGCGTCCTCTCCAACGTGTCGGGCGGGCTTGGCCGCGCCTTTACGCCGGAGGAAATGAAGGCGATCGTCGACACCGCGCACAATCTGGGTCGCAAGGTGGCGGCGCACAGCCATGCGGCCGAGGGGACCAAGGCGGCGCTGGCGGCCGGGGTCGATTCGATCGAGCACGGCAGCTTCATCGACGACGAGGCGATCGCCGCGTTCAAGAAAACGGGCGCTTATCTGGTTCCGACCGAGATCGCCCCGGTTGCTGCCGTGGCGCAGGCGCGTGCCGGTGCACTGCCGCCCGCGACCATCCCCAAGGCCGAGGCCGCTGCCGCTGCGATGCAGGAAAGCCACCGCCGGGCGTACAAGGCAGGCGTGAAGTTCGCCTTCGGCACCGACAGCGGCGTCTCCAAACATGGCGACAATGCGCAGGAATTCGCGCTGCTGGTGGAAAAGGTCGGCATGACCCCCGCCGACGCGATCCGCAGCGCGACCGTCACGGCCGCCGAAGTGCTGGGTCAGGGCAATGTGATCGGCACGATCGAGCCGGGCAAGCAGGCCGATATCATCGCCGTCGACGCATCGCCGCTGTCCGACGTGCGCCAGCTGGAGCGTGTCCGCTTCGTCATGCGCAAGGGGGCAGTCGCCAAGCCGCTCGCCGACTGAAGTTCGCCGATTTCGATTTGATTGGGGCGGCGGCATCCCATAGGAGCCGCCGCCGCAACCGATAGTCCGGCAATTGCGCCGCCGCCCCACCCGCGATTCGCGCGTGAAGCGGCGGTGCTTCACTTATGGGGTTTTCAAGATGGCTGAAGAACGCGGCGAGGGCATGGGCGGCGGTCAGGTGGCGGCGGACGAGCTGCGCCTGCTGATCGAGCGCGCCGAGCGGCTCGAAGAAGAGAAAAAGGGCATCGCCGACGACATCAAGGACGTGTTCGCCGAGGCGAAGAGCCGCGGATACGACCCCAAGGCGATCAAGAAGATCATGTCGATCCGCAAGAAGAAGCGCGAGGAATATCAGGAAGAGGAAATGATCCTCGAGACGTACATGCAGGCGCTCGGCATGCTCTGAGCCGCACGGCTCGAGAACGTCACAAAAATGGGGCAGAGGCGGCCGGCATGAAGACCATCATTCTTGTCCTGTCGCTTCTGCTGCCTGCCGCAGCGGCACCGGCCGTCGATCCTGCGGCGGGGTTTTGCGCCCGCATGGCGGCGCAGCATGGGATGAAGCTGGCCAGCCAGCCGAACGGCAAGCCCGCCTATGAGGCGCGTGCGCTGAAGGGCTTGGGCGTGGCGCTGTTCGGCGGGTCGACGATGGTCGGCATGCAGCTGAGCCCGCCCGACGACCCCGCTGCAATCGGCGACCCTGCGCGCTTCGCCGATGCGTGCAAGCTGAGCGCGGGGCGAGTGGCCTGCAGGATCAGCGGCCCGTCGAGATTCGAGATGACGGTGGGCGAGCATGCCGCCACCACCGACGCGGCGCCTGGCGAGCAGGCCGAAGTCAGCATGGCCAAGAACCGCATCCGCTGCGAGGAACGCTGACCTGCCCCCCGAACGAAGGCTAGGCAGCCTCCGCCGGCGCCGTCGTCCAGCCGAGCCGCGCGATCGTGATCGATCGCTTGCCCGACAGATCGGTGCGGGTGACGATGAGGTCGCGGCTTTCGATATAGCCCATCAGCCGGCGCACGCGGCCGAGCGAGGATGTGCCATACGTTTCCGCCAATGCGGCATCGCTGGGGCAGGGCGCGCCCTCACGGGCGGCCTTGGCGACGAGCAGGAATGGCCCGACCATCTCGTCCTGCAGCGTGCCGGCGAGCGCGATCACCTCCGCCCATTCGGGATCGGCGATGTCGAAGATGCCGGCGCGTGCGCACGACAGACGACGGGAGAAATCGCCCAGGTCGATGCCCGATCGCGACAGGCCCTGCATCCGGCAGCGGACCTGGAAATCCTGGAACAGTACCGACGCCGGGCGGCCCGCCGCATCGGCATCCTCGACGATCGCGCGCAACACGTCTCCGATGATCGCCGCGACCTCGTCCTCGCTGCGCTCCGGTTCGGGCGGCAACGGGGCGGGGCGCGCCATGTCGGCGATGATCTCCTCCGCCGGCACGCGGCGCGGGCGGGCCTCGAACGCCATCGGCAGCTGGGGGGCTGCCTCCGGCTCGGGTTCGGCGAAGATCAGCTCCTGAAGGTCCGCCGGCGGGGCGGAGGGGAGCGGTGTCAGCTTAGGGCTGCCGCTGCGCGCGCTGGTTTCCACCGCGCCGATCTTCACCGTCTTGGGACGGCGGCAGACCGCGGGGCCGAGCGCGAGGAACGTGCCGCGCGGAAGATCGCGGATCGATTCGGCCTGGCGGCGCTCCATGCCCAGCAGGTCGGCGGCGCGCGCCATGTCGATATCGAGGAAGGTGCGGCCCATCAGGAAGTTCGACGCTTCGGCGGCGACGTTCTTGGCCAGCTTTGCGAGTCGCTGGGTCGCGATAACCCCGGCGAGGCCGCGCTTTCGGCCGCGGCACATGAGGTTGGTCATCGCCGAGAGTGACGCGCGGCGCACCTCCTCCGCCACTTCGCCGCCGGTGGTAGGTGCGAACAGCTGCGCCTCGTCCACCACGACCAGCGCGGGGTACCAATGTTCGCGCGGGGCATCGAACATCGCCGACAGGAACGTGGCGGCGCAGCGCATCTGCCCCTCCGCCTCCAGCCCCTCAAGGCTGAGCACCACTGAGGCGCGATGTTCGCGCAGGCGCCCGGCGATTCGCGCAATCTCCCGCTCGGCATAGTCCGCCGCCTCGATCACGACATGGCCATAAGCGGGGCCAAGCGTCACGAAATCGCCCTCCGGGTCGATCACCACCTGCTGCACCTGCCCGGCCGACCGCTCCAGCAGGCGGCGCAGCAGGTGCGACTTTCCGGACCCGGAATTGCCCTGAACAAGCAATCGGGTGGCCAGCAATTCCTCTAGGTCGATCAGGACCGGCGCGCCCGAGGCATCGGCGCCCATGTCCACCGCTATCGTCATGCGATGCGTTTGGCCGAAACCGGCCCCGGGGGGCAAGGGTTTGCGTGCATTGCGGATATCGTGGAGGTTCGCCGGGCAGCTAGCCGGGAGCAGATCATGCACGGGCATCGAGCGGATATCGAGGAACTGGCCCACCATCTGCTGGGCAAGCCGGTGGAGGCGCTGGACGAGGAAGAGCAGCGAGTCCTGGCAGCGATCGCGTCTGGCACCATCGGCGTACGCGATGCATCCGACGTGGCCGAGGAGCAGGCGACATTTGGCGAGCGGCTGGCCGACCGGGTCGCCGAGATCGGCGGATCCTGGGCGTTTATCGGCGCCTTCACCGCCGTCCTGCTTGGCTGGATGGTGCTCAACAGCAATGTGCTGGGGCGGATGGGGCTGGTGTTCGATCCCTATCCCTACATCTTCCTCAATCTGATGCTGTCGACGCTCGCGGCGGTGCAGGCGCCGATCATCATGATGAGCCAGAACCGGCAGGCGGCGAAGGACCGGCTGACCGCGGCGCTGGATTATGAGACGAACCTGCGCGCGGAGCTCGAAATTCTGCGGCTCCACCGCAAGATGGATCAGGATGTGATCGTGCGGCTGGAACGGATCGAGGCGCTGTTCCTGGAAAAACGCGCCTCCTAATGAGCGCAGCGACTTGAGCAGGGCGCCCAACCTTCGCTAGAGGCGCGCACATGGCAGGTCATTCCAAGTTCAAGAACATCATGCACCGCAAGGGTGCACAGGATAAGAAGCGTTCGGGCATGTTCTCGAAGCTTTCCCGCGAAATCACCGTCGCGGCAAAGATGGGATTGCCTGATCCGGACATGAATCCACGCCTGCGCGCAGCAGTGAATGCCGCCAAGGCGCAGTCGATGCCGAAGGACAATATCCAGCGCGCGATCGACAAGGCGAGCCGCAGCGACGCCGAGAATTACGAGGAAATCCGCTACGAGGGCTTCGGTCCCGGCGGCGTCAGCCTGATCATCGAGGCACTGAGCGACAACCGCAACCGCACCGCCACCAACGTACGCACCGCGGTGAGCAAGAACGGCGGCAACCTTGGCGCGTCGGGCTCCGTCAGCCATGGTTTCGACCGCATGGGCCTGATCAACTATCCGGCAAGCGTGGGCGACGCGGACAAGGTGTTCGAGGCCGCGCTGGAAGCGGGCGCGGAGGACGTGACGTCGAGCGAGGACGGCCACGAGATCTGGACCGCGCAGGGCGACCTTCACGAAGTCGTCAAGGCGCTCGAGCCGGTGCTGGGTGAAGCGGAGAGCGCGAAGCTCGCGTGGCGGCCGCAAACGATGGTGTCGGTGGACGAGAATGACGCCGCCACGCTGTTCAAGCTGATCGATGCGCTCGACGATGATGACGACGTCCAGCAGGTGTGGGGCAATTACGAAGTGTCCGACGAGGTGATGGCGAAGCTGGGCTGATGGCCCGGCGATGATCATCCTCGGCCTCGACCCCGGCCTCGGCACCACCGGCTGGGGGGTGATCGCGGCGGAAGGGAACCGGCTGCGGCACGTTGCCAACGGGCAGATCCGCACCGATCCCTCCATGCCGCTGCCGCGCCGGCTGGCGAACCTCTATGCCGCGCTGATCGACGTCATCCGCACCGAGCGGCCGGACAGCGCGGCGGCGGAAGAAGTGCTGGGCAACACCAATGCCCAATCGACGCTGAAGCTGGGGCAGGCGCGCGGCGTGGTGCTGCTTGCCGCAGCCGGCGCGGGGCTCGACATCGGTGAATATCACCCGTCCACGGTCAAAAAGGCGGTGGTCGGCACCGGCGGCGCGGAAAAGCGCCAGATCCAGGCTATGATCGGGGTGTTGCTGCCCGGCGCGAAAGTCGCGGGCCCGGACGCCGCCGACGCGCTGGCGGTGGCGATCTGCCACGCGCACCATCGCGCGAGCGCGGCAGGGATGATGCGGCGGCTGCAAACCGGCGGCTGACACCTTCGCATTGCGAGCGCCGGGAGTTGGCCCGTCGTCGCCGAGGCGCTACGGTTCGGGCGACATGACGGACCAGCATCGGTGATCGCCTACCTCAAGGGTATTCTCGCCAGCACGAGTGCGGACGCGGCCGTGATCGAGGTCAATGGCGTCGGCTATCTGGTCGGTGCGTCGTCGCGCACACTCGCGGCGCTAGGGCCGGTCGGCGAAGCGGTTCTCATCCATACCGAAATGCTGGTAGGCGAGGATTTCCAGCGGCTGGTCGGTTTTGCGAGCGCCGAGGAGCGCGACTGGTTTCGCCTGCTCACGGGTGTGCAGGGAGTGGGCGCACGCGTCGCACTGGCGATCCTGTCGGCGCTCGAGCCGGCCGAGCTCAACCGGGCAATCGCGGCGCAGGACAAGGCGATGGTGGCACGCGCCAATGGCGTGGGACCGAAGCTGGCCGAGCGGATCGTGCGCGAGTTGAAGGACAAGGCGGGTGGGATCGTTCTGGGCCCGGCGGCGGCGGCGCAGGCGATGCCAATCGGTGCGGCCGCGGATGCGGTGTCGGCGCTGCTCAACCTCGGCTTCCGCCCGGTGGAGGCAAGCGCGGCGGTGGCCGCGGCAGAAGAGGAGCTGGGTGCGGGCGCCACGCTGGACGCGCTCGTCCGGCTGGCGCTGCGCAAGGCGGCGAAGTGAGCGGCCGCGCGGTCGCGGTCTACAGCCTGAAGGGCGGCGTTGGCAAAACGACGCTGGCGGTGAACCTGGCCTGGGCGGCGGCGACGCTGTCCGCGCGGCGCACCTTGCTCTGGGATCTCGATGGCCAGGCCGCGGCGACCTGGATCCTCGGGCATGACGGGGGAGGGCGCGAGGCCGGTGCTGCGATCCGCCGCGAGATCGATCCGCGCCGGCTGATCCGGCCGACCGCCCTTGACCGGCTCGACCTGCTGCCGGCCGATGCCTCGCTGCGCACGCTGGACCTTGCCTTTCACGCCATCGACAAGAAGCGCCGGCTGACCCGTCTCGTCGAGGATCTGGCGGGTGATTACGACCGGATCATCATCGATTGCCCCCCGGGCCTGACCGACACGTCGGATCAGGTGATGCGCGCGGCCGATCTGGTGGTAGTGCCGGCCATCCCCTCCGCGCTGTCGCAGCGCGCGCTCGACACCATTGCGGCGCACGTCACGCGCAAGAAGGGCCCGAAGGTTACGCTGGCGCCGGTATTCTCGATGGTCGACCGGCGGCGCGCGCTTCACCGTGAGGCCTTGCAGCAGCATCCCGACTGGCCGGTCATTCCGATGACCAGCGCGTTCGAGGCGATGAGCGTGCGCCGCGCGCCGCTGGGTGCCTACGCTCCGCGCGGCTCCGCTGGCGTTGAGGCAGTATCGGACCTGTGGCGCCGGATCGAAACTACGCTATCGGAGATCCGATGACCGATAGCGATCGCCTGATCACGCCCACGCGCCGCGTCGAGGATGCCGATGCGGCGCTGCGCCCCAAGCGGCTGGACGAATTTGTCGGCCAGGCGGCGGCGCGCGACAATCTGCGCGTGTTCATCGAAGCGGCGAAATCGCGCGGCGACGCGCTGGACCATGTGCTGTTCTTCGGTCCGCCCGGGCTGGGCAAAACGACGCTGGCGCAGATCGTTGCGCGCGAGATGGGGGTGGGTTTCCGCGCGACGTCGGGCCCGGTGATCGCCAAGTCGGGCGATCTTGCCGCGCTGCTCACCAATCTCGAGGATGGCGACGTGTTGTTCATCGACGAGATCCACCGGCTGCAACCGGCGGTCGAGGAAGTGCTGTACCCGGCGATGGAGGACCGCGCACTCGACCTGATGATCGGGGAGGGGCCGTCGGCGCGCAGCGTCCGGATCGATCTGCCGCGATTCACGCTGGTGGGCGCGACGACGCGGCAGGGGCTGCTGACGACGCCGCTGCGCGACCGGTTCGGCATCCCGATCCGACTGCAATTCTATACGGTGGAGGAACTGACCAGGGTGGTGACGCGGGCGGCTGCGCTGCTGGATCTGCATATCGCACCAGATGGCGCAGCCGAGATTGCGCGCCGATCGCGCGGGACACCGCGTATCTCCGGGCGCTTGCTGCGCCGGGTGCGCGATTTCGCCAATGTCGCGGGCGTGGTCGAGGTTGATGCGGTCGCGGCCGATCGCGCGTTGAACCGGCTGGAGGTCGACAGCTTGGGTCTCGACGCGATGGACCGCCGCTACCTGACGATGATCGCGGACATTTATCGCGGCGGCCCGGTCGGCGTGGAGACGCTGGCGGCGGGCCTGTCCGAGCCGCGCGACACGATTGAGGAAGTGATCGAGCCGTATCTGATCCAGCTTGGCCTCGTCGCTCGGACGGCGCGAGGCCGGGTGCTGAACGCGGGCGGCTGGAAACACCTAGGGCTCAACCCGCCTGCGGGCAGCCAGGACGGTTTGTTCGACTGAACGGGAGCCGTCGGTCGACCGCAGCGTTTGTTCGTTCAACAGCAAGAGGACCACGATGACCCACACGCCGCCGGTACCGCCAGGCAACCAGTCCCCGTTCCCGATCCAGGAGCCGCCGCACACGCCGACGACGCCCGAAGCGCCGAGCGCCAAGCAGGAGTCGGGCAAGCCTGACTCCGTGAAGCCCGACGCCGCGAAGGCAGCGGGCAGCGACGAATGGGCCGCGCCGGCGAAGCGTCGCTGGTCGCTGGGCAAGATCGCCGGCGCGACCGCCGGCATCGGTGCGATCGCGATCGGCGTCGCGGCGGTGCTGTTCCCGCGTGACAGCGCGCCGGAGCCCAAGAAAAAGAAGCGGAAGAACTGATGTTTGCTGCGGTGCCACGCAGCAAATGTTGCGTGGCACCCGGCCCTGTCGCCTGCTAGCCCCTTTATCATGCTTTCTGCCGCCGCTTCCGCCCGCGAGATCCTTGTCAATCTCCATGACGTGATGGCGGCGCGGTCCAACGCGCAAGCCAAGCTGAACCAGGTCGTCGACATTATCGGCGAGGCGCTGAACAGCGAAGTCTGTTCGATCTACCTCCTGCGCGAAGGCGTGCTGGAGCTGTTCGCGACGCGCGGCCTGTCGCCTGATGCGGTTCATGTGACCAAGCTGGCGTTGGGCGAGGGCCTGGTCGGCACCATCGCGCAGAACAGCGAGGTGCTGAACCTCGACGAGGCGGCAAGCCACCCGGATTTCGCCTACAAGCCGGAGACCGGGGAGGATCGCTTCCACAGTTTCGCCGGCGTGCCGATCATCCGGCGCGAGCGCTCGGTCGGCGTTCTGGCGGTGCAGCATGCGGAGCCGCGCCGCTATGCCGATGTTGAGATCGAGGCGCTGCAGACAGTGGCGATGGTGCTGAGCGAGTTGATCGCGAACGCAGGGCTGATCGACCCCGCTGGCGTGCGCGACCGGCCGCAATCCTCCACCGCGAGCATCCGGCTGACCGGGCAGAAGCTGGTCGAGGGAATGGGCGCTGGCTACGCCGTGTTCCACCAGCCGCGCATCCACATCGAGCACACGGTCGCCGAGGACGTCGAGGCGGAGCGGCACCGGGTCTATGCCGCGTTCGACAAGATGCGCGAGCAGATCGACAAGATGACCCGCGAGGCCGAATTTGGCGGCGGGGGGGAACATGAGGAGGTGCTCGAGACCTACAAGATGTTCGCCTATGACGAGGGCTGGTCGCGGCGCATCAACGAGGCGATCGACAGCGGCCTGACCGCTGAGGCGGCGATCGAGCGCGTGCAGCAGCGCACCCGCCAGCGCATGCGACAGATTGACGATCCGCTGTTGGCGGACCGGATGCACGACCTGGAGGATCTCTCCAACCGGCTGCTGCGCATCGTGTCGGGCCAGATGGGCACGGCGGCGCAGTTGGGGCTGCGGCAGGATGCGATCCTGATCGCCCGCAACCTGGGCCCGGCCGAGCTGCTGGAATATGACCGCCGCCGATTGAAGGGCGTGATTCTGGAAGAAGGATCGCTGACGGCGCACGTCACGATCGTCGCGCGCGCGATGGGAGTCCCCGTGCTGGGCCGGGTGCGCGAGGTGCGGCGGCAGATTTCCGAGGGCGACCTGCTGCTGCTCGACGTCAACGAGGGGTCGGTCGTGGTGCGCCCGTCGAGCGCGATGGAGGAAGCGTTCGACGCCAAGCTGGCGCTGCGGCAGAAGCGGCGCGCGGCCTATGCCGCGCTGCGCGACGTGGCGCCCACCACCAGGGATGGCCATCGCGTGACCGTCATGGTCAACGCCGGGCTGCGCGACGACGTGGGCGCGCTGGATGTGACAGGCGCGGACGGGATCGGGCTGTTCCGCACCGAATTCCAGTTCCTCGTCTCCGCCACCCTGCCGCAGCGCGAACGCCAGCAGCGATTGTACCGCGAGGTGCTGGACGTGGCGGACGAGCGCCCGGTGGTCTTCCGCACGGTCGACATCGGCGGCGACAAGGCGCTGCCTTATCTGATCCAGCATGACGGCGAGGAGGAAAATCCCGCCATGGGCTGGCGCGCGCTTCGCCTGGCGCTTGAGCGCAACGGGCTGATGAAGGCGCAGGCGCGTGCGCTGCTGGAAGCGGCGGCGGGGCGCACGCTCAACGTCATGTTCCCGATGGTCAGCGAGGCGTGGGAGTTCGCCGAGGCGCGCGCGCTGTTCGAGCAGCAGCGCGCCTGGGTTGCCTCGCGCCATCGCCGGCTGCCCAATGAGGTGCGCTACGGCGCGATGCTTGAGGTGCCGAGCCTCGCTTATCAACTCGACCTGTTGTTGCCGCAGGTCGATTTCCTGTCGATCGGCACCAACGATCTGACGCAGTTCCTGTTCGCTGCCGACCGCGCCAATCCCAAGCTGGCGGAGCGATATGACTGGCTTTCCGCCTCCATCCTCCGCTTCATCGGCTCGGTCCTTGAGCCGTCGCGCATTGCCGGGGTTCCGGTGGCGGTGTGCGGCGAGATGGGCGGGCGACCGCTGGAGGCGATGGCGCTGATCGGGATCGGGATCGATCGTTTCTCGATCACCCCGGCAGCGGTCGGCCCGATCAAGGCAATGGTCCGTACGCTCGATCGCGCGGCCGTAACGGCCGAGATGACGCGGCTGCTGGCGGCGCCGCCGCACGATCTTCGCGCCGCGCTGACGCAATGGGCCGAGGCCAACGGCGTCGAGCTGGGGTGAGCGAAGGGCGCTGAACGGAGCGCCAGCGCCGATCAAAAGACGTGTGGCTCGATTGACACAGGTATCGCGCTCTGTGAGACGTGCGGGCGGGGACGGACGGGGCAGTCCGCCCGAAGCGGAGAAGCGAATGACTGAGGCCGAGCGCGGCGATAACGCGACGCTCTTCCCGCAACCTGTTGGTGATAGGCTGCGCGCGGCCCGCGAGCAGCAAGGCATGTCACTGGCGGAGATTGGCGCGCGCACCCGTGTGCCGCTGCGCCACCTGGAGGCGATCGAGGCCTCGAACTACGGCGCGCTGCCGTCGCCGACCTATGCGGTCGGCTTCGTGCGCGCCTACGCCCGCGCGGTGGGCGAGGATGAGGTGGCGCTGGCCCGCGACGTGCGCGTCGAGGCGCTGAAAGCACCGCGCACAACGCCGCAATATCAGCCCTATGAGATCGCCGATCCGGCGCGCGTGCCCAGCCGCGGGCTGGTGGTGGTGGCGGCCGGATTGGCGCTGGCCGTCGCGGTGCTTGCAGTGCTGTGGTTTGCGAGCGGGCTGTTCCGCGGTGGCGACGACGCGCCGGAAGCGGCGCCCTCGGTCGCGGTCGCCGTTCCGGCCGCGCAGCCCACGCAGGCGGCGCGCCGTGCCGACCAGGTCTCGCTGGTGGCGACCGACGAGGTGTGGCTGCGCGTCTATGATGCGGCCGACAAGACGCTGTACCTTGGCACGATGAAGCCGGGCGACCGCTATGACGTGCCTGCGGACGCCAATGATCCGAAGATCAACGTCGGTCGCCCCGACAAATTGCAGGTGACGCTGAACGGCTCCGCATTGCCCCCGCTGGGCAGCGGCGCGCGGCCGATCAAGGACGTGCCGGTCGGCGCGGCGGCCCTAACCGCCCGGATGGGCGGGGAAGGTGCGCCGGCACCGGTGGCATCGCCCGCTTCACCTCCGGCAGTCGTCGGCGCGCGCACCAGCACCGCCGTTCCGCCCGCGTTCGCCACGTCAGCGGCTGGGGCGGCTGGTGCGGAGACTGGCGCAGGGACCAGCGCTCCCGCAAACTGATCGGCCTTAAGGCTGGCGACAGGCAGGCGTGTATAGTTATAGCGCGATATTAACCTGTTTCCGGGGGCATGGACTGATGCGTAGGTTCCTCATTGTCGCGTTGATGTCGGCCGCGGCGACGCCGGTCGCGGCGCAGTCCGGCCTCGAGGGCCGGGTCGGCAAGCTCGAGAGCGAAATGCGCGCGGTGCAGCGCAAGGTGTTCCCGGGCGGGGCAGGCGCGTATCTCGAGCCGCAGGTGCGCGCGCCGCAGTCGGCACCCGAGGAGATCGGCGCACCCGCCTCCAGCGCAGTGCTGGATCTGACCCAGCGCCTGTCCTCGCTGGAACAGCAGCTCGCGACGATGACCGGGCAGATCGAGCAGACGCAATATCGCATGCGCCAGCTCGAAGACCAGTTCGCCGCCTATAAGCGGACGACTGATGCGCGGCTGGACAGCGGCGCGGGTGACGCGGGGCTCGATAGCACCGGCACGGGCGGGCCGGTGGTTCCGCCGCCGCCGCGGGCAGCCGCTCCGGCAGGCGGAGCGAGCAACCAGGCGCGTGGCGGTGGCAGCCTGGAGGGGCAGGTCGCCGGCACCGCCGGGGCCAGCAAGCCGGCGGCCGCCGCGGCGGGCGGGATCGAGAAGCCGTCGACGGGCAAGGCGGACGAGGACGAATACATCTATGGCTACCGCCTGTGGGCGGCGAAGCGCTATCCCGAGGCGGCTGATCAGCTGAAGAAGGTGGTCGCGACTTATCCCAAGTCCCGCCGCGCCAGCTATGCCCAGAACCTGCTGGGCCGATCCTATCTCGACGATGGCAAGCCGAGCCTTGCGTCGATCGCCTTCTACGACAATTACAAGAAATATCCCGATGGGGAGCGCGCGCCCGAGAGCCTCTATTATCTGGGGCAGGCGCTGCTGAAGCTCAACAAGCCGGCAGACGCGTGCAAGGTGTATAACGAGCTGACCGACGTCTATGGCGACAAGATCGGACAGGGGATGAAGGACAACGTCGCGCGCGCGCGCACTTCCGCCAAGTGCAAGTAGTCTTGTGGCCGACCATCCCGAAGTCGTCCGGCTTCGCCAGGATCTGATCGCGCTCACCCGCGAGGCGCCGAGCCGCGATCGTCCGATCGGCGTGGCGGTGTCCGGCGGGCCGGATAGCATGGCGCTCTTGGTACTGGCGGCGCTTGCCTTCCCCGACGCGGTCGTCGCGGCAACTGTCGACCATGGCTTGCGGCCGGAGGCAGCGGAGGAAGCGCGGATGGTCGGGCGGGAGGCGGCCACATTGCGCGTGCCGCACGACATCCTGGCGGTGAGCGCGCCGATCGAGGGGGCGAGCGTCCAGGCCCGCGCGCGTGAGGGCCGCTATGAGGCGCTTGCGGCCTGGGCGGAGCGTCGCCACGCGATGGCGATCGCCACCGCCCATCATGCCGATGACCAGGCCGAAACGTTCCTGATGCGCGCCTCGCGCGGGTCGGGCGTGACGGGGCTTGCCGCCATCCGCCCGGCGACGACGATCAGCGGGGCAGCGGTGGTGCGACCCTTGCTGTCGTGGCGGCGTGCCGCGTTGCGTGCCACCGTGCGGCGGGCGGGGCTGCCGTTCATCGACGATCCGGCCAATCACGACCTCAGGCACGATCGTACCCGCTTTCGCCAGTTGCTCGACCGCAACGAATGGCTCGATCCGCCAGCGCTCGCGCGCACCGCGGCGGCAGTGGGGGAGGCCGAGCGTGAGCTGGCGGAGATCGCCGCGCTGTTCTGGCGCGGCCGGGCCGAGATCCGCGACGAGGGCGTGACGCTGAACCCTCAGGGATTGCCGCGCGACACGCTGCGCCGGCTCGCGCGGCGGGCGATCATCGTGGTGCGGGCTGCGGCGGGAATTACCACGCCGGCGTTTGACGACGCGGCCAATGTAGAGCCGCTGCTCGACGCGCTCGAGAGCGGCCGGCGCGCCACGCATGGTGGCGTGGTCGTGGGCATCCGGCGGGGCAGCTGGCACTTCCGCCCGGCACCCCCGCGTCGATCAGTCTGAGTGATTGAATTCTGCGGTCCGTTCCATTGCCATTAACCTCGCGCAGCCTACATTGCAGGCCGTGAAAGGTACGGCATGAACGACAACGACAAGCAGTCAGGTGACAATGGCGGCAATGGCCCCAATCCCTGGATGAAGAGTCTGCTGATCTGGGTCGGCATCCTGCTGTCGCTGGCAATCGTCGTGACCATGTTCGATGGTCGGACGAGTACCGCGACGGGCAATGCGATCGCGTATTCGGCATTCCTCGACAAGGTTGACGAAGGGACGGTCAAGGACGTGACCATCTCGCGCGACCAGATATCGGGGACGCTGTCGAGCGGCGAGAAATTCCGTACTGACCCGGTTTCCGATCCGCAGCTGACCGATCGCCTGCGCAAGGCGGGCGTCGAGATTTCGGGCAAACGCGACGAAGGCCCCTCGATCTGGCAGTATATGCTGGTTCAGGCGCTGCCGTTCCTGCTGTTCCTGGGCATCGCCTTCTTCGTGGTGCGCCAGATGCAGAAGGGCGGCGGCGCGGGTGGCGCGATGGGCTTCGGCAAGAGCCGCGCGAAGATGCTGACGCAGAAGGAAGGCAAGGTCACCTTTGCCGACGTCGCGGGCATCGACGAGGCGCGCGAGGAGCTGGAGGAAATCGTCGAGTTCCTGAAGGACCCGTCGAAGTTTGCGCGGCTTGGCGGCAAGATTCCGAAGGGCGCGCTGCTGGTCGGCTCGCCCGGCACCGGCAAGACGCTGCTCGCTCGCGCTATCGCGGGTGAGGCTGGCGTTCCGTTCTTCACCATTTCCGGCTCGGACTTCGTCGAGATGTTCGTCGGCGTCGGCGCGAGCCGCGTGCGCGACATGTTCGAACAGGCCAAGAAGAGCGCGCCGTGCATCGTCTTCATCGACGAGATCGACGCGGTCGGCCGTCATCGTGGCGCGGGCCTTGGCAACGGCAACGACGAGCGCGAGCAGACGCTGAACCAGCTGCTGGTCGAGATGGATGGCTTCGAGGCGAACGAGGGCATCATCATCATCGCGGCGACCAACCGCCCCGACGTGCTCGACCCTGCGCTGCTGCGTCCGGGCCGCTTCGACCGCCAGGTCGTGGTGCCGCGACCAGACATCGAGGGCCGCGTGAAGATCCTCGAAGTGCATATGAAGAAGGTGCCGCTGGCGCCCGACGTCGACGCACGCACCATCGCCCGCGGCACGCCGGGCTTCTCGGGCGCGGATCTCGCCAACCTCGTCAACGAAGCGGCGCTGATGGCGGCGCGCAAGTCGAAGCGCCTTGTCGCGATGGCCGAGTTCGAGGAGGCCAAGGACAAGGTCATGATGGGCGCCGAGCGGCGCTCCATGGTGATGACCGAGGACGAGAAGCGGATGACCGCCTATCATGAGGCCGGTCACGCGATTGTTGCGCTGCATGAGCCGGCGTCCGATCCGATCCACAAGGCGACGATCATCCCGCGCGGCCGCGCGCTGGGCATGGTGATGCGCCTGCCGGAACGTGACAGCTACAGCTACCACCGCGACAAGATGTACGCGAACCTGGCGGTGGCAATGGGAGGCCGCGTCGCCGAGGAGATCATCTTCGGCTATGACAAGGTCTCGTCGGGGGCGTCTGGCGACATCCAATATGCGACAGGCCTGGCGCGCGACATGGTCACGAAATGGGGCATGTCGGACAAGGTCGGCCCGGTCGATTACGCGCAGCCCGAGGGTGAGAGCTTCCTTGGCTATTCCTCCTCGCAGCCGACGCACATGTCGAACGAGACGGCGCAGCTGATCGATCATGAGATCAAGACGATCGTCGAAGGCGGTCTGACGCGGGCAAAGACCGTGCTGACCGAGCATATCGACCAGCTTCACCTGCTGGCGGGCGCGCTGCTCGAATATGAGACGCTGTCGGGCGACGAGATCAAGAAGCTGATCTCGGGTGAGGGCATTGGCCGCACGGAGCAGCCCAAGACGTCATCGTTGCCGGCAGTGGGCACGTCGATCCCCAAGACGCGTCGTCCGCAGGGTCCGTTCGGCAATCCGTCGCCCGCGGGCGCCTGACCGCCGCGGCGGCAGCCGTAGAGCGGCTGTCCGAACGAACATGCCAAAAGATCAAAGGCCGGGCGATCGCCCGGCCTTTGTCGTATGGGAAATCGCGAAGCTGGGCCCCGAGCGGGATCAGCGCCCAACTGAACTCATAGGCTGACGTCTTCATCTTCTGGAGCAGCAACGTCGGGTTCTCGCGCGTGGCGCATCTTGTCGGCGATCCAACCGACGTGCGCGCGCTGCGGCAGCGTGATCGCGCCTCTTTCCGCAGCAGCGCGGCGCGGGCCTCCTGCCCCGCCGCGCCCCTCACGTCAGTATTTGCTCAACTCGACCGGCAGGCGGCGATAGCCGTGGACGAAGCAAGCCGAGACACGCTCCGGCGCGCCGGTCACGTTCACGCGCATCCGCCGCTTGGCCATTTCCTCCAGCAGGATGCCGATCTGCAGTTCGGCGAGCCGCGCGCCCACGCAGCGGTGGATGCCGTGACCAAAGGCGAGGTGGCGCCGCGCATTGGGGCGATCCACCACCAGCGCATCGGCATCCTCGCCGAACACGCTCTCGTCGCGGTTGCCCGAGATGTACCAGAGCGCGAGCTTGTCGCCGGCCTTGATCTGCTGGCCCATCAGTTCGGTGTCGCGCGTCGCGGTGCGCCGCATGTGCGCCAGCGGCGTCTGCCAACGGATCAGCTCACTGACCGCATTGGGAATTAGCGACGGATCAGCTTCCAGCTTGGCGCGCTGGTCGGGATATTTGTCGAGGCCATAGGCAAGCCCCGACATGGTGTTGCGGGTCGTGTCGTTGCCGCCGACGATCAGCAGGATCAGGTTCCCGATAAACTCATTGTCGTCCATCTCTCGCATCGCATCGGAATGGATCATCATACTGATGAGGTCGGGCTGCAGCGGCTTGTCGACCCGCTCGTTCCACAGGCGGCGGAAATAGCTGCCGCATTCATACATGTGCATCAGCCGCTGCTGGCGCAGCTCGTCATTCTTGATGATCTCGATATCGCCCGCCCAGTCGGACCAGAAGGTGAGCTTGCGTCGATCCTCCCAGGGGAAATCGAACAGGATGGCGAGCATTCCGGTGGTCAGTTCGATCGACACCGTGTCGACCCAGTCGAATTCCTCGCCCCACGGCAGCCGATCGAGCACCTCTTCGGTGCGATGGCGGATGTCGGCGGCCATGCGCGTCATTTCTGACGGGGTGAAGGCGGGCGCTACGGTGCGCCGCTGCGCGGTGTGCACCGGCCGATCGCGCGCGATGAACATCGGCATGCGGACGGCATTGGGATCATCGGCGTCGAAATTTGCGATGGTGATGCCGCCGGCTTCCGACGAATAAAGGTCGGGCAGCGACTCGACCTCGACGATCGGCTTGTAGGTCGACACCGACCAGTAAGCGCCGAACTCCGAATCCGGCACATAATGAACCGGCGCCTCGGCGCGCAGCTTGGCGAAGGGCGCCCGCCATGTATCGTCCCGGTACAGCTCAGGCCGGCTCACATCGAACGGATCGACCGTCTCCGCCGCGCTTCTCGCAAGCGTCGCCATCATCTCTCTCCCGCATTTATCGGTAGAGAGAAGACCTAACTGACAGAACTGTCAATAGGGGCTGCGGCCGGGGTGCGGCGAAACAGCTTCTTCCACGCGCCGGCCGGGCTACCGGACTGCAGCACACCGCGCCGGAACAGTCGCGCGCCGACGATGATGAAGATCGCCACCCACAGCAATTGCCACGCGAGCGCCGCGACATGCGGCCACAGATCGGGCGAGTTCGCAGCTCGCCCCGCCATCGCGAAGGGCGAGGAGAGCGGCAGGATCTCGGCGAGCTGGGCCACCCAGCTGCCCGGATTGGACGCCGCGGCCGAGGCAAGAGCGAACATCCCGACCTGAAGCACGGTGATCGGCAGGGACAGCATCTGGATTTCGCGCATCGTCGATGCCTGTGCGCCGATCCCGAGGAAAACCGAGCCGAGCAGCAGATAGGCGGTGGTGAAATAGGCCGCGAACAACAGGGCAAAAGTGCGGAAGCCCACCGCCGGCGTCAGATCGGCGACGTTCAGTTCAGGCGGCAGCACGGCGCCGATCTGGCTGACCACCAGCCCCCAGAAACCGACGAACAGCACCGCGACCCCGAACATGCCGAGCAGCTTGCCCAGGAACACGCTTTCAAGCGGCACCGCCGCGGCCAGCACCTCGATCACCTTGTTGTTGCGCTCTTCCGCCATGGTGCCGACGACCTGCCCGGACAGGAAGAGCGTCAGGAAGAAGATGCCGAACACGGCGAAGAACGCCGATGTGCTGCGCGATCCCACGGTCGGTGCGTCGCGCGTCACGCGGGTGAAGGTGGCCCGACTGAGCGGATCGATCCCGGTACGATCAAGACGCACCGCCTGATCTGCCAAGAGCGCGAGATAGCGGGCAGATCGGCGGCTCTGGCCATAGATGATCTCCGGCGTCGCGAGCGGGCCGTACATCACCGCCAGTACGTCGACATCGCGTGTTTCGAGCGCCGCGCGCGCCTGAGCCCGGGCATCGCTGCTCGCTGCCCGCAGGTCGACCGGCGGCGGTGCGACCTCGGGCGGTGACAGGCGTCGCAGTTCCCGGTCGGCGGCGAGCAGCGCGGCGGTGTCACGCGGGTCGGCGAGGATCACCAGCCGTTCCTTCTCCGCAGCGCCGGCCGACACCGATGCCGCGCCCAGCCCGCCAATGGCGCCGAACGATCCCATGATCACGGGGGCGAGCAGGAACAACAGGAAGATCGGCGTGAAGACGGTGGCGGTGAAATCGCGCCGCGCGATCGTCAGCGTCTGGCGCAGCCGCCGGCGGAAGGAGGATGATCGGTCGGTCATGCCACGCGCTCCGGATCGGCGGCCGCCTCGCCGACAATGCGAACGAATGCCTCGTGCAGTCCGGGCCGCTCGATCGACAGCCCGGAAATGCCGTAGCCAGCGTCGATCAGCCGCTTCAGCAGCGTCTCGATCCCTTCGGGTGGCAGTTCGAACCGCCACGCATTGCCTTCCCGCTGGGCGCCGGGTGGCAATTGTGCCGCGATGCCCTCGTTGGGGAAATGGGGTTCGTACAGCACCTGCTGCGGCAGCATCGCGCGCGCCTCACCGACCGTCCCCTCGAACCGGCGCTGGCCACCGGCGATGATCGCCAGCCGGTCGCACAAGCGCTGCGCATGCGCCATGACATGGGTCGAGAACAGGATCGTGGCACCGCGGTCGCGCTCCGCCAGGATCAGCGTTTCCAGCCGTTCCTGGTTGACGGGATCAAGGCCGGAGAAAGGCTCGTCCAGCACAAGGAGGTCAGGCTGGTGGACGATCGATCCCAGCAGCTGGACGAGCTGCGCCATGCCCTTCGACAATTTGCGGATCTTCTCATTGGCCGCCTGGCCGAGCCCGACCTGTTCGAGCAGCGCGCCGGCGCGGGCGCGACCCTCATGCCAGGGAAGGCCGCGCAAGGCCCCCATGAAGGCGATCGCCTCGCGCGCCTTCATCGCCGGGTACAGGCCGCGCTCCTCGGGAAGATAGCCGACGCGGTCGCTGGCATCGCGCGGATGGGAATACCCGAGCAGCGTTCGGCTGCCCTCCTCCGGCTCGATGATGCCCAGCAGCATCCGCAAGGTGGTCGTCTTGCCGGCGCCGTTGGGCCCCAGCACGCCATAGATCATGCCGCGTGGCACGATGAGCGACACGCCGTCGACGACCCGCCGGTGGCCGAAGCGTTTGACCAGCCTCTCGGCGACGATGACGAAATCCTGGTTGCTGGTCACGTCCACCGGTTCTGCCCGTAAGAACGAACGATCGTCCGTCATGATCAGGGGAGGAGCGGCCGAGAACCGGCCGACCCGCTGCCGGTATCGCTAGCAATTGGCCCGTGGAAAATACAGGCGATTTGATCCGGGCAGGGCGGGAGCCATTCGCACGGCCCGGCGTTGACCAGCTTCACCTTGCCGCAGTGCAGAAAACATAGATTACATTCTGCAGACGCGGCGAAACAAACGCGTCCCTATATGCTGCTCCGAAACAGAGGAGCCTGGATACATGAGCCGACAGCGTAAGCGACTTGTAAGTTCAATCGGTGAGCCGGTGTGGTCGTCGTTGTTCTTTATGTGTTTCGGCGTGGCGATTCTTCTTTTTCTCGTCGCCATCGAGCATCAGGAATGGTTCAGTCTGAAGCCGGGAACTGGCACGGCGGAGGCTATGTCCTATGCCTCTACTTCACAAAACAACAGGTCATAGCGGGCTGGTCGCCTGCTGGCGGATGGACAGGGCACCAGCCAGGCAGGCGCTTACTTGCCGCCCACCCGCCGGGTCAGCGCCGAGACGCAGCTTGCCCGGTCGATCGTGCGGCCATCGGGCTGGCGTGCATCGACATAGGTGACGCGCGGTTCGCCCGACCCCTTGGGATAGAGATACGTATCGAGCACGCAGATACCGCTGTGGAATTGCAGCTTGCGCGCATTGCCTTCGCGAACATCGGCGTCCGGCTGGCCGAACAGCCGCACGAGCCCGTTGGCGTTCTGGCCAATCACCCGTTCCAGGCCAACACCGCTATAGGGGATCGGTACCGGCGCCGCGCGTTCCGGCGCCCCGCTCCCCGTCGTGGCGCAGCCCGCGACGAGCAGCAGCAGGATGAGAGAAGCGGCAAGGCGGATCATCGACGGCTCCGGTGATAGTAATGAGTGGCCATGGCGGCGCCGAGTACGGGCGCCAGGATGTTGAGCACGGGGACGAGGAACAGCCCAGTCACTGCAAGCCCGAGGAGAAAGCGGCGCGCCATCGTGCGGCGGCGCCATTCCGGCAGTTCCGCCGGCGACAGGTGCCGGACGGCGACCATGTCGCCGAGGTCGCGGCCCAACAGCCAGGCATTCACGGCAAGGAACAATGCCGCCGTACCGACGCCGGTGACCATCAGCGCCAGATAAGCGGGCAGCAGCAGCAGGTTCACGCCGACGAAGCGCGCCGCGGAGGCAAGGCCCATGCGCACCGACTGGGCCATCGACACGTCGCGCGCCGTCGCCAGCGCACGCGGGTAATGGCGGCTTTCCACTGCCGCGACGATCGTATCGGCATACAGGCCGACGATCGCGATCGCGACCGCGCGGAAGGTGAGCCACAGTGCCAGCATGCTGACGATCAGCGCGGCCGCGGCGGCCAGCGACCCGTTGTAGGTCCAGCCCTCCAGCAGGCGGTTCACCCCCCACCAGATGGCGCCCCCCAGCAGGATGAAGACGGCAAGCGTCAGCAGCAGGCTCTTGCGCAGGACGGACAGGATCGCCCGGTCACCGAGCTGGGCCAGGCTGAGGGCAAGCGCCGTGAACATCCCTGCCGAATGCGCGCACCCGTGCGGTTGCGCAAGGCGGACCTGCCATCTACGGCCGCGCGCAACCCTCATCTTATCGGGATCGGAGTCCCTGCTTTTGACCCAGCCTGCCTATGACGTCGTCGCGATCGGTAATGCGATCGTCGACATCCTGTCTCCCTCCACCGACGCCTTTGTCGCCGAGAACGGCATGACGAAGGGGGCGATGGCGCTCGTGTTCTCTCCTGAGGACGCTGACGCGCTATACGCCAAGATGGGTCCGGGACAGGAAGTGTCCGGCGGCTCCGCGGCGAATACCATCGCCGGCATGGCCGCACTTGGCGGCAAGTGCGCCTTCATCGGCCAGGTTGCCGATGACCAGTTGGGCGCGGTCTTCGCGCACGACATTCGCGCCGCTGGCATCCGTTTCGATACCAATGCGCGCCCCGGCAGCCCGACGACCGGTCGCTGCATGATCTTCGTGACGCCTGATGGGCAGCGCACGATGAACACGTTCCTTGGCGCATCGCACTATCTGCCGGCCGAGGCGCTGGACCGCGATCTGATCGCCAACGCGCAATATCTCTACCTCGAAGGCTACCTCTGGGATCCGGAAGAGCCGCGCGCCGCGATGCGCGAGGCGATCGACATCGCGCGTGCCGCCGGGCGCAAGGTGGCCTTCACGCTGTCGGCGGAATTCGTCATCGATCGTCACCGCGATGCCTTCCACGAGCTGATCAACGCCGGGTTGATCGACGTACTCTTCGCCAATGAGGCGGAAATCGTCGCGCTGACCCAGGCGGCCGACACCGAAGGCGCGATCGCTGCGGTCAAGGACAAGGTGCCGCTGCTGGTCGTGACGATGAGCGAGGAGGGCGCCTGCGCCATAACCGGCGACCAACGCGTCCACGTACCGGCAGCACCGGTCGACAAGGTGGTCGACACGACCGGCGCGGGCGATCTGTTCGCCGCCGGCTTCCTGCATGGTCAGGCGCAGGGCTGGGATCTGGAGCGTTCGCTTCGCCTGGGGGCGATCTGCGCCGCGGAAGTGATCAGCCATTTCGGCGCGCGTCCGCTCGCCGACCTGAAGGCGCTGGCCGCAGACGCCTGACCGTTACGGGGATCAGGCCAGCGTATCCGGCCTGATCCCCCGTCATCCCCTTACCCGCCGCAATCCGCCTTCCAGCGGGCGTCCATGTCAGCATCGGTGCGCAGCTGCGAGGCGAGCGTCACCTTGCCCGCCTTGACGATAAACCGTTCATAGCCGGTGCGGCCCATGCCGACGCTGGCGTTCACTTCGCCGCAGACCGCGTCGCCATGCGCGATGACGCCTTTGAACTGCGCGCTTTCCGGCTCGCGCAACTGCTGGCGCACCGCTTCGGTACCCGCGCGCACGCGCTCCACCTCTCCCCGATCAGGTGCAACTTCGCACCCGCCCAGCGCCAGCAGAAGCAGGGCGGCGCGCTTCATTGCGCCGCTCCCGCTGCCGTTGCGCCCGGCTTCAGCAGATCGAGCACCGCCGCCGTCATCGCAGTCGCGCCGGTCACCACCACCGGTTCGGGCGTGATCTTGAACAGCGGCGAATGGTGTGACGCGACGGCCGGTCCGCCGTTGCGCGCGGCCTCTAGCGCCGCGCGCGGCGTGCCGCCGACCGCGATGTAATAGCCCTTCACGCCGGTATCGGGCTGGACGAAATAGGCAAAATCCTCTGCCCCCATGCCCATCTGCTGGAACGGCACGACGTTGGCGGCGCCCAGCGTGTCGACCATCACCGCGTTCAGCCGGCGGGCGAGCGGCGTGTCGTTGATCGTGGTGGGCGTTCCCTCGATCTGGGTCACCACGGGCATCTTGTCCTCCGGCATGCCGTTCATGATGCCAACGCCGCGCGCGATCCGCTTGATCCCGTTGACCAGTTGCGCGCGCGTCGCCTCGTCATTGGCGCGCACGGTGACCTGCAGCTTCGCCTCGTCGCTGATGATATTGTGCTTCAGCCCGGCGTGGAACGAACCCACGGTGATGACGCCGGGGAGCAGCGGCGCCCGTTCGCGGCTGACCAGCCCCTGCAGCGCGATCACGATCTGCGACGCCATATAGACCGGGTCCTTGCCGGTATTGGGGCTGGCGCCATGCGCGCCGACCCCGGGCACGACGATGTCGATCGAATCGGACGAGGAATATTGGATCGTCTCGCTGGCCGCGATCTTGCCCGTCTCCATGCTGGCATCGACGTGATAGGCCAGCGCGTAATCGGGCTTGGGGAAGCGGGTGTAGAGGCCGTCGGCCACCATCGCCTTGGCGCCAGCGATCCGCTCCTCGGCCGGCTGCGCGACGAACACCACCATGCCCTTCCACCGATCGGTCATCGCGGCGAGGCGGCGCGCGGTGGCGATCAGGCCGACGATATGGGTGTCATGTCCGCAGGCGTGCATCACCGGCACCTCGACGCCGTCGACGCCGATCTGGCGCACGGTGGAGGCATTGGGCAGCCCAGACTTTTCCTGCACCGGCAGGCCATCCATGTCCGCGCGGAGAAGCACCACCGGGCCGGGCCCGTTCTTCAGCACGCCGACCACGCCGGTCTGGCCGACCTTCTCGGTCACCTGCATGCCCGCGATCTTGCGCAGCTCCGCCGCGATCGCGGCCGCCGTCTTGGTCTCGCGGAACGACAGTTCGGGATTGCGATGGAACTGGTCCCACAATTTGCCGAGGTCGCGGTCGTAATCGGCCTTGATCTGGGCCTGATAATCGGGCGCCGCCGCCACGGGCGTGGCGACGGCGCAAAGCAGTGCGGCAACAATCAAACGGCGCATTCTATTCCCCTCTTGTCGCCTGCAGCATAGCCGCCGCGCCGCGGGGGTGAAGCGCGTTTAGTCGACGAAGGCGCGTTCGATCACGAACTGGCCGGGATTGGCGTTCGACCCCTCGGTCATGCCGAGCTGTTCCAGCATCTGCGCCGTCTCGCGGATCATCGCGGTCGATCCGCACAGCATGACGCGGTCGGTTTCCGGATCGAACTTCGCCGGGCCGGTCACCGGCGGCGCGAACAGGCGACCGTCGGCGATCAGATCGGTGATCCGGCCCTTGGTCTCGAACTCCTCACGCGTGACGGTGGGGATATAGTGGAACTGCTCCGCTGCCTGGTCGCCGACCAGCGGATCGTCCGCCAGCCGCGCGCCCAGCTCTTCGCGGAACGCCAAGTCGTTCACCCGGCGCACGCCGTGAACGACGATCACCTGGTTGAAGCGCTCGTACACTTCCGGGTCGCGCGCGAGGCTCAGGAACGGGGCAAGACCGGTGCCGGTCGACAGCAGCCACAGCCGCTCGCCACCCAGCAGCGCGTCGCAGACCAGCGTGCCGGTCGGCTTCTTGCCCATATACAGCTGGTCGCCCGGCTGGATCATCTGCAGCCGGCCGGTCAGCGGGCCGTCCTGCACCTTGATCGACAGGAATTCGAGTTCATCGGCATAGGACGGGCTGGCGATCGAATAAGCGCGCATGATCGGCTTGGCCGAATCATCCTCGCCGGGCAGGCCGATCATGATGAATTCGCCCGAGCGGAAGCGCAGCGACGACGGGCGATCCACCGCGAAGCTGAACAGATGCTCGTTCCAGTGGCGCACCCATTTCACGTTGACCGTCAGGAAGGCCTTGTGGTCGGGAATCAACTTCGGTTCTGCAAGTACGGTCAACGATCTCGCTCCTTGATGGCGCCTGGTGCGACTGGCGGCGCCATCCAAACATCGGCAGTCTTCAACACCTGACCGCCACTCGGGTTACCAACAACGTCGTCGTCCTGCGCCCCCGCCGCAAGCAAGAAAAGCTGACGGCACGAAAAGCCGGCCACGCGCACGGCCCCTGCATCATGCAGGGGGCGAGCCATGGTCAGCGCCTGACGATCCTGCGCAGCCTCAGACACTTCTGCCCGGGGCGCGCCAACGACCGCTCAAGTAGGTGAAGCACGGTCGGAGTGCAACGCGCCGACCAGCACGACAGCAGCAGCATTGCTCTTCCGCGCCGCACCCCTCGCCCCCATATTGCCGCAATGGCGATCCAGATCCGTACCTCGCTTGCTGAACCCGAAACCGGCGAGAATTTCGTTCCCCATCGGCCGCAGCGCCCGGAGAAGGTGGAGGGCGGCAAGCCGTTCAAGCTGGTGTCCGATTACCAGCCCGCCGGCGACCAGCCGACCGCGATCCGCGAACTGGTCGATGCCGCGCTGGCGGGCGAGAAGGATCAGGTGCTGCTGGGCGTCACCGGCTCGGGCAAGACCTTCACCATGGCGAAGGTGATCGAGGAGTTGCAGCGCCCCGCGTTGATCCTCGCGCCGAACAAGATCCTGGCGGCGCAGCTCTACGGGGAGTTCAAGAGCTTCTTCCCGGAAAATGCCGTCGAGTATTTCGTCAGCTATTACGATTATTATCAGCCCGAGGCGTATGTCCCCCGGTCGGACACGTACATCGAGAAGGAAAGCTCGGTGAACGAGGCGATCGACCGGATGCGCCATTCGGCCACCCGATCGCTGCTGGAGCGGGACGACGTACTGATCGTCGCCTCCGTCTCGTGCCTCTACGGTATCGGTTCGGTCGAAACCTATTCGGCGATGATCTTCGACCTGAAGAAGGGCCAGACGGTCGACCAGCGCGAGATCGTGCGGAAGCTCGTCGCGCTTCAGTACAAGCGCAACGATGCAGCGTTCCAGCGCGGCAATTTCCGCGTGAAGGGCGACAATCTGGAAATCTTCCCCAGCCACCTCGAGGATGCGGCGTGGCGGATCAGCTTCTTCGGTGATGACATCGAGGAGATCGTCGAGTTCGACCCGCTGACCGGCAAGAAGGCGGCGAGCATGAACTCGGTGCGCGTCTATGCGAACTCGCACTATGTGACCCCCGGGCCGACGATGAAGCAGGCGACCGAGGCGATCCGCCACGAACTGGCGGAGCGGCTGAAGGAGCTGGAGGCGGAGGGCAAGCTGCTGGAGCATCAGCGGCTGGAGCAGCGCACCAATTTCGACCTCGAGATGATCGCCGCCACCGGCAGCTGCAACGGGATCGAGAATTACAGCCGCTTCCTCACTGGACGCCTGCCCGGCGAGCCGCCGCCCACCTTGTTCGAATATCTGCCCGAGAACGCATTGCTGTTCGTCGACGAGAGCCACCAGACGGTGCCGCAGATCGGCGCGATGGCGCGCGGCGACCATCGGCGGAAGATCACACTGGCCGAATATGGCTTCCGGCTGCCGAGCTGTATCGACAACCGCCCGCTGCGCTTCAACGAATGGGATGCGATGCGCCCGCAGACGGTCAGCGTCTCGGCGACGCCGGGCCATTGGGAGATGGAGCAGACCGGCGGCGTCTTCGCCGAACAGGTCATCCGCCCCACCGGCCTGATCGATCCGCCGGTCGAGATCCGTCCGGTCGAGGAACAGGTGCAGGATTGCATCGTCGAATGCCGCAAGACCGCGGAGCTCGGCTACCGCACCCTGGTCACCACGCTGACCAAGCGGATGGCGGAGGATCTGACCGAATATATGCACGAGGCGGGCGTGAAGGTCCGCTACATGCACTCCGACGTCGAGACGCTGGAGCGTATCGAACTGATCCGTGACCTCCGGCTTGGCGTCTATGACGTGCTGATCGGCATCAACCTGCTCCGCGAAGGCCTCGACATCCCTGAATGCGGGTTGGTGTGCATCATGGATGCCGACAAGGAAGGTTTCCTGCGTTCCGAGACGTCGCTGATCCAGACGATCGGGCGCGCGGCGCGCAACGTCGACGGCCGCGTGATCCTCTATGCCGACCGCATCACCGGCTCGATGGAGCGGGCGATGAACGAGACGGCGCGGCGTCGCGAGAAGCAGGAAGCGTATAACCGCGAGCACGGCATCACGCCGACCACGATCAAGCGCAACATCGGCGATATCATTGCGCACGTGTCGAACCAGGACAGCGTCTTGGTCGATACCGGCGACGAGCAGCGGCCGCACATGGTGGGCCACAATCTGCGCGCCTATATCGAGGAACTCGAGAAGAAGATGCGCAAGGCCGCGTCCGACCTGGAGTTCGAGGAAGCCGGCCGCCTGCGCGACGAGATCCGTGCGCTGGAGCAGGAGGAGCTTGGCCTGCCGGTGCAGGAGCACACGGCGCCGCTGATGGGCCGCAGCAACGAGGGCAAGCCGGGCACGCGCAAGACGCGCTTTGGCAAGCAGCAGGCGATCAGGATGGCGAAGCGGCGGTAGGGCGCGCCCCCCGCCGCCGCCGGCAAAGCCCTATCGAAGCGTCAGGTCTTCGCCGCTTACCCCGTAATAGCCGGCGACGCGATCGGCATAGGCCTGGTCGAAATGCGGTGCATTGCTGGCCCAGCTCGGCCCGCCTTCGAGCATGCGGCGGTCGATCGTCACCACATATAGGTCGCGGACGGGATCAAAGCTCAACAGCGAGAAGGGCAGGGCATAATAGCTTTTCCCCATGCCCAGGAACCCGCCGAGGCTCAGCACCGCATGGGTCACGCGCCCGCTGACCTTATGGGTCAGGAACGACTGCACCGTCCCGATCTTGTCGCCGTCGCGACTTTCGACCTTTACGGTGGAGACGAGCGTCGCTTCGATCAGGGCAAGAGTGGTCGGCGTGTCGGCGGTGCTCATCATTGTCTCCCGGTCGGGCGAATGGTGTTTCGCTGAACCGATGGTCCCGCGCGGCGGTTCCGGTTGAGCCGGGGCGCCGGTGCGCGCTAGGGTAGGCCATGCGCCTTCTGCCTGCCGCCGCCCTTCTTCTCCCGATCAGCATGGCGGCCTGCGTCGCCCCGCCGGCCGATGCTCCCCCGCCGCCGCGGCCGCCGGTCACCACCCCGCCGCCGCCGCCGCCCAAACCGGCGCCGCTGGCGGCCGACTGGCAGGATTGGCCGTTGACGCCCGGAACCTGGCGCTATGCCCGCGAAAGCGGCGGCACGCGCGCGGTGTTCGGGCCGGCCAACGGCGCGCCCCTGTTGTCGCTGCGCTGTGACCTGGCGGGTCGCCGCCTCGTCCTGTCGCGGCCCGGCGCGCTGCCGGGCGCGATGACGATCCGCACCAGCAGCGCGACCCGCGCCGTTCCGGTCCAGGTGTCGACCGGCTCCGCCCCCTCTGCGCAGGCGGTGTTCACCGCGCGCGAGCCGTTGCTGGATGCCATGGCGTTCAGCCGCGGGCGGGTCGCGATCGAGCAGCCGGGCGCGCGGACGCTGGTGGTTCCGCCCTATGCCGAAGTCGGCCGCGTGATCGAGGATTGCCGGGGTTGATCCGATCCGCGGCGGGGCGCGAAGGATCGTGCGAAGCGGCACTGAAAACAAGTCTTGTTTCTGGTCGATAAAGGATTCAGATTGCGGATGTGGCTGACAAGGTCACGCTCGTTATCAACCAGCGAAAGGAGGTGATCCGATGTCTCATGGTTCAGCAATGGGGTCGGTTCAGTTCGTTCGGGGGACGCGCTTCTGATCCTGTGACGCTTCGACGGGAGGTATCCCCCTCCAACCAACGTCGGACGCCGTAGCATTCAGAGGCCCGCATGGTCTCCCGGGCTGGAGCTCTCCGGCCGCTGACCATGTTTAGGGGTTGTCGGGTTGTCCGAAAGGGTGCCCGGCAACCTCTTCTCATATCTGACGCTTCCGCAAGGTGCCTGTGGACGTGCAGGACGCCGCACCGCGCGACCGCCATGCCGCGCGGAGACGCACCAACGGTGGAGCTTCCCACGCTTGGCCGCTACACGGCGCATCGATGCGTGCTCTCCTTCTCCTGCTTCTCGGCCTCGGCCTAGCCTTCCCCGCGGCGGCACAGCGCGCAGATCGGGCGACCCCCGGCTATGTGCGGGTGCGGCTGGAAACGGCGCTCGGGCCGATCACGCTGGCGCTGAACGCAAAGCGGGCGCCGGAGACCACCGCGAATTTCATGAAATATGTCGATGACGGCCGTTTCGATGGCGTCAGCTTCTACCGTGTCGCACGCAACAAGAAGGCGCCGCAGTTCGGCTTCATCCAGTCGGGCATCCGCACCGATGCCCGCCGCTTCCTCGACATGATTCCGCATGAATCGACCAAGAAGACCGGGATCAAGCATCTCGACATGACCATCTCGATGGCGCGGCGCGGCCCGCCGGGTTCGGCCAACGGCAATTGGTTCATCTCGGTCGGGGCCATGCCCTGGATGGACTGGAAGCCCGACAATCCCGGCTATGCCGCCTTCGGCCGCGTCGTCGCCGGACAGGCGGTGGTGAAGAAGATCCTGGCGCAGCCTACGGGCGGCGGCATGAACGGCACGCTGTTGATGAAGCCGATCTACGTGAAGCGCGCGGTGCGGCTCGACGGCAAAGCGAAGCCGACGGGACGCCCCCGGCCCTGGGTGCTGGAAGGGCGCAAGGACGGCTAGGCCCCACGCGCCACCGTCAGGACAGCGCGCCACTCCGCTCGTCGCAAGCTGGACGATATAACGGTACTTTGACGTTGCTATGGCAGTGACGCTGACCTAGCAATCGTCATGCAGTACGGCGATCATATGGCCGGATCGGTCACGTCCTTCCGCTACGGCACGGCCGGTTCGCAGCGCCCCTTCGGGCTTTGCTACGAGGAAGCGGACCCCGTCACCGCCTTCGTTCCTCCGCCTCGTCCGCGCTATGAGGAGGCCGATCCCCTCATTGATGACGCGCATGATGGGGACAGCGGGCCGGCACGCGAGCAGCAGCTGTTCTTCATCACCAGCGCGAACCGCAATCCTGCCGAGGACCAGCTGATCCATGCGCTTGCCGCGCCCCTCTACGCGCGCCGCGAGGACGCCTGATCGCGCGCGCCCGCTATGACATGCGGGCGCGGAACAGCTGCCCTTCCTCCACGACCCAGATGATGCCCAGCACGATCAGGCCGATGCACAGATAGCCGATCGCCAGCGGCGTGGTGGTGCCGGCATAGGACTGGCCGATCAGCGTCCCCACGATCACCGCGCCAATGCTGGTGATGAAGCCCTGCAGCGACGACGCGGTGCCGGCGATATGCCCGACCGGCTCCATCGCCATGGCGCCGAAATTGGCGCCGCACAGGCCGATGCAGGTCATGCTGAGCGCCTGGAAGAAGACATAGCTGGCCAGCGTCTCCCACCCCGCGAGCACCACGGCGACATGGACGATCGAAAGCGCGATCAGCGCCAGCACCGCGCTTTGCGAGATGAGCCGCGTGCCCAGCCGTTCGACCAGTCGGCTGTTGAGGAAGGAGGCCGCTCCCATCGCGCAGGCGCACAGCGCGAACAACATGGTGAAGCGATCGCCCGCATCGAACTCATCGACAAAGATCTGCTGCGACAGCGACACGAAGGCGATGATCCCGCCAAAAGTGAGCGAGGCGGCGATCGCATAGCCCAGCGAATAGCGGTTGGTGAGCGTCAGATGATAGCTGCCGCGCAGCGCCTCCAGCGAGATCGCCCGCCGCCGTGCGATGGGCAGCGTCTCGGGCAGGCGCACCGCGCTCCACGCCAGGACGAACGCCGCAAAGCCGCCGAGCACGTAGAAGATGAAGCGCCATGGCCCGAAGGCGAGCAGCAACTGTCCCAGCGTCGGCGCCAGGATCGGCACCAGGAAGAAGATCATCTGCGCAACTGACATGGTGCGCGCCATCTGCCGCCCGGACGATCCGTCGCGCACGATGGCGACCGCCAGCACGCGGGTGGAGGCGGACATCAACCCCTGCAGCAGCCGCGCGAAGAGCAGGGCGGCAAAGGTTGTCGAACTGGCGGCAAAGATGCTCGCGGCGGTGAATCCCGCCAGCGTCACCAGCAGGATCGGCCGCCGGCCATACCGGTCCGCGAGCGGGCCATACACCAGCTGCCCCGCCCCGAACCCCACCATATAGACGGTGATGATCCACTGCCGATGGTTCGCTTCCATGATCGACAGGTCACGGCCGATGTCGGCGAGCGCCGGCAGCATCAGGTCGACGCCGAATGCGTTGACTGCCATCACCGCGGCGACAAAGGCCACGAATTCGCGCGGATGCATGCCGGCGGGAGCAGGGTGGGTGTTCATGCAGGGCCTATCGGGAAGGTACGGCAGGAGGACAAGCGGTGGATGGCGGGCGAGGCGCTATTCCTCGCCTTCAGCCAATGGGGCAACGTCGACGGAAACCTCCATCTTCTGCGCCCCCGATCCCAGCACGACACCGTCGACAGGGGCGATTTCGGCATAATCGCGGCCGACCGCGGTGATGATATGGTCGCTGGCCATCCAGATGCCGTTGGTCGGGTCGACGCCGATCCAGCCACGCACCGGACCGCACCATAACAGCACCCAGGCATGCGTCGCATCCGCGCCCACCAGCCGCTCCTGCCCGGGCGGTGGCAGCGTGCGGATATAGCCCGAGGCATAGGCTGCCGGCAGACCCGCCGCGCGCAGGCCGGTGATCATGATCTGCGCGAAATCCTGGCATACGCCGCGCCGCTTCAGGAACGCCTCGTGCGGCGGCGTGTCGACCAGCGTCGCGGCGGGATCAAATTCGAACTCGCGCTGGATCCGCTGCGCCAACGCAATGCCCGCTTCCAGCGCGTTGCGCGAGGGGGCAAGATCGGGCGCGCAATAATCGGCGATCTGGCGATCGAGCGGGATCAGCGGCGAGGGGAAGAGATAGCTTGGCGGCCCCGCGGGTGACAGGTCGCGGCTGTCGCGCGCCATGGCGGCTATCTCGCCCAGCGTCGGATCGCCCGGCGCCAGCATCGGCACCGGACGGTCTACCGTCATGCGTGCGCAGCTCTCGATCGTCAGCCGCTGGACCGGCACGTCGATCGTGAGGCGCGTGACATTGGCGAGCCCCGCCTCTGCCCGCGCCGGGGTGGTCCGGCCCGATGGCGTGACGCGCAGCATGTACGATTCCAGCCTTTGTCCCGGCCAGTCGATCGGCTCGAGCCGCAGGTTGCAGCGCGCGAAGCGCACCGGCGCACCATAGTCGAACCGGGTGACATGGGTGATGTCGTAGATCATGCCAGCGTCAGCCCGCCGGCGCGCAGCGGCTCCGCCCCTTGCAGGAAATAGCGCCGGGCAATCTCGTTGGAGAGGCCGATCAGCCGCGCCTCCAGCTCGCTCAGCATCTTGCCGTCGAGCGTTCCGGCGCGGGCGCTCGATACGATCGCCTTCAGCTCGGTTGCCTGTTGCTGCTGCTCCTCCGCCATGCCGTCGTCGTTCAGCACCGGCAACGCACAAAGATGCTCCCAGATGCGCTCCACCTGAAAGGCGAGCGAGCGCGGGTTGCCCGTGTCGAGCGCGACCAGATCGACCACCGGCACGCGTGCGAGGCCGGTCAGATAGCGCTGGCGATAGCTGATCTGGCTGTCGGCGAGGTCGAGCAAGGTCGACAGATCATCGAGCGAGGATCCCGCGAGGCCAAAGGTCAGGAGAGCGCGGACCATGGCCAGTGCGCGCTCGATCCGCCGACCGAGATCGTGGAACCGCCAGGCCGCGGTGCGGCTCATATGTTCCGCCGACAGGCCGGCGATCGCCGCGTAGCGCCGCTGAAGCGACCCCGCGCGATCCAGCGTCCCGCGATGGGTGGGGAAGGGCGCGTCGAGCAGCCGCACCATGTCCGCCGACAACCGGTCACGCGAATTGTTGCCGATCCGCCGTGCGTGCAGGTTGATCTCCGCGACCGATTGCCAGCCCTGGCCAACCGATTCCATCGCATGCCGCGCCATCTGGGTCAGGTCCGCCCGCTTGTGGCTGGACGGGCGCGGCGCGGCGCCGGTGCTGGCGATCAGTCCCGCCAGCCGCCCGATCGTGTCGCTGCTCAGCGCCGCGCCGCCATCGGCGTCGATCGAATTGCCCAGCATCACGCGGATCACCGCCAGCAGCGCCTCGCCGCGTTCCAGATACCTACCCAGCCAAAAGAAATTGTCCGCCACGCGGCTCGGCAAGGTGCCGGGATTGCGGCGGATATGCTGGGTGTCGGTTGGTGGCAGCAGCGACACGGGATCGACCGGCGTGTTCCCGTGCACCACCACGTCGGCCGACCAGATGCCCTCGCCCATCACCGCCGCGCGTGGATCGGGATGCTCGGCGATTCGGGCGAAGCCGCCCGGCAGCACGACCCAGCGGCCGTCCGCGCCGCGCGCGGCAAAGACACGCAGCGTGAAGGGGCGCGATACCAGGGTGTCACCGGCGACGACCGGCATGGTGGAAAGCCGGACGATCTCCTGCCCGACATAATCCTGCGGGCGACGCGCCAGATCGGCGCGCAGCGCCGTGCGTTGTGCGGCATCGAGATCGCTTCCCGCGACGGCGCTGTCGGTGGGCAAGCCCAGCGTCCCGCCGCCAAAGGCCGGCGCGATGAGCAGATTGTCGAGATCCTCCTCCACCCGCGCACATTCGGAGGGCTGGCCGCACCACCAGGTCGCGATATTGGGCAGGCTGAGGCTGGCGCCGGTCAGGCGAAGGCACAATTGCGGCAGGAATGCGTGCCAGGCGGGCGCCTCCAGCACCCCGACACCGGGTGCGTTCGCCAGCACGACATTGCCGGCGGCATAAGCGTCGATCAGGCCGGGCACGCCGATCTGCGAATGGGTGTCGAAGGCGAGCGGGTCGAGGAAGCGCGCGTCGATCCGGCGCCACAGAGCGTCGATCCTCTTCAGCCCGCCGATGGTGCGGACATAGACCTTGTCCTCCAGCGCGGCGAGATCAGCGCCCTCCACCAGCAGCAGGCCGAGGTAGCGGGCAAGATGTGCCTGCTCGGGATAACTGACGGTGTAATTTCCCGGGGTCAGCAGGCCGATGCGGGGATCGGTGCGGTTGCACGATGCGGCGAGGCCGTCGCGAAATGCGGCAAAGAAGGGCGCATGGCGCGCGACATTGAGCCGCGCCTGAAGGCCGCCGAGCGTGCGGCTGACCGCCAGGCGGTTTTCCAGCGCATAGCCCGCACCCGATGGCGTGCGAAGATGATCGGCCAGCACCCGCCATTCGCCGGTCGGCCCGCGTCCCAGGTCCACGGCCATGAAGTGAAGCTGGTGGCCGCCCGGTGGCGGCAGGCCGACGAGCGGGCGCAGGAAGAACGGGCTGCCCGCCACCAGCGCGGCGGGGACCAGCCCGCGCGCGACCAGCTTTGCCTCGCCGTACAGATCGGCAAGGATGGTCTCGAACAGGTCGGCACGCTGCACGATCCCGCGTTCGATCGCGGCCCATTCGTCGCCCTCGATCAGCAGCGGGACCGGGGACAGAGGCCAGGGGCGCTCCTCATTCTCGCCGGTCACGCGAAATCCCGTGCCGATGTCCGCGGCGTGGCGCTGCACGCGTTCGCGGGCGTGCGCCAGGTCATCGCCGACCAGCGTCGCCAGTTCCTCGAACATCGCCAGCCACGGCGTCTCGTCGCCGCCGCACAGCACGTCGCCGCCGCTGGCGACATGCGCGCGGTAATCGTCGATCCAGCGACGCGCGTTGGTATAGGGATCAAAAAGGGCGGGCTGTGTCGCCAAGACGATGGGGCTCCTGCGCGGCGCGGACCCTAGCGGGGCCTTGTGGCGGCGCAATATGAAATCGGTGCTGCGGGGAAGGGGGGATCGGATGGAAGCGCGCGGGCGCAAAGGCCATGGCGTCACAGGTCCGGCAATGTCTGCTCGGCCACCCCCCATCCGGCGAGCGCACGGCTGCCCGCGCGTTCGATCAGTTCAGCCGCGTCCTTGACATGCCAGCGCGCGGCGCTGTCGATGTCGCGCAATTCGGTCCAGGAAACCGGCGCTGCAACGGGCGCGCCGGCACGTGCACGCGCCGCATAGGGCATGATCGCCGTGGCGCCCCGCTGGTTCCTCAGCCAGTCGATGAAGATCCGGCCCTTGCGCTTCGCCTTGCTCATCGTCGCGACGAAGCGGTCGGGCTCGGCCTGAGCCAGCGCGCGGGCGAAGCGATCGGCGAAGCTCTTCACCGCCGGCCATTCGGCATCGGGAGTGAGCGGCACGACCACATGCACCCCCTTGCCCCCGGACAGCATCGGGAAGCTGGTGAGGCCAAGCTCGGCGAGCTGGTTTTTCAGATGCTCGGCCGCCTTCTTGGTGTCGCCAAAATCGAGGCCCTCGTCGGGGTCGAGGTCGAACACCAGCCGGTCGGGCTGCTCCAGATGGTCGACCGTCGATCCCCAGCCATGGAACTCGATCGTGCCCATCTGCACGCAGGCGACGAGGCCGTCGGCATCGTCGACCCAGAGGTAATTTTCGGTCGATCCGTCCTTCTCGGTGATCGGCACCTGATGGACGTGATCGCCGAACGAGCCGGCGTCATGCTTCTGGAAGAAGCATTTTCGGGCGCGTCCCTGCGGGCACCGAACGAGGCTGATCGGCCGCCGCCCGGCCCAGGGCAGCATGATTCCGGCCACCTCAGCATAATGATTGGCCAGATCGCCCTTGGTGACTTTCGATTCGGGAAAGATCAGCCGGTCCCGGCTGCTGACCTTGATGCTGGTCGCCGGAACGTCGGTGGGGGCGGCGGCGGGCGGGGCCTGCGGCTGTTCGATCACCACGTCCTTGGCATCCTTGTCACCGCGCAGCCCGAGGAAGCTCGGGTGGCGCAGCAGCTTGTCCGGCGTGGTCTCGGTGAAGGCGATTTCGGCGACCAGCTTGGGCGTCACCCAATGCGCGCCCTTCACCGCGGCGCGTCCAAGATTCTTGGGCACCTCGACGGTCGGCGTCTTGCGCTCCAGCTTCGCGAGCTTCTCGCTCAGCTCGATCATCAGGTCGTTGGAGAACCCCGTGCCGACCTTGCCCGCATAGCGCAGCTTGCCGTCCTCATGTACGCCGAGCAGCAGCGAGCGGAAGCCGCGCGCCTTGTCGGACGTGGTCCAGCCGACGATCACGAATTCCTGCCGCCGCGTGCACTTGACCTTCACCCACGCCTTGGTGCGCTGCCCGCGATAGGGCGCGTCGGCCTGTTTGGAGACGATCCCCTCCAGCCCCTCGGCGCACATCGTCTCGAACAGTTTTTCACCCGATCCCATGACATGTTCGCTGAACTGCAGCCGGTCGGAGGCGGTGATGATCGGCCGCAGCCGTTCCTTGCGCTGGAGATTGGTGAGCGTGCGCAGATCCTCGCCATCCAGTTCGATGAGGTCGAAGGCGAAGAAGGTCATGTCGCCGCCGGAGGAGATCGCGTTCTTCAGCGTGGAGAAGTCGGGCCGCCCGTCCTTGAAGGCGACGATCTCGCCGTCCAGCAGCGCGCTGTCGACCGGCAGCGCCGCCGCGGCATCGGCGATCGCCTGGAACTTGTCGGTCCAGTCCAGCCCGTTGCGGGTATAGACCTTTGCGGTGCCGCCGCCGACTGCGATCACCGCGCGATAGCCGTCGTATTTCACCTCATGCATCCACGCAGACCCGTCGGGCACGCTGTCCACCAGCGTGCACAATTGCGGCGGGGAGAATGCCGGCGGTGCGCCTTTCGCCTTGCCTTTGCTCGTGCTGCGCCCGCGTGACGCAGGCGCCTTCTTCTTCGCTTGAGCCTTTTCGACCTTCTTCGGTTTCTTACCCTCGGCGATCTCCTGCATCGTGCGGTCGGTGGTGACGCTGGTCAGCGCGGTTTCAACCAACGTGTCGGTGCCGCCGGCATAGCCATCATCGATCTTGCGCAGCAGCCAGTTCTCGCGCTTTTCCTTGCCCCTGGGCTTCAGCCGGATCAGCAGCCATTCGCCCTTCATCCGCTCGCCATCGAGCACGAAATGAAGGTGGCCTTTCTCGAGGTCCTCGGGCGACTTGCCCTTGATCACCGACCAGGTGCCGCGATCCCACAGCATCACCGTGCCGCCGCCATATTCGCCCTTGGGGATCGTGCCCTCAAAGGTTGCATAGCTGAGCGGGTGATCCTCGGTCCTGACCGCCAGCCTTTTCTCGTTGGGGTCAAGGCTCGGCCCGCGCGTCACCGCCCAGCTTTTCAGCACCCCGTCGAGTTCGAGCCGGAAATCCCAATGCAGCCGCGTCGCATCATGCTTCTGCACGATGAAGCTGTTGCCATTGCCCGGCGCCAACGTGCCGGCGGGCTCGGCCGTCTTCGCGAAGTCGCGCTTGGCATTGTAGAGGGCGAGGGGATCGCTGCTCATGGCGTGACCCCCATCGGCGGCATGAGGATGAGGTCAGGCACGTTTGCGCGCCGCCGGCTTGCTGGCCGTCTTCTTCGCCGGCGCGGTGCGCGACGCGGTCTTGGCGGCGGGCTTCTTGGCCGGCGCGCTCTTGGTCGCCGCGCCAGCACCGCCTGACTTCTCCATCGATTTCTTCAGCGCGGCCATCAGGTCGACGACGTTGGAGGCGGATCGCCCGCCGCCGTCATCCTTCTCCTCGATGATCTTGCGATTGCCCTTCTGCTTGCGCTTGCGCTCGATCAGGTCCTTCAGCGCATCGACATAGCGATCGTGGAACTCCTTGGGGTCGAAGGCAGCGCTCTTCTTTTCGATCAGCGCCTCGGCCAGTTCGAGCAGTTCCTCGTCCGGCTTGGCATCGGGAATGTCGCGGAAATAGCCCTGCGCCCGGTTCACCTCATCGGCATAGCGCAAGGTTTCCAGCACCATGCCGCGCCCGCACGGCTTCAGGCTGACGACATATTCGCGCCCGCGCATCGCCAGCTGCCCCAGCCCGACCTTCTTGGTCCGCCGCAACGCCTCGCGCAGCACGATGAACGCTTCCTCCGCCAGGTCGTCCGCCGGCACGACGAAATAGGGCTTCTCATAATACAGGACGTCGATGTCGCTCGCGTCGACGAACTGGGTCAGCTCCAGCGTCTTCTTCGATTCCAGCTTCACCGAATCGATCTCGTCCTGATCGAGCAGGACATATTCGCCCTTGTCGATCTGATAGCCCTTCATGATGTCGTCGGCATCGACCGGCCCGACGCCCTCGGCCACCTTTTCATATTTGATCGGCTTGCCGGTCGGCTCATGGATCTGGCGAAAGCTGACGCTCGCGCCCGATTTGACGGCCGAATAGATTTCCACCGGGATGGAGACGAGCGCGAGGCGTATCTGCCCTTGCCAATATGCCCGTGCCGCCATGATCGTCCGCCTTCATCGTTGCGAGGCCGATTCAATTCGCGGCGCGGGGAGTCGTTCCGCCGCATCGCCGGTGCTATGGCAGCCACCATGTCCACCGACCCCTTCGGCCTGTTCGACGCCTGGTTTGCCGAGGCGCAGGAAAGCGAACCCAATGATCCCAACGCGATGGCGCTGGCGACTGCGGATGCCAGCGGGCGGCCTGCCGCGCGCATGGTGCTGCTGAAGGGGCACGGCCCCGATGGCTTCGTGTTCTACACCAATCGCGAGAGCCGCAAGGCGCACGACCTGAAGGAGAATATGCAGGCTGCGCTGCTGTTCCACTGGAAGTCGCTGCGCCGGCAAATCCGCATCGAGGGCGTGGTGGAACGGGTGAGCGACGCCGAGAGCGACGCCTATTTCGCCTCGCGTAGCCGCGACTCGCAGCTGGGCGCCTGGGCGTCCGAACAATCCCGTCCGCTCGCCGCCCGCTCGATCTTCGAGGGGCGGTTCGAGGCGATGCAATTCCGGTTCGAAGGTAGCGACGTGCCGCGCCCGCCGCATTGGGGCGGGTATCGCGTAGTGCCCGATCGCATCGAGTTCTGGCAGGATCGCGCGCATCGCCTACATGAGCGTCGATTGTTCACGCGTGAAGAAGCGGGGTGGACGGAAGGCTTGCTCTACCCATGACCAACGACGAACGCCGCCGGATCATCCCGCTTGCGATGCGCGCCGCCCTGGCGAGCGTCGCGACGGCAGCGTTCCTGCTGGCGCTGAAGGGCTTTGCCGCGTGGCACACCGGATCGGTCGCGATGCTCGGCTCGCTGGCCGATACCGCGCTCGACCTGCTGGCGAGCCTCGTCACCCTTTACGGAGTCAAGGTGGCGGCGGAGCCGGCGGACCACGATCACCGTTTCGGCCATGGCAAGGCGGAGGCGCTGGCGGCATTGTTCCAGGTGGTGCTGATCACTGCCTCGGCGATCGGCATCGCATGGCGCGCGATCGAGCGGCTGACCAATCCGCAGGTCAATCAGGACGCGACGCTGGGCATCGGCGTGTCGGTGGCGGCGATCGTCGCCACCTTCGCGCTGCTCGCCTATCAGCGCAGCGTCATCCGCCGCACCGGATCGGTCGCGATCCTTGCCGACAATGTCCATTACCAGTCGGACGTCCTGCTCAATGTCGCGGTGATCGCGGCGCTGGTGCTCGATCAGTTCGCCAGCGTGCCCGGCGCCGATCCGATCTTCGGCATCGCCATTGCCGCGTGGCTCGCATGGGGGGCGTTCAAGGCATCGAGCCAGGCAATCGACATGCTGATGGACAAGGAATGGCCGGAGGATCAACGCGCCGCCTTCATCGAGGTGGCTGCGCGCCAGCCGGGCATCCGCGGGATCCATGATTTCCGCACCCGGCGGGCCGGCGCGCATGATTTCGCGCAATTCCACATGGAGGTGGATCGCACGCTGACCGTCGCGGCGGCGCACGATATCGTGGAGAATGTCGAACGCCGACTGCGCGACGTGTTTCCGCGCGTGGAGGTGCTGATCCACCTCGATCCGGAGGGGCATGTCGATACCGACAATCCACTGGTCGAGGCGGACGTGACGCCGCATTGGTTCGGCAAGCGTATCTGAACCTCGCCGCTGATCCGGCGTTCGCAGCCGCACCGGCGGCATCCCGGCCGCTTCACGAAAGGACATTATGAGGATCCCGTTCGCGCAGATCGACGCCTTCGCCGACGCGCCGTTCGTCGGCAATCCCGCCGCCGTGCTGCCGCTTTCGGCCTGGCCCGACGACACGTTGCTTCAGGCGATCGCGTCGGAGAACAACCTGTCCGAAACGGCCTTCATCGTGCCAGCGCCGGCGAATGATGCGGCGGATTTTGAACTGCGCTGGTTTACGCCTGCCGCCGAGGTGGCGCTATGTGGGCATGCGACGCTGGCCAGCGGGCATTTCGTCCTGTCCTCCGACACCACGATCGATCGCGTGCGCTTCGCCACCCGGCAGGCCGGGATGCTGGAGGTCGCGCGGCGCGGCGCGGGTTATGAGATGGCGCTGCCCGCGTGGCGGCCCAAGCCAAAGCCGCTGGACGCGATCGTCGCCGCACTGGGCGTCGAGGCGGTGGAGACGCTGTGGCATGACAAGGGCTATGCGTTGGTGATCGTCGCCGATGAGGCAGCGGTGCGCGCCGCCGCGCCCGATGGTCGCGCGATCAAGGCTTTGGGGCCGATCGTCCATATCGTCGCCGCGCGCGGTGAGAGCGCGGATATCGTCAGCCGCGTCTTCACCGACTTCTACGACATTCCCGAGGATCCGGTGACCGGCTCCGCCCATGCGGTGATGGCGCCTTACTGGGCCGATGTGCTTGGCCGCGACACCTTCAGCGCGTTTCAGGCGAGCGCGCGTGGTGGCCGGATCGGCTGCCGGGTTGCTGGGGACCGCATCCTGCTGACCGGCGAGTGCGTCACCGTGATCGAGGGAACGTATCTGCTGCCCTGATCGGTGGCAGCGCCTGTCGTCAGGCCGCCAGCGCGGCGGCCTCGGTGCTCGCGATCCAGCCGCCGCCGAGCACCCGGTCGCCATCATACAGCACCGCCGCCTGGCCCGGCGCGACGCCATATTCGGGCGCGTCGAACAGCAGCATGTCGCCATCGAGGCGCGCCGGCACCGGCTTGGCCATCGATCGCACCTTGGCGGTCAGCGGGCCGTCCAGAGGTCCGAGGATGTTGAGATCGGCGAGCCGCGCGGCGGCCACCGCCAGCGCCGCGCGCGGGCCGACGACGACGCGCCGCGCCTCGGGCTCCAGCCGGATGACGTACAGCGGCTCAGGCTGGCCGCCGATGTCGAGGCCGCGCCGCTGGCCGACGGTGTAATGGATGATCCCCTCGTGCCGGCCGAGCGCGCGTCCTTCGAGGTCGACGATCTCGCCGCCGTCCACGGCGGCGGGGCGCAGCTTCTTGACCAGCCCGGCGTAGTCACCGTCGGGGACGAAGCAGATATCCTGGCTGTCGGGCTTGCCCGCGACGCCCAGCCCCATCTCGGCGGCGATCGCGCGCACCTGATCCTTGGGCATGCCGCCCAGCGGGAAGCGCAGGAAATCGAGCTGCTGCCGCGTGGTGGCGAACAGGAAATAGCTCTGGTCGCGCGCGGGATCGATCGCGCGGTGCAGCTCGGCGCCCGCGCTGCCCATCATTCGGCGGACATAATGGCCGGTGGCGAGGCAGTCCGCCCCCAGATCACGCGCCAGCGCGAACAGGTCGGTGAATTTGGGTCCCATGTTGCACTGGACGCAAGGGATCGGCGTGCGGCCGGCGAGATATTCGTCGGCAAAGCGGTCGACCACCCGGCTGCGGAAGCTGCTTTCGTGGTCGAACACATAATGCGCGATGCCCAGGCTGTCGCACACCGCGCGCGCATCACGAATGTCGCGCCCGGCGCAGCAGGCGCCGGGGCGGGCGGTCGCCTCGCCATGGTCGTACAATTGCAGCGTCACGCCGATCGTCTCCGCCCCGCTCGCCTTGGCCAGCGCGGCGACGACGGAGCTGTCCACCCCGCCCGACATGGCAACGACGATGCGGCGGCCGGCGGCGCCGCCGTCCAGCTGGAAATCACCGATATCAGTCACGTGCGCGCCATAGCACATCCGAATTGGATGGTGAACACGCACCAGGATGGTGGCATCCTTTACGGACCCTTCATCTGCGGCGCGTAGCAGGGGTGTCCCGTAGGACGCATGAGGAGCCAGGCGTAGCGTGGACCTGAGTTTTGCCCTGTTCGACCGCCGCGCACCGCTGGTCGAGCTCCCCAGCGACCTGGCGGTATTGCTGGTGGAGATGACGGCGCGACAGGCGGCGTCGCCCACCGCGACCATCTACGCCCGTTCGGCGCGGGTGCGGCTCGATTCGCCGCTTTTCGCGCCGGTGGACGGTGCGTTCAACGGTCCCGTGGCCAAAGCAATGATGCAATGGAAGGACGATTGAACATCCTGTTTACCGATCGGTGGCTAGAGTACACCGGTTCGCGTTCGTCACGCTGTGCAATGTCAGGTGGAAAGGGGGCCTCGCGGTCCCCACAACCGAGGTTGAGTCATGATTGAGAACCAGAAGATCCGTCCCGCCCGGGTCATCGGCCCGCTCGGCGAGCCATTGACCCTCGAAACCCTGCCGCCGCCGACCACCACCCGCTGGGTCGTGCGTCGCAAGGCGGAGGTCGTCGCAGCGGTGAACGGCGGTCTGCTGACGGTTGACGAGGTGTGCAATCGCTACGGCCTGACGGTGGAGGAATTCGCCAGCTGGCAGCGTGCGATCGACCGCTCGGGCATGCCCGGGCTGCGCGTCACGCGCATCCAGCACTACAAATCGCTCTATGAGCGCCAGCAGAACTTCTGAACTGAGTTACGTGATCGGAACAAAGTTTGGCTGTCAAGAGTATTTTCCCCAGCCCGGCCGTTCGGGCCGTTAACGCAGGGGAGTTAGTTATGGGTATCATTCTCTGGTTGATCGTCGGCGGTGTGATCGGCTGGCTCGCCAGCATCATCATGCGGACCGATGCACAGCAGGGCATCTTCCTGAATATCGTCGTCGGCATCGTTGGCGCGTTCATCGGTGGTCTGATCATTTCGGGTGGTTCGATCAACAATTCGCCGCTGACGCTGACGTCGTTCCTGGTGTCGCTGCTGGGTGCGGTTGTCCTGCTGGCGATCGTCAACCTCGTCCGTCGTGGCAGCGTGCGTTAAGCCCGCGCTACCAGGACCATGACAAAAGGGCCGCCCGATCACTCGGGCGGCCTTTTTCTTGGCCGCTGCTTTCCGGCCCTTGAGAAAGCCTGATGCCGCCCCGCACCCACGCGGGGCGGCATTTGCTCATTTCAGCAGGAAGCGCACCGCGATGGTGACGCTGACTTCGGTCTCGCCCGGCAGCATCTCGGTCTGCGCATCCGCCTTGGCCGCGCGGGCGTAGAGGACCGGCGGGCGGGGCTGGTCGCCGCGATTGTCGCCCTGCTCGTTGATCGACACGATCCGGTCGACGCGAAGCCCGGCAGCCTGCGCATAGAGCTGCGCGCGCGCCTGTGCCTGCCGGACCGCATTCACCCGCGCTTCGTCGAGCGCCGCCGCGGGCTTGTCGATCGACAATTGCGGCCCGTCGATCTGATTGGCGCCCGCCTTCACCAGGGCGTCGAGCACCCGTCCGCTCTTGGCGATGTCACGAAACTTCACCGACACGGTGTTGGTCGCCTGATAGCCGGTGATCACCGGCGGCTGGTTCTCGCCATAGCGATATTGCGGCGACAGGCCGATGCTGGCGGTCGCGATGTCGCGCTCGGCAATTCCCGCGGCGCGGAGCGCGGCGATGACGCGCGCCATCTGGCTGGCATTCTGCGCCGACGCCTCGCTCGCGGTCGCCGCCTGCGTCACGACGCCCGCGCGCAGCGTTGCAACGTCCGGTACGCGGGTAATGTCGCCAGTCGCGACGACGTCGAGCAGCGTCCCGTCCGGCAGCACCGGCCCGCCCACCACATTCTGGGCCAGGGCGGGGGTGGCGGCGGTGGCCAGCATCAGCGAAGCGAAAAGAATGCGCATGAATGTTTAACTCCGGACAATCGGTTGGTCGTTCCTGCACAACGCTTCGACAACGCAAGCTGAACGAGGCTGGCTTGTGGTGGAGCACCCAATCTGCCATGGCGCCAATCGGGGCAAGCCGGTACTTGAGGCCGGTGACTTATTCATATAATACACTGCCGGCAAGGTAGCGAACGGCCGTCTGACGTCGCCGGAGCGGGATGTAGGGTGCATGAATCACGATACCGGTAGTGTGAGTGGCGAGACCGTGTTGATCGAAGGTCCGACGGATGATGGCCGCCGGCGTCGGCGGCTCATCATCGTGGCCGTGGTGGCGGTATTGGCGATCGTGGCCGCGGCGATGTTGCTGACGCGCTCGGGCGATCCTGCGCCTTCGGCCTCCTCCGCCGCCGATCAGGCGCCGCGCGTCACGGTCATCGTGCCGGGCCGTGCATCGGTCGATCGCGCGGTCACTGCCACCGGCACGCTGGCCGCGCGCCGCGAGATGCCGGTCGGTGTCGCTGGCGAAGGCGGCATGGTGACCGCCGTTCTGGTCGAACCGGGCCAGTGGGTGCGGGCCGGCCAGGTGCTCGCCACGGTGGACCGGTCGGTGCAGACGCAGACCGCCGCCAGCCTCGCCGCGCAGGTCAACGTGGCCAAGGCCGATCTGACGCTCGCCCAGGCGGAGCTTGATCGCGCCGAGCAGCTCGTCGGCCGCGGGTTCATCAGCCAGGCCGACGTCCAGCGCCGCATCGCCACCCGCGATGCCGCCGCCGCGCGGCTCAAGGTTGCCAACGCCGCCGCTTCCGAACAGCGCGCGCGCAACAATCGCCTCGATATCCGGGCACCCGCCGCCGGCCTCGTGCTGACGCGCCAGGTCGAGCCGGGGCAGATCATCAGCTCCGCCTCGGGCACGCTGTTCCGCATGGCCAAGGGGGGCGAGATGGAAATGCGCGCGCAGCTCGCCGAGGATGATCTCGTCAAGCTGCGCCCGGGCGCACGCGTCAGCGTGACCCCGGTGGGCAGCGAGACGAAGTTCGATGGCGAGGTGTGGCAGGTGTCGCCGGTCATCGACCCGCAGACGCGCCAGGGCATCGCCCGCGTTGCGCTTCGCTATGATCCCGCGCTTCGCCCCGGCGGCTTCGCCTCCGCCACGATCGTCGGCGGCACCGCCAGCGTGCCCGAGCTTCCGCAATCGGCGGTTCTTAGCGACGAGAAGGGCAATTACGTCTATATCGCCGACAAGAACAATGTGGTGCAGCGCCGCGACGTGCGGCTGGGCACGGTGAACGACGATTCGGTTGCGATTGCATCAGGTCTCGACGGCACGGAAAAGGTGGTCGTCTCGGCAGGTGCGTTCCTGAACCCGGGGCAGAAGATCGCGCCGGTGCTCGGCAAGCCCGGAGTGTGACGGCATGAGTTTCCGCAATATCTCGGCCTGGTCGATCCGAAACCCGGTTCCGGTCATCGTCCTGTTCGTGATCCTGACGGTCGCCGGCATCGTCAGCTTCATCCGGATGGACATCAACCGCGAACCGGACATCGATTTCCCCGCGGTCGCGGTGGAAATCACGCAGCCGGGCGCCGCGCCGAGCGAGCTGGAAACGCAGGTCACGCAGCGGATCGAGGCCGCGGTGCGGACGATCGAGGGCGTGGACGAAATCCAGTCCTTTGTCTCCGAAGGCAATTCGACGACGATGATCCAGCTGGACATCGGCACGCCGGTCGACCGCGCGGTGAACGAAGTGCGCGATGCCGTTACGCAGATCCGCTCCAACCTGCCCGAAGGCATCCTGGAGCCGCAGATCAGCCGTGTGAAGATCAACGACAATGATCTGGGCAGCTATTCGGCGATCGGCACCGACATGACGATCGAGCAGCTGAGCTGGTACATCGACAATACGGTGACCAAGGAGCTGCTCGGCGTCGAGGGCATGGGCTCGGTCGAACGTAACGGCGGCGTCGATCGTGAGATCCGCGTGATCCTCGATCCGGCGAAGCTTGCCGCCTACGGCCTCACCGCCACCCAGATCAACCAGCAGCTGCGGCAGGTGAACCTGAACGCCGCCGGCGGCCGTGCGGAGATCGCCGGCGCCGAACAGTCGGTGCGCGTGCTGGGTAATGCGCGCGACGCCTATGAACTGGGCCAGACGCAGATCATCGCCGGCAACGGCCGCACGATCAAGCTGAGCGCGGTGGCGACGGTGCGCGACCTTTATGCCGAGCAGCGATCCGCCGCCGGCGTCGACGGTCGACCGGTCATCACCTTCGATTTCAAGCGGGCCAAGGGCTATTCGGAAGTCAGCGTCTTCAAGGAGGCGCAGAAGAAGCTCGCCGAGCTGGAGAAGCGCAATCCGCAGGTGAAATTCCAGCTGCGGATCGACGGCTCCAAATATGCGATCGAGCAATATGAGAGCGCGATCCACGCGATGATCGAGGGCGCGGTGCTCGCCGTGTTCATCGTGTTCCTGTTCCTGCGTGACAAGCGCGCGACGTTCATATCGGCGCTCGCCATCCCGCTCTCCGCGATCCCCGCCTTCTGGTTCATGGACCTGATGGGGTTCACGCTGAACCAGATGACGCTGCTCGCGCTCAGCCTCGTTGCGGGCGTGCTGGTCGACGATGCGATCGTGGAGATCGAGAACATCGTTCGTCACATGCGCATGGGTAAATCCGCCTATCAGGCGTCGATCGACGCGGCGGACGAGATCGGCCTGGCCGTGCTCGCCACCACCATGTCGATCGTCGCGGTGTTCCTGCCGGTCGGCCTGATGCCGGGCGTGTCGGGGCAGTTCTTCAAGAACTTCGGCCTCACCGTCGTCGTCGCGGTGCTGATGAGCCTTGCGGTCGCGCGCATGATCACGCCGATGATCGCGGCCTATTTCCTGAAGTCCGCCGGCCCCGAAGCGCATGGCGAGGGGCGGATGATGGACATCTATATGAACGTCCTTCGCTGGACGCTCGATCCCGGCAAGTCGATGGCGATCCGCGCGCGCGGCGGGTTCAGCCGCGTGACCGGCTATTTCCGCGATCACCGCGTCTGGACGATCGGCATCGGCGTGCTCGCCTTCCTGCTGACCATTGTCGGTTTTGCTAGCCTGCCGATGCAGTTCCAGCCGTCGATCGATCAGGAACGCTCGACCGTCACGATCACCATGCCTCCCGGCTCCACGCTGCCGCAGACGCAGCAGGTCGTCGACAAGGTCTATGACCTGCTGCGTCAGCAGCCAGAGGCGGAGACGATCTACACCCGCGCCTTCGTCGGCACTGGCCGCGTCACCGTGCAGTTCAAGGACAAGCCGAGCCTCAACGAACGGATCGGCGCGCTGTTCGGCGGCGACCTCAGCCATCGGCGCGAAAAGACCTCGACCGAGTTCGAACGCCAGCTTGCGCCGGAACTCGCCAAGATCCCGGATGCGCGCGTCAACTTCCAGTCGCAGTTCGGCTGGGGCGACAACAACCGCGACGTGTCGGTGACGCTGGGCAGCGACGATCCGGTGCTGCTGCGCGAAACCGCCGACAAGATCGTGCGCGAAATGGCGAAGATCCCCGGATTTCTCGCGCCGCGCATTGCGGGCGACCTCAACCGGCCGGAAATCGTCATCAAGCCGCGGCTTGATCTCGCGGCGGACCTTGGCGTCACGACCAGTGCGCTGTCCAACGCGATCCGCATCGCGACCTTGGGTGACATCGACCAGAACAGCGCGCGCTTCTCGCTCAACGACCGGCAGATCCCGATCCGGGTGGCGCTGGATCAGTCGTCGCGCACGCGCATGGCGACGATCCGCAATCTCCCGGTGCCGACGCAGAACGGCGGATCGGTGCCGCTGTCAGTGGTGGCGGAGATCGGCTTTGGCTCCGGCCCCACCAAGATCAACCGCCTCAATCAGCAGCGACAGCTGACGATCGGCGCCGATCTGGCCCCGGGGCTGGTGCTGTCCAACGCAATGCAGCAGGTCAACGCGCTGCCGATCATGAAGAACCTGCCGCTCGGCGTGCAGAAGATGAGCGTCGGCCAGGCCAAGTGGCAGATGGAGATGCTGATCAACTTCGTGATCGCGGTGATCGCGGGGGTGTTCCTCGTCTTCTCGGTGCTGGTGCTGCTGTATCGCCGGCTGCTGCCGCCGCTGGTCAACATGGGCTCGCTGCTGCTCGCGCCGCTGGGCGGCGTCATCGCGCTGATCATCACCGGCAACCCGTTGTCGATGCCGGTGTTCATCGGCCTCCTGATGCTGCTCGGCATCGTGGCGAAGAACTCGATCCTCCTGATCGACTTCGCGCTGGAGGAAATGCAGGCCGGTGTTCCGATCTACGACGCCGTGGTCGACGCCGGACATAAGCGTGCGCAGCCGATCGTGATGACCACGGTGGCGATGGTCGCGGGCATGGTGCCGACCGCGCTGGCGCTCACCGGCGACGGCGCATGGCGCGCGCCGATGGGCATTGTCGTGATCGGCGGCCTCATCGTCTCGACCTTGCTGACGCTGCTGATCGTCCCGGCTGCCTTCAGCCTGTCGATCGGGATCGAACGCCGCATCGGGCCATGGCTCGGTCGCAAGCTGCTGACCTATCGCCCCGGCGACGATGGTTTGACGGTGATCGACCACCAGGGCCCCAGCGGCGTCCTGCCCGCCCCGCACGGCCGCATCGGCTTCCGCGACGGCGACGTTCCGGCCGAATGACCCCATCATAAGCGTCAACTTCGAGAAAGAAGGCTTGAACAATCCCCCGCTTGGGGGATTGATCGGGGCATGATGCCGGTCGCGCTGAGGCGCCCCTTGCGAATGTCTGCACCCCCGGGGCTGGTCCGCATGCGCGTGATCGCCACCGGGATGCTGGTCGTGATGGCGGCGACGTTCTTCGTCGCTGGCCGGTTGCAGGACAGCGCGCCCGCCTGGGGGTTTGTCCGCGCCTTTGCCGAGGCGGCGATGGTGGGTGGTCTTGCCGACTGGTTCGCGGTGACTGCGCTCTTCCGCCATCCGCTTGGCCTGCCAATCCCGCACACCGCGATCATCCCGCGCAACAAGGATCGGATCGGCGACCAGCTCGCCGTGTTCCTGCGTGACTATTTCCTCATTCCCGTCGTCGTCGCCCGCCGCATGCGACGCATGGACGTGGCAGGCGTCGCCGCGCGCTGGCTGGCGAACCCGTCGTCCGGCAGCAAGCGCGTGACGCGCGGCGCGTCGCGCCTGGTGGTGGAGGCACTGCAAGCGCTTGATCAGGAGCGGCTTGGCGGGATGGTGCGCGGCGCCATGGTGGAGCAGATACGGCGGATCGATCTGGCGCCGCTGATCGGTCGCGCGCTGGAAGCAGCCATGGCCGAGAACCGGCACCAGCCGATCATCGACGGCATCGTGCGCTGGGCGGCGCGGGTCCTCGATTCGAACCAGCAGGTCGTCCGCAACATGGTGCACGAGCGGGCCGGTTCCATCCTGCGCTGGACCGGGCTCGACGAAACCATTGCCAACAAGATCATCGACGGTCTCGACAAGATGCTGGTCGACATGGCGGAGCAGCCCGACCATCCCCTTCGCGCAAAGGCCGAGGAAGGCCTGGCGACGCTTGCCCGCGATCTCCAGCACAAGCCCGAGATGCGCGAGCGGGTCGAGGCACTGAAGCTGGCGCTGCTGGAAAACCCGGCCATGCAGAACTGGATCAACGGCCTGTGGGAACAGGCACGCCAGGCCATGCTCCGCGCCGCTCGCGATCCCGAACGGCTGCTGTCCGGCGGGATGGGGGACATGCTGCGGCAGTTGGGCGAGACGTTGGAGCGCGACGTACGCCTGCGCCGTACGCTGAACCGCTATGTGCGCCGCGTCGCGGTTGGCACGGCCGCCGATTATGGCGACGTTATCGTCGGCCTCGTGTCTGAAACGGTTCGCGGCTGGGACGCGCAGACGATTACCCAGCGGCTGGAACATGCGGTGGGCAAGGACCTTCAGTTCATCCGCATCAACGGCACGCTGGTGGGTGGCATGGTCGGCCTGCTGATCCATACGGTCGACGTCGCGCTCTGAGCAGGAGCAGGCGAGCTATAGAAGTTCTGGAGATGGCGTGATCGCCGTGCGGCCACGCCGCTGTGCCAGCATCCATGCAACAAGCCGCCGCTCCGTACTTTCATCTTGCCGAGGTGCGGGGTTTCCCGCAAAGGGTGGGAATGCGCGCACTGGCCGACTTCAGCGACGATAGCGGAGCGATGCGCTTCACTGGCGATCTGGTGCTGGCTCGCCTTGGTGATCTCCCGACGCGGCTGGATGATTACAGCGGCGCGGTATCGGTGATCGACCTGTCCGACGTGTCGAGGATCGATACGATCGGTGCATGGGTCATCCACCGCTTCGCGCAGCGTACCGGTGCCAACATCGAGGGGCTGCGCCAAGAACAGCGTGCCCTCTTCGATCAGGTGGTCAATGCCGATCAGCCTGTTCCGACGCGGCAGCAGCATGTCAGCTCCTTCAACCGCGTTCTCGGCGAAGTGGGCGAGGCGACCGTCACCGCGGGACGCACGTTGGTCGGCTTGCTTGGCTTCATGGGCGCGACGCTGGCGGCCCTGGCGTCGGTCATCCGCCATCCGCAGCGCTTCCGCTTCAATGCGACGGTGCAGCGTTTCGAGGTGGTCGGGGTGTCGGCGCTCGGCATCATCGGCCTGATGAGCTTCCTGATCGGCATCGTCATTGCGCAGCAGGGCGCGGTGCAGTTGCGGCAATTCGGTGCCGAGGTGCTGACGATCAACCTGATCGGGCGGATCACCTTGCGCGAGTTGGGTGTGCTGATGACCGCGATCATGGTTGCCGGGCGCTCGGGGTCGGCCTTTGCCGCGCAGATCGGTACGATGAAGTTGACCGAGGAAGTCGACGCGATGCGGACGATCGGCGTGTCCCCGATGGAGGCGCTGGTGGTGCCGCGAACGATCGCGGCGGTGGTGATGATGCCACTCCTTGGCTTTTACGCCTCGCTCGTCGCGATCATTGGCGGTGGCCTGCTTTGCTGGTGGCAGCTTGATATCCCGCCGGTGACCTTCGTCGCACGACTGCGTGAAGTGGTGCCGATCACCGACCTCTACGTCGGCCTGGTCAAGGCACCCGTTTTTGGCGCGATCATCGCCATCGCTGGCTGTTTCCAGGGGATGCAGGTGAAGGGTGATGCGGAGCAGGTCGGCATGCGCACGACCGCAGCGGTCGTCCAGGCAATCTTCCTCGTCATTGTTCTCGACGCCTTCTTTGCGGTCTTCTTCGAGCGGATCGGCTGGATTTGATGGCAGAGCCGGAAAACATCATCGAAGTTCGTGGCCTGAAGAATGCCTTCGGCGACCAGGTCGTGCACGAGAATCTCGATCTGGATGTGCGTCAGGGCGAGATCCTGGGGGTCGTCGGTGGATCGGGCACAGGCAAATCCGTGCTGATGCGATCGATCATCGGCTTGCAGCAGCCGATCGCAGGCGAGGTGACGGTGTTCGGCGAACCCACGCTCGGCCGGGCGGAGACCGATGCGCTTGAGATTCGCAAACGGTGGGGGGTGCTGTTCCAAGGGGGGGCGCTGTTCTCGACGTTGACCGTGGCCGAGAACGTCCAGGTGCCGTTGCGCGAATTCTACCCGTCGCTCAGCCTGTCGCTGCTCGACGAGATCGCATCCTATAAGGTGATCATGACCGGCCTGCCCAATGATGCGGGCCCGAAGTTTCCGGCTGAATTGTCAGGCGGCATGAGGAAGCGCGCCGGACTTGCCCGTGCGCTGGCGATGGACCCCGAATTGCTGTTCCTCGACGAGCCGACGGCGGGGCTCGATCCGATCGGCGCGGCGGCGTTCGACGAACTGACCAAATCTTTGCAGCGCACGCTGGGACTGACCGTCTTCCTGATCACGCATGACCTCGACACGTTGTATGCCATCTGTGACCGGGTGGCGGTGCTCGCCGACAAGCGTGTGATTGCGGTCGGCACGATCGACGAACTGCTGGCACTCGATCATCCGTGGATCCAGGAGTATTTTCGCGGGCCGCGCGGCCGGGCGGCAGTCGCAACACAAGAGGCGCAACGGGAAAGGTCGGAACGATCGACCGCCGGTGCAGCAGCAGATTCAGGGGCTGATTGATGGAAACCCGTTCCAACCACGTCCTGGTCGGCGCCGTCGTGCTGATCCTGCTTGCCGTGCTGGCGCTGTTCACCGTGTGGATCGCGCGTCTGGGCGGCACCAAGCAGAAGGAGTATGACATCTTCTTCAAGCAATCGGTCGACGGGCTCGCCCGCGGATCGCAGGTGACCTATTCGGGCGTGCCGTCTGGGCAGGTGAAGTCGATCCAATTGTGGCGCAATGATCCGCAGTTCGTACGCGTGCGGATCGAGGTGAGCCAGGATACGCCGATTCTGCAGGGTACCGCCGCCACCATCCAGGGCAGCTTCACGGGCACGAGCACGATCAGCCTGGATGGTGCGCGCAAGGGTGCCCCGCCGATCGTCTGTCCGGAGCGCGATCCCGGCAGCGTATGTCCCTATGGCGTGCCGGTCATTCCGACGCGCACCGGCGGTCTTGGCGCGATCCTGAATTCCGCGCCGCAGCTGCTCGAACGACTGTCGACCCTAACCGAGCGGCTGACCGGGCTGCTGACGGACCGTAATCAGGCGTCAATCGCCGGCATCCTTGAGAATACCAACCGCTTGACGGACGCCTTGGCTGATCGCGGACCGGAGATCGCCGCAACGCTGGCGCAGACGCGTATCGCGGTGGCCCAGGCCGGCACGGCAGCGGAGCAGATCGGCAACCTGGCGGCCACGACGAACGGCATTTTGGCCGAGGACGTGAAGCCGACGCTGGCCAATCTGAACGAGACGATTCGCTCCGCGCGGCAGAGCACCGAAACGCTGAACTCCGCGATCCAGGATGCGCGACCCGGCCTGCAAACCTTCTCCAAGCAGACCATTCCGGAGGTCAACCAGCTGGTTCTGGATCTGCGGCAGATGTCGGCGGCGCTCGCATCGGTCGCGGAAAAGGTCGATCAACAGGGGGCAGCGGCCTTGGTTGGCCCGCGAAAGCTGCCGGACTACAAGGGCAAGTGAGGACGCACATGAAGAAGCTTCTGATCGGTCTTGCTGCCCTGCCGCTCGCCGGATGCATCAGCTTTGGCGAAAAGCCGCCCAAGGCACTTCTTACCCTGTCCTCGACGGAACAGGTCCCCGTCGGGCGTGAGCAATCGTCGGCGGGCGCCCGCACGGTGACCATCCAGGTGCCAGTCGTGCCGCAGGAACTGGCGACCAACCGCATTCCGGTGCAGTCGAACCTGACCGACGTGGCCTATGTCAGGGATGCGCAGTGGGTCGAGTTGCCGGCGCGGCAGTTCGCGCGCGTGGTGTCCGACACCGTTGCTGCGCGGACCGGCCGCGTCGTCCTGTCGGGGGCGCAGGCGATGGGAAGTCCGGGCGCCCGGTTGTCGGGCGAATTGCGGACCTTCGGCGTCGATGCGGGCGCTTCCGCCGCGGTCGTGACCTTCGACGCGGCACTCGTCCGTGACGAGGGCGGCGCGCTGGAAAAGCAGCGCTTCGAAGTGCGCGTCCCGGTGGCCGCGATTGAAGCGGCACCGGTTGCGGTCGCGCTCAATCAGGCGGCCAATCAGGTGGCGGTGCAGGTCGCCGACTGGGTCGGACGCTAAACCGAATGTGCCCCGCCGCCCGACGTTGGGCTGGCGGGGCGCCAAGGGTCAGCCTTGGGTGGCCAAGGCCTTAGCCAGATCGTGAAGGTAGTCCCGGCCTTCGTACAGCGCCGTCACCCGGATGCGCTCGTTCAATCCGTGCGTGCCGTTGAGGTCAGGTTCGAGGAAGATGCCGGGAACGCCATAGACCGGCATCTTCAGCACGCCGAAGAACACCGCGTCGGTCGCACCCGTCGACATCATCGGGACGACCGGCGTCCCCGGAAAATGCTTCGCCGCGAGTGTTTGCACAGCGCCCATGATGCGCGGGTCGAGCGGCGGCGGCACGGCAATCGGGCGCACCGGCTGATTGGCCGTCACCGTCACCTTCGGCCCTGCCAACTCGGTCAGCTTTGCCAATGTGCTCTCGACGGTCTCGCCCGGGAAGATCCGGCAGTTGATGTTGGCGGTGGCGCGTTGCGGGAGCGCGTTTTCCGCATGGCCGGCGTTGACCAGCGTGGCGACGCAGGTCGTGCGCAGGGTCGAGTAAAGGACCTTGTCGCGACTGACGACCGCGTCCGCCCGCTTGTCGGCTGGGTTGGCCAGCAGCCGCTTGATCGCCGCGCCTGTTTCCGGTGGCAGCGCCTGGGCGCTGGCGGTGAAGAACGCGCGCGTCGTGTCGGTGAACTTGATCGGGAATTCGTAGCCCTGCACCCGCTTCACGGCGTCGGCCAGTTCGTAGATGGCGTTGTCGGGCGTCGGCGCGGAGCTGTGCCCGCCAGGGTTGGTGCTGGTGAAGGTGAAATTCTGCGCGGCCTTCTCCCCCACCTGGATCGCGAGCGCCTGTCGCTTTCCCTGTGCGTCCAGCCGGCCGCCGCCGCCCTCGTTCAGCACGAATGCCGCGCGAACCAGGTCCGGTTTGTTGTTGGCGAGCCATTGTGCGCCATTGAAGGCATAGGTGGTTTCTTCACCGCAGGTGAGCGCGAGCTTGATCGTGCGCCTGGGTTTGAAGCCCTCCTGCTTGAAGCGGATCATACTGTCTGCCCAGATCGCCGACATGCCCTTGTCGTCGACCGTACCGCGGCCATAATAGAAGCCGTCTTCCTCGATCAGCTTGAACGGGTCGCGCGCCCAATCCTCGCGCTTGGCGGCGACGACGTCGATGTGCCCCAGGAGAAGCATGGCGTCGGCGGACGCATCGGTGCCGGGGAGGATGGCGACAACGCCACCGTCCTCCGGATGCTCCGGCGTCGAGAAAAGGGTAACCTGTGCATCGGTGTAGCCGGCTGATTTGAGCCGGGTGGCGATCTGTTGCGCGGCCCGGGTGCAGCTTCCCTCGCCAACGACCGTGTTGGTTTCGACCAATTGCTTGTAGAGATCGAAGAACGCTCGCTCGTCCGCCCGGTTCTGTGCTGCCGCTGCCAATGGCGCGAGCGCCATTCCTGCGGCGGCGACCGTCATGGCTTTCCAAATGCCGCGCATCCCACTCCCTTTTGTCGTTATCTGAACCGGGAGGTTACAGCGAAGCCGCTGGTGCGCAACGTGCCAATCGATGGTCGAACGGCATGGCGCCATAAGGCGCGGTGATCAGGGACGCGGCGCGGGTTCGGCCTGATCGTTCCCCAGATCGCCCGTGGCCGGGGCCGCATCGCCCGTCACCTGTGGTACAGCGGGGACGAGGGCAGCGGCAGCCGTCGGCGCGCTGCTCGGGATCGTGCCGACGATCGCCGCGGTTTCCAGCGTGTCGAGCGCCTGGCGCGCCGCAATGTAGCGTCGTGCCGCCGCGCTCCAGTTTGCCGCCTGAGTCCCGCCGGGCAGTCGGGACACTTCCTCAACCGCGGGCTCCACCTGGCCGGCATCCAGCAGGCGCTGGGCACGCGCGAGGCGATCCGCGGGCAGGGGCGACGGCGTGTTGGCATCATGCAGGACGACGAGGCGCCGCAGTTCGTCCATGAAGCCGGCGAACCAGCCGTCCGCGCCGGGATTGAGCAGCATCGAACGGTTGGCATCCAATGCCTGGCGCAGTCCCTCGCGCGTGACGGGATCGCGACCAGCCTCAATCACCGTATTCACCGCCTTTTGCTGGGTTTCGCCGAAGCGTTGTCGCAGCTGATCCTCCAGATAGCCAAGGGCTGCGCCCTTTTCGATCGCGCGGCGGGCAGCGAAGGCGATGAGGATCGCCTCGGCACGGCCGGCGCGGTCCTGCGACTGGGTGACATCCATGCTGAGGCTTGCCGTCCTCGCCTCCAGCGCCGCCAGCTGAGCGGCAAGCGCGCTTTCGCGAGCAGCGAGGGTGGCCGGATCCACCGCGGCGGGCGCCGGCGGCGTGGCTGCGATGACGTCCTTTGTCGTGACGGCCTTGTCCACGGCGGTCGGTGCTTTGGCCTGGCGCTGCCACCAGCTGGTACCATCCCGCATCGACAGGAAGATCAGCGCGAGCCCGACAACCAGAGCCAGGATCACAAACACCGTGAGCAGGCCAACTCGTGACCGGCGCGGAGCAGGAGCGAGCGGCGCGTTTTCGTCCATGCCGCGGCTTATCCCCGCCCGACGCTCACCGGTCAATCGCGAGCGTCATGGCGGTTTCGAGCAAAGCCGGGTCGCTGGGGAGGGGCGCAACACTGATGCGCTGCCATCCCCCGCCGGCCGCGTCCGCCACCGCCTGGCTGAGCGCCGCCAGCCGGATGGAGCGCCGGGCGATGTGCGCGCCGGCGATGAGGCCGGCGAAATGGCGTGCCGCGCGGGGTGAGTGAAGGAGGACGATGCTGTCGGCGAGCGCGCGTAGTTGATCCTCTGCAGGATGGAGAGGGTCGCTGGTGTAGACGACGATGTCGGTGACGCCCGGCAGATGGATATGCGCGCGGCCGGTGAGGCGCACCAGCCGGTGCCAGCCGCGTCCCTTGGCGAGAGCGAGCGCTTCCCTCCCGTCCGAACTGCCCACCATCTGCGGCGTGAGGCCGGCTGCCTCCGCCGCATCGGCGGTGCCACGTCCGACGGTGACGAGCGGGAGCGAGGAAAAGGTGTGGAGCTCCGGTCCGGCCTGACGAACCGCGTTGGCGCTGGTCAGGAGCACCGCGTCGAAATCGGTCGCGGGCGGCGGCGCCCAGGGAACAGCCGAGATGGTGAAGATCGGGAGTCGAAGCGCAGTGAAACCCGCCTTCGCGATCCGGTCAGCGGTCGCGCTGTTTCCCGGTTCCGGCCGCAGGACGGCGATCGGACGTGTCATCCCCCGAACAGATGTCGGACCGAAGCGGGTGCACGGGCGAGCAGATCGGCCGCCAGTTCGCGGCCAAGCGTGGGGCCATCCTCGCCCGCGATGACGCCGGTGACATGCTCCGACCCATCCTCCGTCAGCAGTTCCGCCGCCAGGGTGATGCCGTCGCCCTCGCGCCTGGCAAGTGCGCCCACCGGCGAGTGACAGGAGGCTTCCAGCGCCGCCAGCAGCGCACGTTCGGTGTGGATGCAGATGCTGGTGGTGGGACAGTCGATAGCCTGAACCAGCGCAAAGGCGGGGCTGTCGGCCAGCGTCTCGATCCCGATCGCGCCCTGCGCCGGGGCGGGCAGCATGACGTGCGTCTCGATCGCAACGCCCGTGTCGTGCCGGCCAAGCCGCTCCAGACCGGCCGCGGCGAGGAGTGTGGCGGCAACCTCTCCGGTGGCGAGCTTGCCCAGCCGCGTATCGATATTGCCGCGGAACAGCACGATTTCGAGGTCCGGCCTATGGCGCAGGAGCTGCGCGCGGCGGCGCGGCGAACTGGTCCCCACCACCGCGCCGTGCGGCAGCGCGTCGATCGTGTCGACGCCGATCAGGCAGTCGCGAACGTCCGCGCGGGGCAACATCGCGGCGATGGCGATTTCGGCCGGTCGGATGGTTTCCACATCCTTCATCGAGTGGACGCAGGCATCCACCTCACCAGCCAATAGCGCGCGGTCGAGCTCCTTGGTCCACAAGGCCTTGCCGCCGATCTCGGCCAGCGCGCGATCCTGCACGCGGTCACCGGTGGTACTCACGACGACAATGTCGACATCGTCCCAGCCGTGGGCGGCTATCAAGGCGTCGCGCACCAGCCCTGCCTGGGTCAGGGCCAGCGGCGAACCGCGGGTGCCGAGTCTGAAACGCTGAGCCACCGGTCTCTTCTATCCTGCAGATATCGGGTCCGCTCTATCGGACGTGGGCGCCCTTCGACAAGCGTGGGTCGAGCGGATATGAGCCGGGCATGCTGATCCTTGGTCTGGAATCCTCGTGCGACGAAACGGCGGCGGCGCTGGTGACGGGTGATCGCCGCGTGCTGGCGCATCGACTGGCGGGGCAGGAAGCGGCGCATCGGCCCTATGGCGGGGTCGTGCCGGAGATCGCGGCCCGGGCGCATGTCGAAGCGCTGGAGCCGCTTATCGAGGCAGCTTTGGCCGATTCCGGCGTGTCTTTGGCCGATATTGATGCGGTCGCGGCCACCGCCGGTCCGGGGTTGATCGGCGGCGTGATGGTGGGGCTGGTGACGGGCAAAGCGATTGCCCATGCGGTCGGCAAGCCGCTGATTGCGGTGAACCATCTGGAGGGGCACGCGCTCAGCCCGCGTCTGGCCGATCCCGACCTCGTCTTCCCCTACCTGCTGCTGCTGGTGTCGGGCGGGCATTGCCAGTTGCTGCTGGTAGAGGGGGTGAACCGATACCGCCGGCTGGCAACGACGATCGACGATGCGGCGGGTGAGGCGTTCGACAAGACGGCGAAGGTGCTGGGCCTTGGCTTTCCCGGCGGGCCGGCAGTGGAGCGCGCGGCGCAGATGGGCGATCCGACAGCGGTGCCACTGCCCCGGCCCTTGTTCCTGTCCCCGGAGCCGCACTTCTCGTTCGCCGGGCTGAAGGCCGCGGTGGCGCGGATCGCGGGCGATTATCGACCGGAGGATGTCGCGGCATCGTTCCAGGCGGCGGTGGTGGATTGCCTGATCGATCGGACAGCGCGCGCGATCGACCGTGCGCCGGGCGCAACGGCGCTGGTGGTCGCCGGCGGAGTGGCGGCCAACAATGCGGTGCGCAGTGCTTTGTCGTCGCTTGCCGACGCACATGGCCTGCGTTTCGTGGCACCGCCGCTGTGGCTGTGTACCGACAATGCCGCGATGATCGCCTGGGCCGGGGCGGAGCGGTTCGCCGCCGGGCTGGTCGATCCGCTCGACACACCGGCGCGGGCGCGCTGGCCACTTGATCCAACCGCCGAGGCGGTGCGCGGTGCGGGGGTGAAGGCATGAGCCGCGACATGCGGATCGGCGTGATCGGCGGCGGCGCCTGGGGCACCGCGCTGGCGCAGGTCGCCGCGCGTGGCGGCGAGGTGCTGCTGTGGGCGCGCGAGGAGGAGGTGGTCGCCGCGATCAACGACCGCCACGAGAACAGCATGTTCCTGCCCGGCGTCCCGCTGTCGCCGGCGATCCGCGCGACCGGAGCGCTGGACGATCTGGCGGATCGTGACGCGCTGCTGGTGGTCGCGCCGGCCCAGCATGTCGGCGCGGTGCTGAACGCGCTTCCCAGCAATGACACGCCGCTGGTGCTGTGCGCCAAGGGGATCGAGGCCGGATCGCGGCGTCTGGTGGGCGAGGTCGCCCAGGCCGCGCACCCCGGCGCGCCCATCGCGGTCTTGTCCGGCCCGACCTTTGCCCATGAAGTTGCGGCGGGGCTGCCGACGGCGGTGACGCTTGCGTGTGCCGATCCGGCGCTGCAGGTGCGTTTGGCCGAGCGGCTCGCCAGTCCGACCTTCCGTCCCTACGCCTCTAGCGACGTGATCGGTGCGGAGATCGGCGGGGCGGTGAAGAACGTGCTGGCGATCGCCTGCGGCGTGGTGGAGGGGGCGGGGCTCGGCCAGAATGCACGCGCGGCGCTGATCGCGCGCGGCTTTGCCGAAATGACCCGCTTCGGGCTGGCGCGCGGCGCGCGGGCGGAGACGCTGGCTGGCCTGTCGGGGCTGGGCGACCTGGTACTGACCTGTTCGTCGACCAGCAGCCGTAACTTCTCGCTTGGCGTGGGGCTGGGGCAGGGACGGTCGGCGACCGACCTGCTGGCGGACCGGCGCACGGTGGCAGAGGGTGCCTTCACCGCGCCGGTGCTGGCCGAGGCTGCAGCACAGGCGGGCGTCGACATGCCGATTACCGATGCGGTGTGCCGCCTGTTGCAGGGCGCGCCCGCCAGCGAGGTGATCAGCGGTCTCCTGGCCCGCCCGCGTCGCGACGAGGCGTAACGCGCGCGGCGGCGGTCACCGCAGGACGCGCGCGGAAAGCGCCGCGCAGTCGGCGTCGGTCGCGGTCGGACCCTGCTTTCCGGTGATTGCACGGCCGATCGCCTTGAAGACGTTGCCGACCGATTTGACCTCCTTGGGCACCTGAACATCGGGTTCGCTGATCGTGCCGGAGAGTGTGGCCGACCCCGGGAGGCGGAGCACGGCGTCCTGCTTGGGCGCGCCGGTCAGCCGAACCGCGAGCGTTTCGCCTGGGAAGGTGACGGTGCCTTCGCCATCGAGCCGGCTTTGCGATGTGTCGATGACGAACGGGCCGACCGTCCCGCGCCCGCCGCGCATGGCGATGCCGACCACCACGCAGCGCAGGGCAGCACGATCCTTCTCACCGGCGAGCAGCGCGCGCCCCGCGTCAAAGCCGAGCGCGGCGGCGATCTCCGCGGGCAGGGCGCCGTTGCGGGCGACCACGCCGATCCGGCCGGAGGATTTGCCGACCGCTTCGCGGATCGTGCTGCCGCGGCCGGCAAGGACGGCGCGCGCGTCGACCCGGCCCGTTACCGAACCGCCACCGCCGCCGAGCGCGGGAATGCTGCTGTCGAGGAGGCGAAGATCGAGCCGGACGAGCGGCTCCGGCGCACCATCCGACTGATCGACGATCGCGCTGCCCGCGATCCTGCCCTGGCTGAGCCCGATCGTGAGGGGCGCCACCGAGAGCTTGCGGTTGTCGAGCGCCAGCGTGCCGGCGAGGGTCTTCAGCGACGATGGACCCTGCCGGCTGACGATGTTGCCGACGCGAAAGGAAATGGTGCCGTCCGTCTTGCCGACCTTTGCAAGGTTGACGCGGGTGTCGGGAACGATGCGGGGGCCAATCGCGCGCTTTTTCGCGGCGGCGCGGCGCAGCCCCTCGTCGGAAGCGAAATCGTCGAAGTCGAGTTGGCGGGAGACAAAGGTGCCCGACAGCTTCGTGCGGCCGTCCACCTTGTCGACCGTCAGCTTCCCCGACAGGTCGGACCGACCGATCCGGCCGTCGAGCCGGTCGATCAACCATCGTGTGGGTTCGCGGCGCACATGTGCCGACAGCGTCACTGGCTGGGTCTGGAACAATCCCGCCTCGATGATCGCATCGATGAGTTTCAGGTCATTCGCGCGCGCCGTGACGTCGAGCGTCATGCGATCGGTGTCGAAGGGCGCCGCCATGGTGCCGCGGGCGTGCATCGACAGCGCCTGGCCGGTGATCCGCGCCTCGAACGGCCAGCGCCCCCCGCCCCGGTCCGACAGAGCGGGCGCCTGGGCGGCAAGTGTCACGGGCGCGCCGCGCACCGTACCGGATCCCTGCAGCCGCAAGCCGGCGCCTCTGTCGGAGGCAAAGCCCATGTCGAAGCGGCGATCCTGCTTCGCATCGTCATAGCGGAGCCGGGAATTGGCGACAGTCAGGCGATCGAGGCTGCTGTTGCCCGACTGGTGATCACCGCTCTTGTCCTGTCGCCAGTTCTCCCGCCCATCGCGGGTGCGGACCAGATTGATCTGTGCGCCCGAGATGTCGATCGTGCGCGGCGACAATCGTCCGAGCAGAAGCGACAGCGCGTTGAAGCCAACGTCGAGCCGGCCGATCTGTGCGAGGTCACGCGGGGCGGACCAGGCCGGGCCAGGGATCCGCACGTCGCGAAGGCGGACGATAGTGGCGAAGCCGACTGGGTCGACCCGCTCCATCGTCCCGATGGTCACGGGGCGACCGAAACGCTGGGTGAGGCGGCTTTCCGCGACGCCTTTCAGCATGCCCCAGGGGAAGATCGCCAGCGCGAGGAGCGCGCACAGGAGAAGCGCGCCCGCGGCAGCAAGGATGACGCGGACACGGCGCCGGGAAAGAAAGGTGGGCATCGAGGCTGAGACGCGCCGACCTAAACTTCGTTCCGGCCGCGAAAGGAATGACGTTACGTCACCTGTGTGCGTCGTCAGGCGGGGTCAGAAATCGACGGCGATGCCCTTCTTCTCCCAGTCGCCATAGCGCACCGGATCGCGGCCGAGTGGATCCTCGGGCGGGCGCTCCATCGGCGCGGGCTCGGGCACCGGCTTGTTCGGCGAAAGATAGGCCGGCGGCTTCACATGAGGTGGTCGATTGGACATGGGCTCTTCCGGTTACGGCGTTCACCCGCCACATGGGCGCGATGTCTTCTTCCGCCAAGCCCCGCCCGCCTGTCCATCATCGTCGCCCGGCGGATCCGCCCGGCACCGCGCCGCGCCGCGCCGCGCTCCGCCTGCTCGATGCGGTGTTGCGGCGGGGTGAACCGCTGGAGGCGGCCCTGCCGCAGGCGACGCGCGGACTGGAGGGGCCGGATCGCGGCCTCGCCCATGCGATTGCGGCCGAGACGCTGCGCCGCCTGCCCGACCTTGATTCGCTGATCGATTCGGCGACCCGCCAGGTGCTCCCCGAAGATGCCAAGGCGCGTTCCGCACTGCGCATCGCGCTGGTGCAGACGCTGGCGCTGGGCACCCCGCCGCACGCCGCGATCGCCACGGTGCTGCCGCTGGTCGATGGCGGGCCGCGCAAGCTGGTCCATGGTGTGTTTGGGGCACTAACACGCGGGGGTGCGACCCTGCCGGATGTTCCCGCGCTGCCGCCGGCGATCGCCGCGCGCTGGCGCGCATCATGGGGTGAGGACGTGGTGGCAGCCGCCGCCCGCGCCATCGCGGTGCCGCCGCCGCTGGACCTGACGCTCGCCGCCCCTGATGCGCTGGCGCCCGAGGGGGACAGTCTGGCAGCCGACCAGCGGCGGCTGCGCGATGCGGCGCCGGTGGCGCAATTGCCGGGCTTCACGGAAGGCACCTGGTGGGTGCAGGACGTGGCCGCCTCGCTTCCCGCGCGGTTGATCGGGCGGGGGCCGGGCCGCGCGCTTGACCTGTGCGCCGCGCCGGGGGGAAAGACGATGCAGCTGGCGGCGGCCCGTTGGGACGTGACGGCGCTGGAAATATCGCCGTCGCGCGCCGCGCGCCTCCACGAGAATCTAGCGCGGACCAAGCAGCCGGCGACGGTCGTGATCGCCGACGCGATGGATTGGGCGCCGAGCGAACCGGTCGATGCCCTGCTGCTCGATGCGCCGTGCAGCGCGACGGGCATTTTCCGGCGACACCCGGACGTATTGTATCGCGCGCATGCTGGCATCATCGCCGACATGGCCGCGCTGCAGGCGCAATTGTTCGATCGCGCCGCCGCATGGGTGCGGCCGGGCGGGCGGCTGGTCTATGCCACTTGTTCGCTGGAGCCGGAGGAGGGCGAGGCGCAGCTGGAGCGGTTTCTGGCTGAGCATCCCGATTATGCCCTCGAGCCGCCACAGCCGGGTGAATTGCCCCACGGGTTCGCGGCGCAGAGCGGCGGCTATCTCCGCACGCTGCCGGGGACGCTGGAAGATGCGGGCGGGTGCGACGGGTTTTTCATCGTCCGGCTCGTGCGTGCTTCCGCCTGATCAAATCGCACGTTAAGCATCTGAGCGACACGTCCATTCGTTCGCGCTGATCCGGGTTCCTGCACGCGTGCAGCGAAGCCGGCGGGCGCGGGCCGATCCACAGTGAGTTCCATGACCAAGCCTGTCCGTATCGCGCCTTCGATCCTCTCCGCTGACTTTGCCAAGCTGGGCGAGGAGGTTCGCGCGATCGATGCGGCGGGCGCCGACTGGATCCACATCGATGTGATGGACGGGCATTTCGTGCCCAACATCACGATCGGGCCGGCGGTGGTGAAGGCGCTTCGCCCGCACACCGACAAGCCGTTCGACGTGCATCTGATGATCTCGCCGATCGACGCCTATCTCGATGCCTTTGCCGAGGCCGGGGCGGACACGATCACCGTTCATCCTGAGGCTGGACCGCACATCCACCGGTCGCTTCAGCACATCAAGTCGCTGGGCAAGCGGGCGGGCGTGGTGCTCAACCCCGGTACCCCGGCCAAGATGCTGGATTACCTGATCGACATGGTCGACCTGGTACTGGTGATGAGCGTGAACCCGGGCTTCGGCGGTCAGAGCTTCATCGACAGCCAGCTGCGCAAGATCGCGGCGATCCGCAAGATGATCGATGCGAGCGGGCGCGACATCGATTTGCAGGTCGACGGGGGTATCGATCAGCGCACTGCGCCGCTGGCGATCGACGCTGGCGCCGACGCGCTGGTGGCGGGGACTGCGACGTTCCGCGGCGGGCCTGAGGCCTATGCCGCCAATATCCGAGCCCTGCGGGGCGCATGAGCGAAGGCGTCCGTGATCCTGCAGCCGTCCCGGACGGGATAGACGAAGGCAAGCGGCTGGTCCGTGTCGGCGGCGACAAGGGGCTGTCGCTCGCCGAACGGCTAACCGACCGTTTTCATCGCTTGACCTGGCGGACGCCGATTCACGGGCTGCGGCTGAAGGGCCGTTATCCGCTGAAGCTGATCGCGGTGCCCGACGATCCCCTGTTCGGCGACATCGCGCGCGGGGAGTCGCTGCTCGCGGGGCAACTGGCCTTCCGCGGTGAACGGCATGACATTGCAGGGCTGAACCTGCGCACCTTTCAGCCTTCGGCGCCCTTTGCCGATTATCTTCACAGTTTCGGCTGGCTGCGCGACCTGTCCAGCGTGGCGACGCGGGCGCAAGGGGCACCGATCGCCGAGGATCTGATGTCGCGGTGGCTTGCCGCACATGGTGAGCGGGTGACGGCGCTGGCGTGGCGGCCCGAGCTGTGGGGGCGGCGCATCCTGTTCTGGACCGCGCATGCCCCGCTGATCCTGTCGTCGACCGATCTGGTCTACCGATCCAAGGTGCTGAACGCGCTGGCGCGCGGTGCGCGGCACCTCGACACCAGCGCGGACAAGGCGCCGATCGGGCCGGCGCGGGTGGCGGCGTGGTGCGGGGTGATTGCTGCGGGGTTGCTGATCCCGGGCGGGGATCCGCGCCGCAGCTTTGGCGAGGCGGGGCTGATGCGCGCGCTGGCGGGCGCGGTGTTCGAGGATGGCGGTGCGGTCAGCCGCTCGCCCGAAGCGCTGCTGGACATGATCGGCCTCCTGGCGATGCTGCGCGAGACGTACATCACCCGCCGGCTCGAATTGCCCGAGGGCATCCAGGGTACGCTTGCGCGCATGGTGCCGGCGCTGTTGGCCGTGTGTCACGCCGACCGGGGTCTCGCAAGCTGGCAGAGCGGCGGGCCGGTGCCGGCCGAGCGGGTGGCGCAGGTTATCGAGGCGAGCGGCGTACGCACCCGGCCGCTGCGGCAGCCACGCGACTGGGGATATCAGCGGCTGGTCGCCGGCACGGCCGTGGTGCTGGTCGATGCAGCGCCACCGCCGGTCGCGAGGGTCGTGGAAGGCGGCTGCGCCTCCACGCTGGCGTTCGAACTTTCCGATGGGCCGGCGCGGATCATCGTCAACTGCGGCGGCGCGAATGCGGCCATGTCCGGGCTGCCCAAGGCGTTGGTCTCCGCGCTGCGCACCACCGCCGCGCATTCGACGCTGACGCTGGCCGATACCAACTCAACCGCGATTCACGCGGACGGCACGCTGGGTCGGGGGGTCGGCGAGGTCGAGCTGAGCCGGCAGGAATCGGAAAATGCGAGTCGGATCGAGGCGAGCCACGACGGCTATGTCCGTCGCCACGGCTTCGTCCACCGGCGGCAGTTGGTGCTGACCGAGGATGGCAAGGAACTGCGCGGCGATGACGTCCTGCTGCCCAAGGGGCGGCGGCGCCCGATGGGGCCAAAGCCGTTCGCCATCCGCTTTCACCTGGGCCGCGGGGTGGAGGCGTCGCCGACGGCGGACGGCATGGGGGCGGTGCTGCGCGTGCCGGGCGGCGCGATGTGGCAATTCCGAACGCGGGGCGGATCGCTGGCGATCGACGACAGCCTGTGGATCGATGGTGATGGTCGCCCGGTAACAACTCAGCAGCTGGTCGTGAGCGGCATGGCCGAAGCGGGCGGCGCGACCGTCGGCTGGGTGCTCAAACGCGCGCGATAGGCGATTTCTTCCGCCGCGGCGGCGCACGAGGGCTTGGGGGCGCGCGCCGGCACCGCTAGGGGGCTGCACGTCGCATCGTGACGATCAGCGACTCGCGCGCGATCCGTCACCCACCCACCCCTTGCTCCTCCCGATCGTGGAGGAGCGGAAAGAGTGTCATGACCGCCATCACCATCCGCCGCGCCCTTCTGTCCGTGTCCGACAAGACGGGGATCGTCGATCTCGCCCGAACGCTCGCCGAAAAGGGCGTGGAACTGGTGTCCACCGGCGGCACGGCAAAGGCGCTTCGCGATGCCGGACTGACGGTGCGCGACGTGTCCGACCTGACCGGCTTCCCGGAAATGATGGACGGGCGCGTGAAGACGCTTCACCCGATGGTTCATGGCGGGTTGCTGGCGGTGCGCGATGATGCCGCACATGCCGACGCGATGGAGGAGCATGGGATCGGCGCGATCGATCTGGTCGTGGTGAACCTGTATCCGTTCGCGCAGACGGTGGCGAAGGGTGCGGACCGGCCCGAGGTGATCGAGAATATCGACATCGGCGGCCCCAGCATGGTGCGTTCGGCAGCCAAGAACCATGCCTATGTCGCGATCGTGACCGATCCGGCGGACTATGCCATCGTCGCGCGCGGCGAGACGACGCTGGAGGAGCGCAGGCGGCTGGCCGCCAAGGCGTTCGCCGCGACGGCGACCTATGATTCGATGATCGCCCGCTGGTTCGGGCTGGAGGACCAGAAGGAGCAGTTTCCCGCGACCCTGCCCTTCACGCTCGAGGCGCCCACCGTGCTTCGCTATGGCGAGAACCCGCACCAGCAGGCGGCCTTCTATCGTCCCGCCGGCCCGAGCACGCCGGGCATCGGCCAGGCGCGGCAGGTGCAGGGCAAGGAGCTGAGCTACAACAACCTCAACGATGCCGATGCGGCGCTGGAACTGGTCAGCGAGTTCCGCGACGCCGATCCGACCTGCGTGATCGTGAAGCACGCCAATCCGTGCGGCGTGGCGACGGGGACGACGTTGGCAGATGCCTATGAAGCGGCATTTGCCTGCGACACGGTGTCGGCATTTGGCGGGATCATCGCGCTGAACCGCACGCTGGACGCGGCGACGGCGAAGGCGATCACCGGCATCTTCACCGAAGTGGTGGTGGCGCCCGACGCCGACGAGGAAGCGATTGCGCTGTTCGCGGCGAAGAAGAACCTGCGCCTGCTGCTGACGGGGACGCTGCCCGATCCGGCGCGTGGCGGGCTGACCGCAAAGACGATCGCTGGCGGGTGGCTGGTGCAGTCGCGCGACAATGGCGTGTTGGCGGACGACATGCTGAAGGTGGTGACCAAGCGCCAGCCCACCGCGCAGGAGCTTGCCGACTGCCGGTTTGCCTGGACGGTCGCCAAGCATGTGAAATCCAACGCGATCGTTTATGCCAAGGAGGGCAGCACCGCGGGTGTCGGCGCGGGGCAGATGAACCGACTAGAGTCGGCGCGGATCGCGGCCTGGAAGGCAAAGGACGCCGCCGACAAGGCCGGCTGGGCAGCGCCGCGGACGATCGGCTCGGCCGTCGCCTCCGACGCATTCTTCCCCTTTGCTGACGGCCTGCTCGCGGCAGTGGAAGCCGGTGCGACCGCAGTGATCCAGCCGGGCGGATCGATCCGCGATGCCGAGGTGATCGCCGCGGCTGACGAGGCCGGGTTGGCGATGATCTTCACCGGCATGCGGCATTTCCGCCATTGAGGCTGATCGCGGTGACCGACGGATCGTGGATCGTGGGCGGCTGATGGCGTCCACGGTCGCGATCCTGGTCGATGCGGATGCCTGTCCCGTGAAGGAGGAGGTCTATCGCGTCGCCTATCGGCTGAACGTGCCGGTCACCATCGTCAGCAACGCGCACCTGCGCGTGCCGCAGCATCCGCTGATCGCGCGCGTGGTCGTCAACGATGGCTTTGACGCGGCGGACGACTGGATCGTTGCCCATGCGAGCGACGCAACGGTGGTCGTGACGGCTGACATCCTGTTGGCCGACCGGTGCCTGAAGCTGGGCGCGACGGTGATCTCGCCGGCGGGGAAGCCCTTCACCACCAGTTCGATCGGCAATGCCGTGGCGTTGCGCGCGATCATGGCCGATCTGCGCGCGGGTGGCGACAGGATCGGCGGCCCGCCGCCGTTCAGCAAGGAGGACCGATCGCGCTTTCTGTCGGCGCTGGATCAGGCGCTCGGCAAGCTGCTGCGGGCGCGGCGCGCGTAGCAGCCCGCGATCAGCGGCGGCTGTACCACCAGGTGCCGCCGCTCTCCTCGCGCACGGCGCGACCCTCGACCTCCAGCCGGCGGAGGTGGGCGAGCGATTCGCCGGTCGCCATGCCGATCACGTCGAGCCCGATCGGGCGGCGGAACAGCACCTTGAAGCAATCCACCGCACGCACCGCGCCGCTGCCCATCAGGTCGATGATCGCATCCAGCCGGTCGATATGTTCGTCGCGCAGCGCGTCGAGCCGGGTGTGCAGGCCGTAGAACGGGTCGCCATGACCGGGGAGGACCAGAAGATCCTCCGGCAAGGTGCGAAACTTCTCGATCGAGCGCAGCCAGTCGCCGAGCGGGTCGTCATTGCTCTGGCTGACGTGGACCGAGATGTTGGAGCTTATTTTCGGCAGCACCTGATCGCCAGCGACGAGGACGCGGCGGTCGTAATCGACCAGGCAGGCATGTTCGGGGCTGTGGCCGTTGCCGGTGATGACATGCCAGTCGCTGCCACCGATCTGCAGCACCTCGCCGTCCTGGATGCGGGTATAGGTGAGCGGCATGCGCGCGATCGCCTTGCCGAAATTGGACCAGCCACGGCCGGCACCATGCGCGACCTGTTCCTCGTTCCAGCCAGCGCCGCGCCAGAAGGCGAGCTGCTCCTCGGGTACCTCGGGACGCGAATCCCCCGCCAGCATACGCACCATCAGCCATTCGGTGCGGGTCATCACGATGTCGGCATCATCGAACCGGCGCGACAGCCAGCCGGCGAGGCCAACGTGATCGGGGTGCATGTGCGTGCACATGATCTTGCCGATTCGCTGGCCCGCGAGCGGCCCCTCCAGGATGGTGCGCCATGCCTCGGTTGAGCGGGGGCTGGCGGTTCCGGTGTCGATCGCGAGCAGTTCGGGGCCGTCATCAAGGATCAGGCCGTTCACATGTTTCAGCGGCCCCGACATCGGCACGCGCCACCAGCGGATACCGTCCATCAGGGTGAGCAGTTCGCCGGGCTGCGGCCCACGATCACCGAAGGGAAAGGTAAGACCGGCCCAGCTGGTGGGCGTCAGCCCCTCATCCCCGATCAGCGTGCGTTGAATTGCCGTCGCCATGGCGATGACGCTATCAGCATAACATTCGTTACGTCGAGAGAATTTGCGCCTGGATGCGCAAAGGGCGCGATCCCGGCATCCGGAACCGCGCCCCTTGTAATGTTCATGCCAGCCGGTGGCGGACCAGCCATCCGCCCGTGACGGCGGCGGATCAGCGGCGGAACGGATCCTCGAAGAACGACTTCGACACGCCATCCTCGTCGCCGGCCATTTCGGCACCGCGCGATGCCTGCTCGCGTTCGGCGCGCAACTGTTCGATCAGCGCCTCACGGTCGCCGTCGAGGCGGGTGTCGGTCGGCTGCGCCTCGACGCCGGCGGTCTTGGCGGCCTTGGCCACGGCGGCGTCCAGCTCACGCTGCGTGGTCAGGCCGAGCGTCACCGGGTCCTTCGGCGTGATGTTGCCAATGTTCCAGTGCGTCCGGTCGCGGATCGCGGCAATCGTGGTGCGCGTGGTGCCGATCAGGTTGGAGATCGCCCCGTCGGTGATCTCCGGATGGTTGCGGATGATCCAGGCGATACCGTCCGGCTTGTCCTGACGCTTCGACACAGGGGTGTAGCGCGGCCCCTTGGTCCGGCGGACCTGCTCCGGCCCCTTGGTCATCTTCAGGCGATAGTCGGGATTGGCCTGGCCCTTCTCGATCTCGTCCTGGGTCAGTTCGTGTGCGCGCACCGGATCGCGCCCGGTCAGCTTGGTCGCCGCGGTATCGTCAGCGATCGCCTGCACTTCGAGCACGTGCAAACCGCAGAATTCCGCGATCTGCTCGAACGTCAGCGACGTGTTGTCGACGAGCCATGAAGCGGTCGCGTGGGGCATGAGCGGCTGGGCCATGCGGGAAAGCCTTTCGGTATAAACAAATAGGGCCGCCCCTTACCGGAGCGGCCGCCTAACCTGTGGTGACTTAATGTGCCCGTGCCGTCAGGGCAAGCGCCGTCGCATTATGCGGCGCGCGGAAGTGCGATCGGGACGAGTGCCGCCAGGAATTGCTCGGCGCTTGCGCGCCAGCTGTGGCGCCTGCCTTCGGCCGCGCATCGTGCCCGATCGAGCGTCAGCGCGCCGGCGATCGCGCGGGTGAGGTCATCGTCCATCACGCCGCTGGCGGAGGAGAGGACGTCGATCGGGCCGGGCACCGGATAGGCGGCCACCGGCGTCCCGCATGCCAGCGCCTCGATCATCACCAACCCGAAAGTGTCGGTCCGGCTGGGGAACACCAGAACGTCGGCGGTGCGATAGCAGGCGGCGAGCGCTTCGCCGAAGCGGGGGCCGAGGAAATGTGCGTTGGGGAAACGGTGGCGAAGGTCGGGAAGGGCGGGGCCGTCGCCGACCACCACCTTGCTGCCCGGATGCGGGGCGGCGAGGAAGGCGGCGACATTCTTTTCGGTCGCGACACGGCCGACGTACAGCAGGACCGGGCGGGGCAGGGCGGCGAGATGTTGATCCGTAGCGCCGTCCGGCGTGAACTCGCGCGCGACGCCGCGGCCCCAGGGCAGCGTGTGCGAGATGCCGTGTGAGGCCAGCATGTGCTGGATGGTGGGGGTCGAGACAAGGACGGCGTCGGCGCGCTGGTGGAAGCGGCGAACAAGGTGCCAGATCCACGCCGGGCTCAACCCGGTGCGCGCGGCGACATAATCCGGGAATTGCGTGTGATAGGCGGTGGTGAACGGAACGCCGCGGTCGAGGCACCAGCGGCGTGCGGCGAAGCCGAGTGGCCCTTCGGTCGCGATATGGATCGCCTCCGCTCCGAAGGCGGCGATGCGGCTGCCCACTGCGCGAGAGCTGGCCACCGCCAGCCGGATCTCCGGATAGGTGGGGCAGGGGAATGAGCGAAAGCCATCGGGCGCGATGACCAAAGGATGGTGGCCCATCGTGGTCAGCTCGCCGACCAGCGACTGGAGGGTGCGCACAACGCCATTCACCTGCGGCGCCCAGGCATCGGTGACGATCGCGATCTTCATGATGCGCGCTCAGGCTGCGATGGCGAGGACGGCCGCCGCCTCGCGCCGGGCCATTACCTCGGCCCAGTGAACGATCTCCATCCGCCCGTCGACATGCTCGACCAGCGCCGTGGCGCTTTCCACCCAGTCGCCATCGTTGAAATAAGCGATGTCGCCGATCGTGCGCATCTCGGCGGTGTGGATATGGCCGCAGACCACGCCGTCGACCCCGCGCGCGCCGGCGGCCTCGGCGACAATCTCCTCGAAGCGGGAAATGAAGGCGACCGCGTTCTTGACGCGCGCCTTGGCATGTTTGCTGAGCGACCAATAAGGAAGCCCGAAGCGGCGACGGAAGGCGTTCACCGCGCGATTGGCCAGCATTAGCAGGCTGTAGGCAGTGTCGCCGACATGGGCGAGCCAGCGATGCGCAAGAGTGATCGCGTCGAATTCGTCGCCATGGAGCACCAGCAGGCGACGGCCGTCGGCGGTGACGTGAATAGCGTTGCGGCGGATCGCGATGCCGCCGAAGTCGAGGCCGCAGAACTGGCGAAACGCCTCATCATGATTGCCGGGGATGAAGATCATCCGCGTCCCCCGCCCAGCGCGTTTCAGCAGTCGCCATACGACATCGCTGTGCGCTGCCGGCCAGTAGAATTTCCGCCGCAGCCGCCAGCCATCGACGATATCGCCCACCAGATACATGGTGTCGCTGTCGACATGGTCGAGGAAGTCGATGAGCATCCCGGCATTGCACCCGCGGGTGCCGAGATGGACATCGCTGATCCAGATGGTGCGATAGCGCGTCCGTTCGACGGCGCGTTCGGGAAGATGGGGGCGCGAATTGGCGAAATCCGCAAGGTCGGTGACGTCGGCGAACGTGACGGTCGTCGGCATGGCGGGCCCTCCCTGCCATGCAGCTCTAACCGCGGCAGGTTACGGGCAGATCACCGATCGATGACGCTTTGATAGCAGCTTCGTATCAGGCGTGTGACGGCCTGGTAACGGCCGTCGTCAGCGTATCAGCGAACCTGTTCGACCACCGGCGCGCCCGTCACCGGATCGGTCGTCGGCGTGAGCGTGAACAGGCCGACCGCACCGAGCAGGAACCCGCCGGCGAACTGCCACAGGAAGCTGGACTTGAGGAGGCGGGTCATAAGCGTACTCTGTATCTCGTTTCTGTTCGTCGCAGTGGTAGCCACGACCGCCTGAACCGGGGCTGGTGCCCCCGTTCATCACGTGTTTTGCATGTAGGGACGCGGCCCTTGCCCTTGTATGGTCAACAAGGAAAGGAACTGTTTCCCTACGGGAACCTTTTTTACGTCCGTTCGTGCGCCGACCTAGCCGGATTGTTGAAGCTGGTCGACGCGAGATTGCTGCTAGCGCAGCGCGGCGCACGCCTGCTGGATCCGGGTGCACGCCTCGCGAAGGATCTCCTCGCTGGTCGCGTAGCTGATGCGCATCGCCGGGGAGAGGCCGAACGCCACGCCCTGCACTGCGGCGACCCGCGCTTCCTCCAGGAGATAGCCGACGAAATCGCTGTCGGTTTCGATCTTCTGCCCCTTGGGCGTCGTCTTGCCGATGAGGCCGGAGACCTCGGGATAGACGTAGAATGCGCCTTCGGGCGTCGGGCAGGTGATGCCCGGCGTGTCGTTCAGCATGCCGACGACGAGATCGCGGCGCGCCTTGAAGGCGGCATTGCGCTCCGCAAGGAAGGATTGGTCGCCATTCAGCGCCGCCGCGGCCGCGGCCTGGGCGATCGAGCAGGGGTTGCTGGTCGACTGCGACTGGAGCTTCGCCATCGCCTTGATCAGCCATTGCGCGCCGCCAGCGAAGCCGATGCGCCAGCCGGTCATGGCGTAGGCCTTGGAACAGCCGTTCACCGTCAGCGTGCGATCGTAGAGCGACGGGCAGACCTGAGCGATCGTGGCGAACTGGAAATCGTCATAAACGATATGCTCGTACATATCGTCGGCGAAGATCCAGACGTGGGGGTGGCGTTCCAGCACCTCGCCCAGCGCCTTCAGTTCGGCCGCGGTATAGGCGGCGCCGGTCGGGTTGGACGGCGAATTGAGGATTAGCCACTTGGTACGCGGCGTGATCGCGGCCTCCAGCATCGCCGGGGTCAGCTTGTAGCCATGTTCCGGGCCCGCTGCGACGACGATCGGCGTGCCGCCGGCGAACTGCACGACATCGGGATAGCTGACCCAATAGGGCGCCGGCACAATCACCTCGTCCCCCTCGCCGACGGTCGCGACCATGGCGTTGAACAAGGTGTGCTTGCCGCCGACGTTCACGCTAATCTGGGCGGGGGTGTAGTCGAGCCCGTTGTCGCGCTTGAACTTGGCGACGATCGCGTCCTTCAGCTCGGGCGTGCCATCGACATTGGTGTATTTCGTCTGGCCACGGCGGATTGCCTCGATCGCCGCTTCCTTGACGAAATCGGGCGTGTCGAAATCCGGCTCGCCGGCACCCAGACCGATGACGTCGATACCGGCACGCTTCAGCTCCTGCACCTTGGTGGTGATCGCCAGCGTGGGCGATGGGCTGATGCGATCGAGCGCGGCGGACGTCTTCATGGGGGCGGCTCCTTTAAGCGCCGCGGCCTATAGCGAGGCGTCTCCCGGCTCCGCAACTGTCACGAACGCGGACATGAGGCCGCGCAGCGCATTTCCGACATGAAAGCCCGCCGCGAGATCATCAGCGGTCAGTTCGTGTTCGACCGCGCGGCCGGTCTCGATCAGCTCGGCGCGCAGCACCCCGGGAAGAAGGCCACGCGTCAGGGGCGGCGTGAGCAACAGCCCATCACGTTCCACGAAGACGCTGGTGAAGCTGCCTTCCGTCAGGAAACCGTCCGGATCGACGAACACCACCTCGTCAGCGCCGGCGCGGCGGCGTGCCTCGTCATAGAAGCGTCTACTGCTGGTCTTGTGGCGGAGCCGATAGTCGAATGGGACGACCGGCAAGGGTGCCAGCGCCACGCGCAATGTTCGGGGGATCGGGGGCGGAGCAGGCGCGACCTCGATCGTGATCCGGCCGCTGTGGCTCAGCAACAGCCGGATGCGAGCAGGTGCCCGCAACCGGAAGGTCGCCGCCTGCAGTTCATTGCGGGCGTCATGCCGGTCGAAGACGAAGCCGAGGCGGGCGGCGCTGGCCTTCATACGCGCCAGATGCCGCTCGACGAGCAGGATGCCCGCATCGGGATCGAAGCGCATCGTCTCGATCAGGTCGGGGGTTCGCTGGCCGTGCGTCAGGAACGCGCCCTTGGCCAGTGCCTCGTCCCACTCGCTGTCAGCGCGGCTGTCAGCGACGATCCCGCCGCCAAGGCCAAGCGTCGCGTGATCCGCACCCGCGGCGATCTCCAGCGTGCGGATGGCGACATTGAACTGCGCGTCGCCGCCGGAATCGATCGCCCCGATCGAGCCGGTATAGATGCCGCGCGGCGCATGTTCGATCTCGCGAAGCACCTGCATGGCCCGAACCTTCGGGGCGCCGGTGATCGAACCGCAGGGGAAAAGGGCCGACAGCACGTCGATCGCGTCGCGCCCGGGGGCGAGCCGTGCGGTGACGGTGGAGGTCATCTGATGAACCGTCGGATATCGCTCCACCGCAAAGAGCGCAGGTACCTTAACGCTGCCGGCGGCGGCGACCCGCGACAGGTCGTTGCGCATCAGATCGACGATCATCAGGTTTTCCGCGCGCTGCTTCTCGTCGCTGGCCAGCGCATCGGCGATGTCGTCGTCGCGGGAAGGGTCAGGATCGCGGCGCGCGGTGCCCTTCATCGGCCGGCAGGTGAGCGTGTCTCCTTCAAGGCGGAAGAACAATTCCGGGGAGAAGGAGAGCAGCAGATGATCGCCGGTGGCGACGATCGCGCCCCATCCGGCAGCAGCGCGGGTGCGCACCGCGGCGTAGAGCGCCAGTGGATCGCCCGCAAAGGGCACCCGCGCCCGGAACGTGAGGTTCGCCTGATAGATGTCGCCGGCGGTGATCAGGTCCAGCACCTGTCGCAGCGCCGCATCATATTCGTCGCGCGAGATGGCGGGTTCCAGCGCGCCGATCCATGCGCCGTCCGGGGCGGGCAGGATCGTGTGGGGGGCGCATAGCTCCTCCACCGCCGCGAACAGGCCGAACCACAGGAGCGGGGTGGCCGGTGCGGGAAGCGTCCCGACATGCGGCTCCAGCGCGGCGCCGCCCTCATAGGCAATGAAGCCCGCCGCGTGATGGCCCGCCGCGATGCCTTCGCGAACGCTGGTCAGCGCGGGCGCCAGTTGATCCACCGAATGTGCTTCGATGATCGCCACCGGATCGCGATACAGGCGTGCGGGCGCGCCACCGGGCCGGGCATCGTCGAGCAGCACGAAGGGTGCGGCGAGGGACATACAAGGCGCCATGCCCGTCCCCGCCCATGGCGGCAACCCCGCTTGGTGCGCCGCGCCAACGCTGCTGCCTTGCCGTGAGGGCGATCTGCGGGCTAGCAATGTGCGCCGCTCATCCAGCGCAAGTTTTCGAGGAAATGCCCGTGACCGATGCGACCACCGAACCAGCGCTGCGCGCGATGATCGTCCCGGTGACGCCAATCGAGCAGAATTGCACGATCATCTGGTGCACCAAGACGAAGAAGGCGGCGGTGATCGATCCGGGTGGCGACCTGCCCAAGATCAAGGCAGCGCTGGCGCAGGCTGGCGTGACGGCGGAGAAGATCCTGCTGACCCATGGCCATATCGACCATGCCGGCGAGGCGAAGCCGCTGGCCGAGGAGCTTGGCGTGCCGATCGAGGGGCCGCAGGAGGAGGACCGCTTCTGGCTGGCGCGGCTGGGTGACGATGGCCGCAACTGGGGCATCCGCGGCGTCCCGTTCGAGCCGGATCGCTGGCTGGAGGATGGCGACACGGTGACGGTGGGCGAACTGACGCTCGACGTCTATCACACGCCGGGGCACACTGCGGGGCACGTGATTTTCCACCACGCGCCGTCCAAGTTCGCGCAGGTTGGCGACGTGCTGTTCCAGGGCTCGGTCGGCCGTACCGATCTGCCGCAGGGCAATCACAAGACGCTGATCAACTCGATCGTCACCAAGCTCTGGCCGCTGGGCAGCGAGACCGCGTTCATCCCCGGGCACGGCAAGCCTTCCACCTTCGCGCATGAGCGGCAGTGGAACATGTTCGTGAGCGACAGCGCGCTGGAGGCGTGACCCGGCTGGGCCGCCCGGCGGCGCTGGAGACCAGGACATGATGGAAGCCGAATTCATCGCCGCGTTGCGCCGCCTGCCGCTGCATGAGGGGGCGCAGGGGCTGAGCGACGACGTGGCACGGCTGGGCGACCTCGTCATGACCACCGACACGATGATCGCGGGGGTCCACTTCCTGCCCGACGATCCGCCTGGCGATGTGGCGTGGAAGCTGGTGGCGGTGAATTTGTCGGATCTGGCCGCCAAGGGGGCGGAGCCGGTCGGAATCCTGTTGAATTACCCGCTGTCGGATACCGGCTGGGACCGGGCGTTCCTTGCGGGACTGAACGCCTGCCTGTCGGCGCTGGGCTGCCCATTGCTGGGCGGCGACACGGTTGGGCTGCCCGAAGGTGCGGCGCGCGTGCTGACGGTGACGGCTTTTGGTCGGGCCGATGCGGTCCCGGCGCGATCGGGCGCAAAGGCGGGTGACCGTTTGTGGGTGACGGGCACGATCGGCGATGCGGGCGCGGGGTTGAAGGCGGCCCAGCGGGGGGATGGCCCGGATGCGCTGATTGCCGCCTATCGCCGGCCGCGCCCGCGGCTTGCGGAAGGGCGGACGCTCGCCCCGCTGGCGCATGCGATGATGGACGTGTCCGACGGGCTGTTGATCGACGGCTGGCGCATGGCGGCGGCGAGCGGGCTGGCCCTGACCATCGCGCTCGATCGCGTTCCGCTGTCCACCGCCTATCGCAGCTATGCCGGTGACGATGTGCTGGCGGCGGCGACGGCGGGGGATGACTATCAGCTTTTGTGCGCGCTGCCGCCGGAAGTTGCGCCGACCAGCATCTCGACGTGCATCGGCAGCTTTGCTGCGGGCAAGGGACTGGTCCTGACCCAGAACGGAGAGGTTGTTGCCCTGCCGCCGCGGCTCGGCTTCGAGCATCGCGCCTGACCGATCAAAGTCCAGCGTCAGTCAAGACGGGAAATCATCAGTCATCATTGCGGGCAGGACGCCGCTCTGATTGCCCGAAAACCGGCCATTATTGGTGCCTTGCACTTTCCTGCCGCACGGTTACGCTCCGTCATACAAGAACGATAAGCATAGGAGGCCGGCGGTTACCGCCCGGGGGCGGGGCCGATCGGCCACGTTAGGGGAAGGAACGCGATGACCACGGTCTATATCGCCATCCTCTGCGGCCTGCTGGCCGTGGTCTATGGCATCGTCACCAGCCAGCAAGTCCTACGAGCCTCTCCGGGCAATGAACGGATGCAGGACATCGCCGCCGCCATTCAGGAAGGGGCGAAGGCCTATCTTGGCCGCCAATATACCACGATTGCCATCGTCGGCGTGGTCGTCGCCGTCATCATCTTTGCGACCCTGGGCGTCCTCTCGACGGTCGGGTTCCTGATCGGCGCAGTGCTGTCGGGCGTTGCCGGCTATGTCGGCATGAATATCTCGGTGCGCGCCAACGTTCGTACGGCAGAGGCTGCGCGGGGCACGCTGCAGGGCGGATTGACGATGGCGTTCCGCTCCGGCGCGGTCACCGGGATGCTGGTGGCGGGGCTGGGATTGCTCGCGATTGCGGGATTCTTCTGGTATCTGACCGGGCCGGGCGGCTACGCGCCCAACGCGCGCGTGATCATCGAGGCGCTGACCGCACTGGCGTTCGGCGCATCGCTCATCTCCATCTTTGCGCGGCTCGGCGGCGGCATCTTCACCAAGGCCGCTGACGTCGGCGCCGATCTGGTCGGCAAGGTCGAGGCGGGCATCCCCGAGGACGACCCCCGCAACCCGGCGGTGATCGCCGACAATGTGGGCGACAATGTCGGCGATTGCGCGGGCATGGCCGCGGACCTGTTCGAAACCTATGTCGTGACGCTGGGCGTGACGATGATTTCGATCGCGCTGCTAATCCAGGCATCGCCTGCCGAGCTGATGAACCTGATGAGCCTGCCGCTGATCGTCGGCGGCGTGTGCATCATCACCTCAATCATCGGCACCTACATGGTGCGGCTGGGATCGAAGGGGTCGATCATGGGCGCGCTGTACAAGGGGTTCTGGACCTCCGCGCTGCTTGCCATCCCGGCGATCTATGTCGCGACGCAGATGACGCTCGGCGACCTGAACGTGCCGATTGGCGCCGCTGGTTTCCTTGAGGCGACCAGCGACACGATCGTCAGCGGGGCGGGCGATCTTACCGTGACAGAGGTCACTGGCGCGCCGGCGGCGGACGCCTTCACCGGCATGGACCTGTTTTGGTGCATGTTGATCGGCCTGGCGGTGACGGGCCTGATCGTGTGGATCACGGAATATTACACCGGCACCAACTACCGCCCCGTCAAGTCGATCGCCAAGGCGAGCGAGACCGGCCATGGCACCAACGTCATTCAGGGGCTGGCGATCAGCCTGGAGGCGACCGCGCTGCCTACGCTGGTGATCGTGATCGCGGTGGTGGCGACGTACAAGCTCGCAGGCGTGATCGGCATCGCCTTTGCCGCCACTTCGATGCTGGCGCTGGCCGGGATGGTCGTCGCGCTGGATGCTTATGGCCCGGTGACGGACAATGCCGGCGGTATCGCGGAGATGGCCGGCCTGGAGGACGAGGTTCGCCACAAGACGGACGCGCTGGACGCGGTCGGCAATACGACCAAGGCGGTGACCAAGGGTTATGCCATCGGGTCTGCCGGGCTGGCTGCGCTGGTGTTGTTCGGCGCCTATACCACTGACCTGCAGACCTATTTTCCCGACATCGCGGTCGATTTCAGCCTGTCCAACCCGTACGTCATCGTCGGGCTGCTGCTCGGCGCGCTGCTGCCGTATCTGTTCGGGGCGTTCGGTATGACCGCGGTCGGCCGGGCGGCAGGCGCGGTGGTCGAGGAAGTGCGCGACCAGTTCCGCAACAATCCCGGGATCATGGAGGGGACGAGCCGCCCCAATTATGGCCGCACCGTCGATCTGGTCACCCGCGCGGCGATCCGCGAGATGATCATACCGTCGCTGCTGCCGGTATTGTCGCCGATCGTGCTGTATTTCGTGGTGACCGCGGTGGATGGCCAGGCGTCGGGATTCGCCGCGCTTGGCGCGATGCTGCTGGGCGTGATCGTCTCCGGCCTGTTCGTCGCGCTGTCGATGACCAGCGGCGGCGGCGCGTGGGACAATGCCAAGAAATATATCGAGGACGGCAATTACGGCGGCAAGGGATCGGAGGCGCACAAGGCGGCCGTGACCGGCGACACCGTGGGTGACCCGTACAAGGATACCGCCGGTCCGGCGGTCAATCCGATGATCAAGATCACCAACATCGTGGCATTGCTGTTGCTGGCGGCGCTGGCCGGCGGCGGCTGAGGCAGCAGCAATATTGCGTCGGGCCGCTGCGCTGCCTATCCCGGGTTGAAATAGGAGCAACGCAGCAGCCATGACCACATTCGACGATCGCGAGCGCGCCTTCGAGACCAAGTTCGCGCGCGACGAGGACCTTGCCTTCCGCATCATCGCCCGGCGCAACCGCCTGCTTGGCCAGTGGGCGGCCGGGCTGATGAAGCTGACGCCCGAGGAAGCGGACGCTTATGCCAAGACGGTGGTGCACGCCGATCTGGAGGAAGCGGGCGATGGTGACGTGATCCGCAAGCTGGTCGGTGATCTGACCGCGGCTGGCGTCGACATCGGCGAAGCCGAGGTGCGTGAGGCGCTCGACAAGCAGACCGTCGAGGCGCGCCGCCAACTGATGGAAGCACAATAACGTGCCCATGGCGGCGGACGAAATCGCGGCGTTGATCCGCGAGGGGATCCCCGATGCCGAGGTCGAGATCACCGATCTGGCCGGCGACGGCGATCATTATGCCGCGCGGGTGACCGCGGCGTCCTTCGCCGGCATGTCGCGGGTGAAGCAGCACCAGGCGGTCTATGCCGCGCTGGGTGGTCGCATGGGCGGGGTACTCCACGCCTTGCAGTTGACGACGGGCGTGCCGAAATAACGGCCAGCCGCTTCACGCGAAGGACAAAGAATGACTGACGATACCAACGCCCGCATCGACGCGGTGGTGAAGAACAACCCCGTGGTGCTGTTCATGAAGGGCACGCCGCTGTTCCCGCAGTGCGGCTTTTCCAGCCGGGCGGTGGCTATCCTCCAGCATCTGAACGCCGATTTCGAGAGCGTCGACGTGTTGCAGGATCAGGCGATCCGCCAGGGCATCAAGGCCTATTCGGACTGGCCCACGATCCCGCAGCTGTACGTCAACGGCGAGTTCGTCGGTGGATCGGACATCATGATGGAAATGTACGAGAGCGGGGAACTGGCCGAGCTGATCAAGGACGGGCCAAAGGCTGCCTGATTGATTATCTGCCGGAAGGGTGCGCGGTAATAATGGTGCGCCCTTCCGGCTGGAACGTGCGACCGGCTCGATCCTGGCGCGCGCCTGGCTGGCGGTTCCTGAGCCAGCGCTGCTCCGGCGATCAGGCCAGTGAGCGCAATTGTTCCAGCGTATCGATGTCCACCAGCTCGCCCGCGGGTGCATGAACGTGCTTCCCGCGGCGAATGATGTCGCGGGCGCCACTATCGCCTGACAGGCGTTCAAGCAGCGGAAAAAGGGCGTAACCGAACACGGCCGGTGGGCGTGGAGCGTCGCCATCCGTGGAGGCGACGATAGCCGAGGGTCCATCCGCCGCCGCCAGCAGTCGCTGGATGTGACCGGCGGTGACGCGGGGCATATCGGCCAGCACGACGAGCAGCGCCTGCGGCTTCACTTCGGCGGCACGCCGCACGCCCAATCGCAGCGATGACGCCATGTCACCCACCGGATCGTCATTCACGATCGTGGCATAGCCGTGGCTGGCATAATCGATGAGGCTCCGCCTGACGACGGCGAGCCGGGCGTGAAAGGGAAGAACCGCTAGCGTCTCCACGACATGGATACCCAGCGGTCGCCTCTCCAGCACGGCGTCTAGCTTGCTCGGACCAGCACCGAAGCGCCGCGACTGGCCCGCTGCGAGCAGGAGGAGCGCGGTGTCCTCAGCCGCGATCATGGAAGGCCTTCACCATCGCGCCGGCGATGGAGAGGGCGATTTCGGCCGGCCCGATCGCGCCGATGTCGAGCCCGACGGGGCCGTCGATTCGCGCCAGATCATCGCCCGAGACGCCGGCCTCCGCCAGCCGCTGAAGCCGCGCGGCGTGGCTCTTGCGGCTGCCGAGCGCGCCGACATAGCCGGTATTGGCGGCGAGCGCGGCGACGAGCGCGGGATCGTCGATCTTGGTATCGTGGCTGAGCGTTACCACTGCTGTCGAGGGCCCGGGCTTGTATGCCTCGACGGCCTCGTCGGGCCAGCGATCGTCGAGCGCCGTATCGGGGAAGCGTTCCTCGGTGAGGAAGCGGCCGCGCGGGTCGACCACTACCGTCTCGATCCCTAGCGTGCGGGCGAGGCCGACGAGCGACTGGGCAATCTGCACTGCGCCGACAACGATCAGCCGGCGGGGCGGATCGTAGCGGTTGGCGAAGATCTCGCCCGTTTCGACAGGGCGCAGGTCGCTGTGGCCGGTCGAAAGGTCGGTGGTGACGGTGAGCGACTCGCCGTCCGCGCGGGCCTCGATGATGCGGTCGAACAGTTCGGGGTCGAACCCCTCTGCCGAGACCGGTTGCACCATCACGCTGATCTCGCCGCCGCACGGCAGGCCGACTTCCCACGCGCTGGCGTCGGCGACGCCGTATTTCTTCACCGCAAACGGCGCGCCGGCAATCACCTGCGCTGCGGTGTCGAGGATGTCGCCTTCGACGCAGCCGCCGGAGACTGAACCTTCGAAGCGGCCGTCCTCATGCACCAGCATGTGGCTGCCGCGGGGGCGGGGGGCTGAACCCCAGGTGGAGACGACCGTGGCGAGCGCCATGCGGGCGCCCTTCCACGATTGAGCCGCGGAGAGGACGCTGTCGTTATCGGCCATGGATCACACCGGTGGGAGATGAGGGAGAAGTTTGTCGAGCGTCACGGGCATGTCGTAGATGCGCACGCCGGTGGCATTGTGGATCGCGTTGACGATCGCGGCGCCCGAGCCGGCGATGCCGAGCTCGCCGACGCCCTTCGCGCCGACCGGATTGGCGGAATCGTCGATTTCCTCGATGAAATACGCTTCGATCTGCGGCACGTCGGCATTCACGGCGACGTGATATTCGCCGAAATCGGGGTTCACGAAGCGACCGTTGCGGGTGTCGACCACGCCATCTTCGCTCAGCGCATAGGCAAGGCCCCAGACCATGCCCCCAACGATCTGGTTCTTCGCGGTCTTTACGTTGAGCACGCGGCCGATATCGAACACGCCGAGCATGCGGCGCACGCGCACCTCGCCGGTGACGGCGTTGACCGCGACTTCGGCGAATTGCGCGCCGTGACTTGCCTGGCTGGTCGCCTGCGATTCTTTGCCGGGCGAGGTCTTGCCCTTGGCGGCGATCGGCGAGCCACGGACGAGATCGGCAAGCGGGCTGGTACGGGTGCCGGCGGCGACGACGCCGTCCTTGAGGCGCATGTCCTCCGGCGCCGCATTCATGCGGCGGCCGAGCTCGGCCAGAATGTCCTCGCAGGCGAGCGCGGCGGCGGCGCAGGCGCTGCCCGCGCCGAACGATCCGCCGGAGCCGGCGCTGGGCGGCAGATCGCTGTCACCGATCACGACGTCGATCGCGTCGACCGGCAGGCCGAGCATGTCGCCGACCGTCTGCGCGAGGATCGTGTAGGTGCCGGTGCCGATATCGGTCATGTCGGTGCGCACGGTGGCGCGGCCGTCATCGCCAAGGATCACCTCGGCCTCGGCATTGACGGTGAAATTGCCGCGCAGCGCCGCGGCCATGCCCATGCCGATCAGCCATTCGCCCTCGCGCCGGCTCCCGGGCGTCGCCTCGCGCCGGTCCCAGCCGAAACGGCGGGCGCCTTCCTCGTAGCAATCGAGCAGGCGGCGGGTGGAGAAGCGCTTGCCGGTGGTGGGATCGCGGGGCGGCTCGTTGCGACGGCGCAGCTCGATCGGGTCCAGGCCAAGCTTCTGGGCCAGTTCGTCCATCGCGCATTCGACCGCGAAGGTGCCGATCGCCTCGCCGGGCGCGCGCACCGCGCCCGTCGCGGGCAAGTCGATCCGGGCGAGATCGGTGCGGAAACGGCGTGCCTCGCCGGCGTAGAGCGGCAACGTGCCGAACGGCACCGGCTCAAGGAAAGCGCTGTCGTCATTCTGATAGGCGACGCTTTCATGGCCGATCGCGCTGATCCGTCCCTCATGATCAGCGCCGATGCGCAGTCGCTGCGTCGTCGGTGAGCGATGATGGACCATATAGGCGGTCTGTCGACGGCTGAGCGCGACCTTCACCGGGCGGCCGACCTTTTCGGCAGCGATGGCGGCGAAGATCACCTCGGGCCCGACGCCCGTCTTTCCGCCGAACCCGCCGCCGACATAGGGGGCGAGGACGCGGACGCGATCGGCATCGATGCCGAGCGCGGTGGCGATCGTGGACTTGGCCGCGCCGATCACCTGATTGCTGGAGCGAACGATGAGCTTGTCGCCCTCCCACCAGGCCGTGGTGGCATGCGGCTCCAGCGCGGCGGGAAAGTGGATCGGGGTCGTGTACGTGCGGTCGACCACCATCCTGGCGGCGGCGAGCGCCGCGTCGAGATCGCCGCGGTTCACCGGCGGGAGGAAGCCGAGCTTGTGGTCCTGCTGAATTTCCACTTCGGCGGCGTCGAACCGTCCGGCGCTTTCCTCATAGCGGACTGTGACAAGGCGGGCGGCGGCGCGGGCCGCTTCCTGCGTCTCTGCGACGACGATGGCGACGCCCTGGCCGTAGTGAAACACCTCGTCCTTGCCGATCGCGGACATGGCGCGCGAGTTGCCCTCACCGGTCGGCATGCGCGGATCGCCATGGATGACCGCGATCACGCCGGGCGCAGCCTCTGCCTCGGTCGCATCCACGCCGGTCACCCGGCCGCGGCCGATGCTGGACTGCACGACGGCTAGGTAGGCGGTGTTTTCCGGTGCCTGCTCGAAGGCATAGGGCGCCGCGCCGCTGACCTTTTCGCGTGCCTCGTAACGGTCGAGCGGCTTGCCGAGCAGGCCCTGCTGCGCGCGGTCGAGGGCCGCGGGACGGTAAGGCGCGTCCATCGCGAGATCGTTCATGCCGGCTCCCCGGTAAGGTCACGCAGCGCGGTGATAAGCACGCGCCGGGCGAGCGGGATCTTGAAATCATTGTGGCCAAAGCCGCGCGCGCCGGTGAGCAGCGCGTCGGCCGCGGCGTCGAAGGTGGCTTGTTCGGCTAGCTTGCCGACCAGCGCAGCTTCGACCACGGGATCGCGCCATGGCTGGTGTGCAAGGCCACCGAAGGCGAGCGCCGCGTGGGTGATCGTGCCATTCTCCACCGCGACGACTCCGGCGACCGAGACCAGCGCGAAGGCGTAGGAGGCGCGGTCACGCACCTTGCGGTAAAGCTGCCGCGCGCCGGGCGGCGGGGCGGGTAGGGCGATGTGAGTGATGAGTTCGCCCGGTTCCAGCACCGTCTCGATATGCGGCGTGTCGCCGGGCGGGCAGTAGAAATCGCCGAGCGGGATACGGCGGCGATCGCCGTCGGGCTTCAGCGTGACGACGGTCGCGTCGAGCGCCCGCATCGCGACGGGCATGTCGCCCGGATGGGTAGCGATACACTGGTCGCTGGTACCGAGAATGGCGTGGATTCGGTTGAACCCGTCGATCGCATCGCAGCCGCTGCCGGGGTCGCGTTTGTTGCACGCCGCGTGGGTGTCATAGAAGAAATAGCAGCGGGTGCGCTGGAGGAGGTTGCCGCCAGTGGTCGCCTTGTTGCGGAGCTGGCCTGAGGCGCCGGCAAGCAGCGCGCGGCTGAGCGCCGGATACAGGGCGATGACGCGCGGGTCGGCGGCAAGATCGCTGTTCGGCACCAATGCGCCGATCAGCAGGCCGCCGTCCTGTTCCTCGATCGTATTCAGATCGAGCCGGCTGATGTCGATCAGCCTTTCCGGCGTTTCCACCTGCAGCTTCATCAGGTCGAGCAAATTGGTGCCGCCAGCGATGAAGCGGCCGCCGGCGCGAACGGCGGCTTCGGGGCTCTCCGCGCGGGTGTAGTCGAAGGTCTTCACGCCTCCTGCTCCTGCGCATGTACGTCGCGGATGGCATCGACGATGTTGGGATAGGCGGAGCAGCGGCAGATGTTGCCGCTCATCCGCTCGCTGATCTCCGCATCATCCAGCGCTGGGGCGGAAAGATCGTCGGTGACATGGCTGGGCCAGCCCCTGGCCACTTCATCCAGCATGCCCACTGCGGAGCAAATCTGCCCCGGCGTGCAATAGCCGCATTGATAGCCGTCATGGCGGACGAACGCCGCCTGCATCGGGTGAAGCGAGTCGGTGCTGCCTAGCCCCTCGATCGTCAGGATGTCATCATCCTGGTGCATCACGGCCAGCGTGAGACACGCATTGATCCGCCGCCCGTTGACCAGCACCGTACAGGCGCCGCATTGGCCATGATCGCAGCCCTTCTTGGTGCCCGTCAGGGCAAACTCCTCGCGGAGGACGTCGAGGAGCGAGGCGCGGATGTCGGGATCGGCCTCGCGCTTGCTGCCGTTGATGGTGAAGCGCATGGGCGTACTATGCGCCACTCGCCGAGACGATCCAAGTATATCCCGATAATTCTTGTTATAGCGCTGGCAGCTTGTAGATCCACGTCGCAAATGGAGCCGATGACTTTCGTTCCTTCCTTGTCGCCGCCGATTGTGATTGCTCATCGCGGTGCTTCCGGAGAGCGCCCGGAGCATACGATTGCCGCCTATCAACTCGCGATCGCGCAAGGTGCGGATGTGATCGAGCCCGATCTGGTGCCGACCAGCGATGGTGTGCTGGTGGCGCGCCACGAGAATGAGATCAGCGAGACGACCGACGTCGCGGACCATCCGGAATTCGCCGATCGCCGCACGACCAAGACGATCGACGGCAAGGAACTGACCGGCTGGTTCACCGAGGATTTCACGCTGGCGGAGCTGAAGACGCTGCGCGCGAAGGAGCGGCTGCCCCTGATGCGCCCGGGCAACCGGGACTATGACGGCAGGGAGACGATCCCGACCTTCGACGAGGTAATCGTGCTGGCCAAGAAGCACGGCGTGGGGATCTACCCCGAGACGAAGCACCCGACCTATTTCGCGTCGATCGGCATGGGAACGGATGCGCCGCTGGTCGAGGCGCTGCGCCGTGCCGGATGGGACAGCGCCGATGCGCCAGTGTTCATCCAGTCGTTCGAGATCGCGAACCTCAAGCGGCTGAAGGACATGACGAGTGTGCGGCTGATCCAGCTGGTCGATGGTAAGGGCGGGCCGGCGGATGGCGCCGCGCCAAGCTATGCCGCGATGATGACGCCGGCCGGGTTGAATGCGGTGGCGGGCTACGCGTGGGGCATTGGGCCCAACAAGGCAATGCTTTGGGATGGCTCAGCGCCGACCACGCTTGTCAGCGACGCCCATGCAGCCGGCCTGCGCGTCCATCCCTGGACGTACCGCGCGGAGAATTACTTCCTTCCCGCCCCCTATCGACAAGGGATCAACCCGCGCGGCCACGGTGGCTTGGCCGCCGAGATTTCGGCTGCCCTCCGCCTTGGTATCGACGGATTCTTCACCGACTTTCCCGCAACAGGCGTAAAGGTGCGCGATCAGGTGCGGGGAGTGAAGTGATGCGTAAAACAGTTCTGATCGCGGCGGCCGCGATTATCCCGCTCGCCACTGGCGGCTGCGTTCGCACGGCCGCGAGCGTCGTGACGGCGCCGTTCAAGGCCGCCGGGAAGGTGGTCGACTGGTCCACCACGAGTCAGGAGGAGGCCGACCGCAACTACGGCCGCAAGATGCGCAAGGACGAGGCGCGCGAAGGCAAGGAGCGGCGCGAATGGCAGAAGCGCTGCCGCAAGAATCCCGAAACGTGCGGTCCCTATGACGGCTTCGTCGCCGGCCGCGATCGCTGAGCGAGCGGCAGGTCCGCAGGTGCTACGCGCGCCCCTGAAGCGACGGCGCTAGGCGGCGCGGCGCTGCGCCTGGGCGATGATCGCACGGGCCGCGCGCTGGGCCACCGCTATGTCGCGGGCCGGCATGTCATCGGCGATTTCGGCGCGGGCTGCCTGGGCCGCGACGTGTCCGGCGACGGCGGCCAGATTGAACCATTTGTGGGCTTCGATCAGGTCGTATTCCGCGCCGTTGGTGCCGGTGGAATAGGCAACGCCCAAATCGTAGCAGGCATCATCATCGCCGCGCAGCGCATCGCTGAGCCGGCTGTTGATCAGAAAACGCGCACTTTCGAGACTGTTACCCATTTCCCTCGCCCCATGTTCATGTCCCCATGCGGCGACATTGGCGCGATTCGTGTATCAAAATGGTTAACGCGCTCAGTCGAGCGTGACAGCAATGTTGTCGATCAGCCTGGTCTGTCCCATCCGGGCGGCGGCGAGCAGGCGGCGGGGGCGATCAGCGCCCGGGTTGGCGGCCAGCGTCTCAGCGTCGACCAAAGTGACATAATCGACGGTGAACCCGGCTGCGACGAGGCTCGTCTGCGCTTCTGCTGCTGCTTCCTCTGCGGGGATGCCGCGGGCGATCGCGCGGGCGGCGACGCCAAGCGCACGTGGCAGAGCCACCGCCTTGGCGCGTTCTTCCTCGTCGAGGTAGATGTTGCGCGACGAGAGGGCCAGGCCGTCATCATCGCGCTGCGTTGGCACGCCCACGATGTCGATCGCGAAATCGAGATCGTTCACCATCCGGCGGATCACCTGCAATTGCTGGTAGTCCTTTTCGCCGAAGAAGGCGGCGTCCGGCGAAACCTGGTTGAACAGCTTCGTCACCACCGTCGCGACGCCGTCGAAATGTCCGGGACGTGCCGCGCCGTCCAGCGTCTCGCTCACGCCTGCGACGCTGACGGTCGAGGCGAAGCCGTCGGGGTACATGGTTTCGACGGTCGGCAGCCACAGCAGGTCGCAGCCCGCCTCCGCCAGCATCCGCGAATCGGCGGCCTCGCGGCGCGGATAGCGCGCCAGATCCTCGTTCGGGCCAAATTGCGTCGGGTTGACGAAGATCGAGGCAACAACCTTAGTCCCGACCCGCTTTGCCGCGTCAATCAATGCGATATGCCCGGCGTGAAGCGCCCCCATGGTAGGCACAAGCGCGATGCGCGCACCCTCTGCACGGAAGGCAGCGATCGCGGCGCGCAGCTCGTTCAGGTCACGGACAGTCTGCACGCCGATGAAACTCCACTCGAAACGGAACGGGCGGGCATCTATGGGGATCGGTGGACGCGATCAACAAAGGATGCGACGATTTGCCGACCGGTTCCGACAATACTCACGTGATCGTGTTCGCCAACGAGAAGGGCGGGACGGGCAAGTCGACCACCGCCGTTCACGTAGCGATTGCGTTGTCCGTGCGGGGCGCGCGCGTCACCTGCCTTGATCTCGATCATCGCCAGCGCACCATGGGACGCTATCTCGACAACCGGGCCGAGACGGTTCGTCGCACCGGATCGGCGCTGATGATCCCGCGCTATCGGACGGCGCACGAGGATTTCGAGGAAGCGTATCAGGACATGCTGCGCGACAGCGACTTCCTGGTGATCGATACACCGGGACGTGACGATCCATATGCACGTGCCGCCGCGACGCGGGCCGACACGCTGGTGACGCCGATGAACGACAGCTTCGTCGATTTCGATCTGATCGGGCAGGTCCATCCCGAGACGTTCAAGGTCACGCGGCCGAGCTTCTACTCCGAACTGATCTGGGATGCGCGCAAGGCGCGTGCGAAGGCCGACGGGTCAACGATCGACTGGGTCGTGCTGCGCAACCGCCTGCAGCATATTGAGGCACGCAACATGCGGCGCGTGTCCGAAGCGCTCGACCAGTTGGCGAAGCGGGTCGGCTTTCGCATCATCCCTGGCCTTGGCGAGCGTGTGATCTATCGCGAGCTGTTCCCGTCGGGGCTGACGATGCTGGATACCAAGGATTTTGGCGGAATGGGGCTGGGCCATGTCGCGGCGCGGCAGGAGTTGCGCGAGATGATGTCGGGATTGTCGCTGCCTGAACCCGCCACGCCGCTCGTCGCGTGATGCTGAAGCTCATCTTGGCGCTGCTGGTCGCTTATGCCGGTTGGCGATTGTGGAAGAATGGTTGGGGCGGGAAGTCGGTCAAGCGCCGGGTGGTGATGGCTGAGCCGGGCGATGCGGCGGCGGCGCGACGCTTGCTGGGGGTGGATCAACAGGCGGATGAGGCAACGATCCGCGCGGCGCATCGCCGCCTGATGGCGGAAGCGCATCCCGATCGTGGTGGCTCGCCCGAACAGGCGCGCGCGCTGAATGCCGCGCGCGACCTGTTGTTGCAGCGCGCGGGCTGATCGATCAGCCCGCGCCGTCAGGCGGCGGTTGCTTCCTTGTCCGCCCGCTCCTGGTAGAAGCGCTGGACGACCGCCCAGCCCTCGGCCGCGCTTTCGACATAGGTGAAGATCCCGAGATCACGTTCGGAGATCACGCCTTCCTCGACCAGTGCGTCGAAGTTCACCACGCGCTCCCAGAATTCGCGGCCGAACAGCAGCACAGGGATCGGCGCGACCTTGCCGGTCTGGATCAGCGTCAGCAGTTCGAACAGTTCGTCGAAGGTGCCAAAGCCGCCCGGGAAGGCGGCCAAGGCGCGCGCGCGCAGCAGGAAGTGCATTTTGCGCAGCGCGAAATAGTGAAACTGCATGCTGAGCGACGGCGTCACATAGGGATTGGGCGCCTGTTCGTGCGGCAGGACGATGTTCAGGCCGATTGATTCGGCGTGAACGTCCGCCGCGCCGCGGTTCGCGGCTTCCATGATCGACGGACCGCCGCCCGAGCACACGACGAAGTGCCGCTTGCCCTGTTCGTCGCGCGGGAAGTTGCTGGCGAGTCGGGCGAGCTCGCGCGCCATGTCGTAATATTTGGACTTGGCGACTAGTCGCTCGGCGATGTGGCGATGCTCGGGATCGGCCATCTCCAGCATCGCCTGCGCCTTCTCCGGCTCGGGGATGCGTGCGGAGCCGTACACCACGAACGTGGACCCGATATGGGCCTCTTCCAGCAGCAGTTCGGGTTTCAAAAGCTCCAGCTGAAAACGCACCGGCCGCAGATCCTCGCGCAGCAGGAAGTCCATGTCCTGGAAGGCGAGGCGGTAAGCCGGGTTTTCGGTCTGGGGGGTGGAGATGCCGGTCTTGGCCGACTCGGCATCCTGGCGCGCACGGGGAAAGGTGCGGCTCGGTACGCGGGTTTCTGTCATTTCGTCGGCCTTTAACGACAGAAATTGGCCTTGTCGTCCTCCAGATGGAAGTGGTTGCGATGGGCGCTGTTATAGTTTGGGCCAAGCACCGTGCCGAACCGGCGGCAGGCGGACGCAGTGATCGTGCGCATGAACTGGCGGATGGCAGGATCGGACGAGTTCCAGTCGTTGAGCACGGTAATCCGCCGCCCGTCCTTCAGAACGAAACCGCCGATGTCGATCGCATTGGCGACCGAATGGCCGGAGCGGCGACCGGTGCCGGCAACGTTGCGGCAATTGTATGTGCCCATGCTTTCGATCTTTGCCAGTTCGCTGCCCAGTATCTGGTAAGCCGCGGGCGCAACGGCATTGCGCGCCCACCGCGCATAGGTGCGCGCCGCGCCGCATCGCACGGCGCCAAGGTTTGTTGTCGGCACGCCGATGTCGAGCAGCTTCACTGTGCCGATTACGCCGCAGCCGGGCCCGAACTGGCGATCGGGCAGCGGTTCATAAGCAACGCCGATCTCGCGCAGGTCGCGGTGGCATTGCGCGGTTTCGCGTGACGATGGCCCCTCGATTCGCGGCGCGGGGGTGCGCCGATCGGACCGCGCCGGCGGCTCCGAGCGGCCGCACGCGGCGAGGCTCGCCGCCAGCGCGAGCATGATGAAGGTACGCAACACTTCCCCCGATCGCGATGAACTGTTTGACGCGCCGCTCTTTTCTTGCCGGTTTTGTCGCTCAGGAAAAGCGGTGGTTGGGGCGCGCAGGTTGAATGGTGGGTAGCAGAGGACGAAGCGAGTCGATCGCACTTTATCGCGGTTGCCACGTTGTCCCCGGTTCACTAGAGCCGTCGGCGGGCCACGCGGTCCCAACGCCGCGCGTGCTCTCTGTAAGGAGAGTCAGACATGACTGATACGACGCTCGCCGACGCCACCATTGCGCCTGCGAAACCCGCCACGAAACCGGCGCGACCCTATTTTTCCTCGGGCCCCTGCGCAAAGCCGCCGGGCTGGGATGCCGCCAAGCTGGCCGATGCCACGCTCGGTCGTTCGCACCGCTCCAAGATCGGCAAGCAGCGCCTTCAATATTGCATCGATCTGATGCGCGAGCTGCTGAAGCTGCCTGACACGCACCGCATCGGCATCGTTCCGGGCTCCGACACCGGTGCCTTCGAAATGGCGATGTGGACGATGCTGGGCGCCCGCCCCGTCACCGCGCTTGCCTGGGAGAGCTTCGGCGAAGGCTGGGTGACGGACGCCGTCAAGCAGCTGAAGATCGACCCCACCGTCATCCGCGCCGATTACGGCCAGCTGCCGGATCTCGGCCAGGTCGATTGGTCGAACGACGTGCTGTTCACCTGGAACGGCACCACCAGCGGCGTTCGCGTGCCGAACGGCGACTGGATCGCTGACGATCGCGAGGGCCTGTCCTTCGCCGACGCGACCAGCGGCGTGTTCGCGTACGACCTGCCGTGGGACAAGATCGATGTCGCCACCTTCTCCTGGCAGAAGGTGCTGGGCGGCGAAGGCGCGCATGGCGTGCTGATCCTTGGCCCGCGCGCGGTCGAGCGGCTTGAAACCTACACGCCGGCCTGGCCGCTGCCCAAGGTGTTCCGCCTCGTTTCGAAGGGCAAGCTCGCCGAGGGCGTGTTCAAGGGCGAGACAATCAACACCCCCTCGATGCTGGCGGTTGAAGACGCGATCTTCTCTCTCGAATGGGCAAAGTCGCTGGGCGAGAACGGCCTCATCGCGCGATCCGATGCGAACGCCAAGGCGCTCGACGAGATCGTTGCCGCGCGCGACTGGCTCGGGCACCTCGCGGCCGAGCCAGCCTCGCGCTCGACCACGAGCGTCTGCCTGACGGTCGATGCCGAGGAAGCGGTGATCAAGAAGATGGTCTCGCTGCTCGAGGCAGAGGGCGCCGCTTATGACATCGGCGGCTATCGCGATGCCCCTCCGGGCCTGCGCATCTGGTGCGGCGCCACGGTCGACACCGCGGACATTGTCGCGCTCGGCCCGTGGCTCGACTGGGCCTACGCGACGGCCAAGGCGGCCTGAGACCACCCACTCCCTTGCGTTGCCCCGGGCTTGATCCGGGGTCACGCTTCTTCTCACCGTAGCGCCGCAGATGGCGGGGCCCCGGCTCCAGGCCGGGGCGACGGTGCAGGCAAAGGACTATCCCATGCCCAAGGTTCTTATCAGCGACAAAATGGATCCCAAGGCCGCGCAGATCTTTCGCGAGCGCGGCGTGGAAGTGGACGAGATCACCGGCAAGACGCCGGACGAGCTGAAGGCGATGATCGGCCAATATGATGGTCTGGCGATCCGCAGCTCGACCAAGGTCACGAAGGACATCCTCGAGGCGGCGACCAACCTGAAGGTTGTGGGCCGCGCCGGCATCGGCGTCGACAATGTCGACATCCCCGCGGCCTCGGCAAAGGGCGTGGTGGTGATGAACACCCCGTTCGGCAATTCGATTACCACTGCCGAGCACGCCATCGCCCTCATGTTCGCGCTGGCGCGTGATCTGCCGGAGGCGGATCGGTCGACCCAGGCGGGCAAGTGGGAAAAGAACCGTTTCATGGGCGTCGAGGTCACCGGCAAGACGCTGGGCCTGATCGGCGCGGGCAACATCGGCTCGATCGTCGCCGATCGCGCGCTCGGGCTGAAGATGAAGGTCGTCGCCTACGATCCGTTCCTGACCGAAGAGCGTGCGATCGAGCTTGGCGTGCAGAAGGTCACGCTGGACGAGCTGCTGGCGCGTGCCGACTTCATCACGCTGCACACGCCGCTGACCGATCAGACGCGCAACATCCTGTCGGCCGAGAATCTCGCCAAGACCAAGAAGGGCGTGCGGATCATCAACTGCGCGCGCGGTGGCCTGATCGACGAGGCGGCGCTGAAGCAGGGCCTCGACAGCGGCCATATCGGCGGCGCGGCGCTCGACGTGTTCGTCACTGAGCCGGCGAAGGAAAGCCCGCTGTTCGGCACGCCGAACTTCATCTCCACGCCGCACCTCGGCGCGTCGACCACCGAAGCGCAGGTGAACGTCGCCATTCAGGTGGCCGAGCAGATGGCGGACTATCTCGTGTCGGGCGGCGTCACCAACGCGCTCAACATGCCCAGCCTGACGGCCGAGGAAGCGCCCAAGCTGAAGCCCTACATGAGCCTTGCCGAAAAGCTCGGCAGCCTCGTCGGCCAGCTGGCGCATGGCGCGATCGATCGCATCTCGATCCACATGGAAGGCGCCGCGGCGGAGCTGAACCCGAAGCCGCTGACCAGCGCGGTGCTGAAGGGCTTCCTCGGCACGCAGACCGACACGGTGAACATGGTCAACGCGCCGCTCCTGGCCCGCGAGCGCGGCATGGAAGTGCGCGAGATCCGCACCGAGCGTGAGGGCGATTATCACACGCTGCTGCGCGTTTCCGTCCGTACCGCGGATGGCGAGCGTTCGGTCGCGGGCACTTTGTTCGGCGATCAGGCCGCGCGCCTCGTCGAGCTGTTCGGCATCAAGGTCGAGGCCGATCTGACCGGCGCGATGCTGTATGTCGTGAACGAGGATGCGCCGGGATTTATCGGCCGCCTCGGCACCACGCTGGGCGAGGCCGGGGTGAACATCGGCACCTTCCATCTCGGCCGCCGTCAGGCGGGTGGCGAGGCGGTGCTGCTGTTGTCGGTGGACCAGCCGGTGACGGCGGAACTGCTGGCGACCGTGAAGGCGCTGCCGGGGGTGAAGACCGCGATGGGGCTTCGCTTCTAAGCCCTTTTGCCCGGAGCCGGCGTGGCCTTCTTCCGGAGAAGAATGGCCGCGCCTGGCATCATTTCGGCGATGATCCGGCCGCGGCACCTGGTGTCGCGGCCGGATCGGTTTTTCGGCCCCCCGCGGGCGCCCAATACAGGCGCGCGCATCATCGAGGTTGACGGCGGCACCCGTGCGGGCAACGAGGCGCGCGACGTCGCCCGATCGCTTTGGTCGGGCGGCCATGCTTTCGCGTCATCGCGCGGCGGTGCGCTGCGCAGGATGATGAATTTGAACGAGGTGCCTTTCAGATGATCGCCGTGGTGCTGTCGACTGCTCCTTTCCCGTGCGCCGATCTGATCGGGGCGAGCGCGTAAGATGACGACGCTGCTCCCCGAGGGGTTTCGCGATCGCCTGCCGCCGCATGCCGATGCGTCGGCGGCGGTCGAATCGCGCGTGCTCGCGGTCGCCCATTCCTATGGCTATGAGCGGGTCGACCCGCCGCTGGCGGAATTTGCCGATAGCCTCGCCTCGCGCCTGAAGGACGGCGGCCTCGCCGATGCGGTTCGCTTCGTCGATCCGGTCAGCCAGCGCACGATGGCGATCCGCCCCGACATCACGGCGCAGGTCGCGCGGATCGCGGCGACGCGCATGGCGCACCACCCGCGCCCGGTGCGGCTGAGCTATGCCGGGTCGGTGCTGAAGCTGCGCGGCGGGGCATTGCAGCCCGATCGCGAGGCGCGGCAGATCGGGTGCGAGCTGATCGGCCTCGATTCGGTCGCCGCCGCGCGCGAGGTCGTGACGGTGGCGGTCGAGGCGCTCGCCGCGGCGGGCGCGACCGGCGTGTCGGTCGACTTCACCTTGCCCGATCTGGTGGAGACGCTGTCGTCCGGACCGCTGCCGGTCAGCGATGTCGAGCAGTTGCGCGACCGGCTGGATGCCAAGGATGCGGGCGCGGTCGCGGCGCTGGCGCCGGAATACCTGCCGCTGATCGAGGCGGCGGGGCCGTTTGATGCGGCAATTGCGCGGCTGCGGGCGTTCGACAGTGCTGGCGTCCTGTCATCACGACTCGACGGGCTGGAGGCGATTTCGAGGGCGCTTGGCGGCCGCGCCACGCTGACGCTGGATCCGACCGAGCGGCATGGCTTCGAATATCAGACCTGGCTTGGTTTCTCGCTGTTCGCGCAAGGGGCGACCCGCGAGGTCGGGCGGGGCGGCACCTATACGCTGATGCATGAGGATGGCGCGGAGGAGGCGGCGACCGGCTTCTCGCTGTTCGCCGCATCGATCGCGGGCGATTGCGCGGGCAAGCGCCGGCGATTGTTCCTGCCGCTGGGCACGTCGGAAGCGGATGGCGCCGCGATGCGTTCCGCCGGCTGGGCGACGGTTGCCGCGCTTGCCGCCGGTGACACGCCCGAAGCGCAACTGTGCACCCACCTGTTCGTTGATGGTGAGGCCCGGCCGTTGGCTGGTTGACAGCGGCGTCGCGCCACGGCTACCGGCGCGGCGCATTTATGGACCCTTCTGGTCGCCGAGTCCTGTCGAAGGGCGGCCAGGATCATCCCGGCAGGGGGAGTATTGTATCCATGGCGAATGTTGCGGTGATCGGCGCCCAATGGGGTGACGAGGGCAAGGGCAAGATCGTCGATTGGCTGGCCGAGCGTGCCGACATGGTCGTCCGCTTCCAGGGCGGCCACAATGCCGGCCACACATTGGTCGTGGGCGAAAACGTCTACAAGCTGTCACTGCTGCCGTCGGGTATCGTGCGTGGCACGCCATCGGTGATCGGCAATGGCGTGGTGCTCGATCCCTGGGCGCTGAAGGCCGAGGTCGAGAAACTGTCGGGGCAGGGCGTGATGGTGTCGCCCGACACGCTGCGCATTGCCGATACCTGCGCGTTGATCCTGCCGTTCCACCGCGATCTCGACGGGCTGCGCGAGGATGCGAGCGGCGCCGGCAAGATCGGTACCACCCGCCGCGGCATTGGCCCCGCGTATGAGGACAAGGTCGGCCGCCGCGCGCTGCGCGTGTGTGACCTCGCGCATCTCGACGATCTCGATCCGCAACTCGACCGCCTGACGGCGCATCACGATGCGCTGCGCGCCGGATTCGGCGAGCCGCCGATCGATCGCGAGCGGTTGCTGACCGACCTGCGCGAGATTGCGGACTTCGTCCTGTCCTTCGCCAAGCCGGTGTGGCGTGACCTGAACGAGGCACGCGCCGCCGGCCGGCGCATCCTGTTCGAAGGCGCGCAGGGCGTGCTGCTCGACATCGATCACGGCACCTATCCGTTCGTCACCTCGTCCAACACGATCGCGGGCACCGCGGCGGGCGGCTCCGGCCTCGGGCCGGGTGCGGTCGGCTTCGTGCTGGGTATCGCCAAGGCGTACACCACGCGTGTCGGCTCCGGCCCGTTCCCGACCGAGCTCGACAATGAGACCGGCGAGCGGCTGGGAACGCGCGGGCATGAGTTCGGCACCGTCACCGGACGCAAGCGCCGTTGCGGCTGGTTCGACGCGGTGCTGGTGCGCCAGTCCGCAGCGGTCAGCGGCATCACCGGCATCGCGCTGACCAAGCTGGACGTGCTCGACGGGTTCGAGACGATCTCGATCTGCACCGGCTATCGCTTGCGCGGCGAGACGCTGGATTATTTCCCGTCGCACGCGGCCGATCAGGCCGCGGTCGAGCCGATCTACGAGACGATGGAAGGCTGGTCGCAGTCGACCGCCGGCGCGCGCAGCTGGGCCGACCTGCCGGCGCAGGCGATCAAGTACATCCGCCGCATCGAGGAACTGATCAACTGCCCGGTAACATTGGTGTCGACCAGCCCGGAGCGCGAGGACACGATCCTGGTTCGCGATCCCTTCGCGGACTGAGTGACACCACCCTCCCTGCGCAATGCGGGGAGGGGCGGTTTGCCTGCGTGCCGCTTTCCGTTACGGCTCTCCGCAAAACAAGCGGGAGAGTGAGATGGCCAAGTTGGTCAGGATCGGCGGTGCGGGCGGATTCCTCGGGGACAGTTCGGTCGCGGCGCCGCAATTGCTGGCAGGCGGCAGGCTCGATTACATGATCCTCGACTATCTGGCGGAAGCCACGATGGCGCCGCTGGGCCAGTTGAAGCAGGTGCGCCCGGACCAGGGCTATGCGCGCGATTTCACCGAATGGGTGTGGAAGGACAATCTGCGCGAGTTCAAGGCACAGGGCGTCCGCATCGTGACGAACGCGGGTGGCGTGAACCCGCAGGCCTGCCGCGCGCGGATGGAGGAGCTTGCCGCGGAAGCCGGGCTTTCCTTCCGGATCGCAATCGTCACCGGCGATGACCTGATCGGGCGAGTTCCCGACTTCGCCGCGGGCGGCGTGGTCGAGATGTTCAACGACGCGCCCTTTCCCGATCCGAAGAAGGTGTGGACCGCCAACGCCTACCTTGGCGGGGGGCCGATCGCGGCGGCGCTGGCGGCGGGTGCGGAGGTGGTCATCACCGGGCGCGTGGTCGACAGCGCGCTGACACTCGGCCCGCTGATGCATGAATTCGGCTGGGGGCCGGACGATCACGATCGGCTGTCGGCGGGATCGCTGGCGGGACATGTGATCGAATGCGGCGCGCAGGCGACCGGCGGGCTGTTCACCGACTGGGAGAAAGTGCTCGACTGGGCGCACATCGGCTATCCGGTGATCGAGTGCCATGAGAATGGCGATTTCATCGTCACCAAGCCGGAGGGGACGGGCGGGCTCGTCTCGGCAGCCGCCGTTGCCGAGCAGATCCTGTACGAAGTGGGCGATCCGCAGGCCTATGCGCTGCCCGACGTGGTGTGCGATTTCTCGCAGCTGAGCGTCACCGAAGAGGGCGAGCACCGCGTGCGCGTGTCCAACGCCAGGGGTTATCCGCCGACCGGCAAGCTCAAGACCTGCGTCACGTTTGAGAACGGGCATCGCTTCATCGGCATCATGCCGGTGGTCGGGCGCGACGCGGCGAAGAAGGCGCAGGCGCAGGCAGAGGCGGTGCTGACCCGCGTCGGCGAGATGCTGCGCGGGCGCAACCTGCCGCCGCTGCGCGATACGCGGGTCGAATTGCTGGGGACCGAGGCAAGCTATGGCGCGCAGGCCAATCCGGCGCTGTCCGCGACGCGCGAGGTGATCGCGCGGATCGGGGCGGAGCATGAGGATGCCGAGGCGCTGGGCATCATGATGCGCGAGTTCGATTCCCCCACGACGTCGATGAGCGTGGGTTCGACCGGGTGGTTCGGCGCGCGGCCGACGATCTCGCCGGTGGCGCAGGTGTTTTCGTTCCTGGTCGACGGGGCGTCGGTGACCGCCAGCGTGTCGCTGGGCGGGGAGACGATCACCGTTGCCAACCCGGCGCCGGCGACGCCGTTCGATCCGGCGATGATCGTGCGGCCGCAGGTGGATGATGAGGCGCCGGCGGTCGGTGCTGACGAGGAGATGGTCGAGGTTCAGCTGATCGACCTTGCCTGGGCGCGGTCGGGCGACAAGGGCAATGCGTTCAACGTCGGCGTGATCGCGCGGCGGCCGGAATATCTGCCCTGGATCCGCACCGGGCTGACCGAGGACGCGGTGCAGGCGTTCTTCGCACATGAGTTCGAAGGGGCGAGCCATCCCGAGGTTCGCCGGTACGAGCTGCCGGGGATGAATGCGATCAACCTGCATTGCATCCAGTCGCTGGGCGGGGGGCAGTTCGCCAGCCTGCGGCTCGATGCGCTGGCCAAGGGCAAGGCGCAGCAGCTCCTGGACATGAAGGTGAAGGTGCCGCGGCGTCTGGTCGGCTGATCGAGGGGCGGCGGCCCCGGGGCCGGGGTGCTCAGCCGCCGCTGAGCGCCCGCTGGCGCCGCCGCTGCACCGAGCTGCCGATCCCCATTGCCTCGCGATATTTGGCGACGGTGCGGCGGGCGATATCGAAGCCCTTGGCGTTGAGCAGCTCGACGATCGTATCGTCGCTGAGGATCTTGGCGCCTTCATTGGCGATGAGGCCGCGGATCGCGCTTTTCACCGCTTCGGCGGACACGGCATCGCCGCCGTCGGCGGACTGGATCGCCGAGGTGAAGAAGTATTTGAGCTCGAACAGCCCGCGCGCGCAGCTGAGATATTTGTTCGAGGTCACGCGGCTGACGGTCGATTCGTGCATCTCGATCGCATCGGCGACCTGCCGCAGCGTCAGCGGGCGAAGATGCGCGACGCCTTTCAGGAAGAACGCCTCCTGCTGGCGCACGATCTCGGTCGCGACGCGGATGATCGTCTTCTGCCGCTGGTCCAGCGCCTTCACCAGCCAGTTGGCGCTGGCCAGCATGTCGCCGAGCCACGCCTTGGAGGCCTTGTCCTGCGGACCCGACGACAGCTCTGCATGGTATCGCCGGTTGACCAGCACGCGCGGCAGGGTGGCGCTGTCGAGCTCCACGATCCAGCCGCCCCGTGTGCGGCGCACGTGGAGGTCGGGCGTCACCGCCTGCATCGGCTCCCCGCCGAAGCGGAGCCCGGGCTTCGGATCATAGCCGCGCAGCTCGCGGATCATGTCGGCCATGTCCTCGTCATCGACCTCGCAGATCCGCTTCAGCCGGGCGAGATCGCCGCGCGCGACGAGATCGAGGTTGTCGATCAGGCGCGCCATCGCGGGATCGTAGCGGTCGGCCTCTCGCGCCTGCAGCGCGATGCATTCGGCGAGGTTTCGGGCGCCGACGCCCGTGGGGTCGAAGGTGTGGATGACCCTCAACAGGCGCTCAACAGCCTCCAGCGGCACGCCCAGGCGGCTGGCCACGTCGGCGAGTTCGGTCGTCAGGTAACCCGCCTCGTCGATCAGATCGATCAGATGCTGGGCCACGAACAGGTCGCCGCCGCCAAGCACCTCGCCTGCCTGATACAGCAGGTGTTCGGTGAGCGATCGATCCCCGGCGGCAAGGGCATCGAGGTCAGGCCCGTCCTCCAGGCTGCCGCCCGTCGCGCCGGTGAGGCCGAGGCCGTCCCCCGCCGCGCGATCGCCGGTCATGCTGTCGAGCGGGCTGTCGTCGAATCGCTCTGCCACGATGTCGACGTCGAGTGCCTCGCCGGCCGCTTCGCCCGAGAGGACCAGTTCGTCAGCCGGCGCCGGCTCGTCGCGGGGCGCTTCGGGCTCACGCTCCGGCGCCGGCGTATAGTCCGCCGCGGGCAGTGCCTCCAGCAGCGGGTTCTTCTCCAGCTCCTCGGCGATGACGCCTTCAATCTCGAGGTTCGACAGCGTCAGCAGCTTGATTGCCTGCTGGAGCTGCGGCGTCATCACCAGCGATTGCGACTGACGCAGGTCGAGGCGCGGCGCGAGGCTCATCTCGTGGCGGCGCCGCCGTAGGCACGCCCAACGCTACCCTGGCCATGCGCGGTCCGGGCAGGACCCGGGACTGCGAGGAGAGGGACGGTCAGCATCGGCTCAGAGCGAGAATTCTTCGCCCAGATAGAGGCGGCGAACATTGGGATCGGCGACCAGATCCGCAGGGGCGCCGGAGAACAGCACCCGGCCGTCGTAGATGATGTAGCCGCGGTCGACGATTTCGAGCGTCTCACGCACATTGTGATCGGTGATGAGCACCCCGATCCCGCGGCTCTTGAGCTGTTTCACCAGCGCGCGGATGTCGGCGATCGACAGCGGGTCGATGCCGGCGAAGGGTTCGTCGAGCAGGATGATCGAGGGGTCGGCGGCCAGTGCCCGGGCGATTTCCGCCCGGCGCCGCTCACCGCCGGACAGCGCCATGGCCGGCGCATCACGCAGCCGGGTGAGGCCGAATTCGTCGAGCAGCCGGTCGAGCTTCTGCTGGCGCGCGGTGGCATCCGGCTCGTTCAGTTCGAGCACGGTCAGGATGTTCTTCTCGATCGTCAGGCCGCGAAAGATCGACGTTTCCTGCGGCAGATAGCCAAGGCCGAGGATCGCCCGCCGGTACATCGGCAGGCCGGTGATATCCTCGCCATCCAGCATGATGCGGCCCGCGTCGGGCTTCACCAGCCCCATCACCGAATAGAAGCACGTCGTCTTGCCCGCGCCATTGGGGCCGAGCAGGCCAACGACTTCGCCGCGCCCGACCGACACCGACACGTCGCGCAGCACCGTGCGCTTGTCATAGGATTTCGCGATCGAGACGACCTGCAGGCCGTCGGAAATCGGCGCCTCGTGGACTGCTTCCACCTCTTCGAGTGTCGTGACCTCGTCCATCGCCTGTTCTTGCCTCGCCAATCGTTCCAGTGCCTCGTCAGTCGAATGGCAACTGGCAGGAATCATGCATCAGAAACATTCATCAGTGATGATGCATAATGCACGCGCAGAGGGAAACCCCCGATCGCGGCGGGTTGCTCCCGGTCAGTTCCGCTTCGGAACGGAGAAGGTGCCGGTGACGCGACCCGACGGCGCCGTCGTGACATTGCCCGAGCCGCTGCCGCCCCCGCGAACCGACGATCCGTCCATCACCGCGCGGCCGGTGTCGAGGTTGATCGTCAGGCGGCCGCCGTTCACGGTATTGGCGCCCTGCGTCAGCGAGACGCCGCCGATCATGGTGATGACGCGACGGTTCAGGTCATACACGGCGAACTGGCTGCGCGCCGTCTGATCAGGGCGACGCACGACGACCCCGCCCGATGCGTCCAGCCGCGATACCTGCGGGTTCCCGTCCACGATCTGGCCGGTGTAGTTCACCGTCATTCGCGCCGCGCTCAGCGACATTTCGGCCTGGCGAACCGACACATTGCCCAGCAGTACCGCGCGGTTGGCGCGATCCTGAAGCTCGATCGTGTCCGCCGCAAAGTCGATCGGCGCATTGGTATTGTGCCGCGTCTGAGCACCGGCCGTGGTCGCCAGCGGAGCGGTTGCCAGGCAAAGGGCGAGAAGGACCGGACGTGTCATGCGCGCTATCTCGCCCCTCGCGGGTTCACGCGCAAGCGGGCATTGCCGCGCAACGTGACGGTTCGCGCCTCCAGATCGGCATCGAGCCGGTCCGCGCTGAACGTTCCCTGCGATACCGTGCCCGTCACCGCCTCGCGCGAGCGCAGCTTGCGGGTTTTCAGGTCGACCTCGGCATCCTGAGTGTCGAGTGTGTAGTTGTTGGGCCCGCGAAACGCGATCGGCCCGTCCACATTCACCCGCTCACTTTCCATGTCGTAGCGGCCGCTGGGGGCGGTCAACGACGCGGGGCCATCCTCCAGCCGGATGCGCGCGATCAGTTCGTTGAGCTGTACCACCGGTTCAGCCGAGCTGCGCTGCACCGCCGAGCCGGCGTCGAGCGTGAAGGGCTGGCCCTTGGCGTCGGAGCCGCGATATTGCGCCTTCTGGATCTTCAGCCGCTCCTTGGCGACCTCCACCTTGTTCTTGTCAAGAACGAACGACACGTCCCCAGCGCGCGTCAGCGGGGCCATCACCAGAAAGGCCGCCAGAACGCCGATCAGTACGGGCAGCAGCCAGTACATCACCGAGATCAGCCGATCGTGCCGGCTGCCCGGTGCCGCCCAGCGCTGCCGCCTGGAGCGTTCCCGGATGGCTATTTCAGACATGCGTGACGCCATTCCCCTTGCCCGTCGCCGGTCGCCCGGCGGGCATCAAACGCGACGAGCGCCAAAAAAGCCGCAGCCCCGCATTGCTTCGTGCCAACACGGCGCGCTCAGGCGCCGCGCCGCCATCACAAGCGGGGTGTGGCTCAGGCATGGGCGAAGATGTCGGTTTCCGGCCAGCCGGCGAGATCAAGCTCGGCACGGTGCGGCAGGAAGTCGAAGCAAGCCTGCGCCAGCGCCGTGCGACCCTCGCGGGCGAGTCGCCGATCCAGTTCCTCGCGCAGGCGATGGAGGTAGCGCACGTCCGACGCGGCATATTCACGCTGCGCGTCGTTCAGGTCGGGACCGCCCCAGTCGGACGATTGCTGCTGCTTGGAGATGTCCTGCCCCAGCAATTCGCGAACCAGCTCCTTCAGGCCGTGCCGGTCGGTGTAGGTGCGCACCAGGCGCGAGGCGATCTTGGTGCAATAGACCGGGGCCGCGACAATCCCCATGTAGTGGCGGATCGCCGCGATATCGAAACGGCCGAAATGGTAGAGCTTGAGCCGCGCCGGATCGGCCAGCGCTGCCCGCAGATGGGGGGCGGCATAATCGGACCCGGGGTTGAACCGCACCAGATGCTCATCGCCGGTGCCGTCGGAAATCTGCACCAGGCACAACCGGTCACGCGGCGTGATGAGCCCCATGGTTTCGGTGTCGACGGCAAGCGGGGCACCCGGAACGAACACATCGCCCGGCAGGTCTTCTTCATGGAAATATACGGCCATCGTGATGCCCTAGCGCGGCGCGCCAAAAGGCTCAACAACACACCGCAGCGCCCACATTCTGCAGAAAATCCAGCGACGGGCTGTGCCTTCAACGCGACAGTTGCGCAATGATCGCAGCGTAATACTTGTTTTTGGTGACGATTCTATTCGCGGTAGGTGCGCGGATGCGCTATGACGAGTCTCGTGGCGCATCAGCTTTCGCGTCACGGAGCTCCGCGCCGGCCGTCCATCGCGCGGATCTTGAACGATTTTGCGGGCGGAGCGGGAAGACGAACAGGGTTTATGGGTTACGACAAAGGTGGCCGCGGCAATCGTGGCGGACGCGGGCGCGACAAGCGCGATGACTTCGGCGGCGGCGATTTCGGCGGCGACTTCGGTGGCGGTGGTTTTGGCGGCGGCGGTTTCGGCGGCGACCGTGGTGGTTTCGGTGGTGATCGCGGCGGCTTTGGTGGCGGCGGCGGTGGCTTCCGTGGCGGCGGTGGCGGCTTCGGCGGCGGCGGCTTCGGCGGCGGCGGCGGTGGTTTCCGCGGCGGCGGCGGTGGCGGCTTTGGCGGTGGTAACCGCATGCCGCCGCAGGTCGTCGGCGAGGGTACCGGCGTGGTCAAGTTCTTCAACGCGCAGAAGGGCTTTGGCTTCGTGGTCCGCGATGACGGCGGCGAAGACGTCTTCGTTCACATCTCCGCGGTCGAGCAGGCCGGCCTGACGGGCCTTGCCGAAGGTCAGCCGCTTGGCTTCACCCTCGTCGATCGTGGCGGCCGCATCTCGGCGACCGACCTCAAGATCGAGGGCGAGCCGATGCCGGTGACCGAGCGCGCACCGCGCGAGGGCGGCTTCGGCGCCGAGCGCGCGCCGCGTGCCGGCGGCGCTGGCGCCCCGCAGCGTCAGCTGACGGGCGAGAAGGCGACCGGAACGGTCAAGTTCTTCAACGCGATGAAGGGCTTCGGTTTCATCCAGCGCGATGATGGCCAGCCGGATGCCTTCGTGCACATCTCTGCTGTCGAGCGTGCCGGCATGTCGAGCCTGAACGAGGGCGATCGCCTGTCGTTCGAGATCGAAGTTGATCGTCGCGGCAAGTATGCAGCGGTCAACCTGTCGACGTCGAGCTAACACCCCGCTTCTGCCATAGGAGAGGGAAGGGCCGTCCGGGGCAACCGGGCGGCCCATTTTCGTTTGCGCCTTCCCCAGTAGATGCGGCGTACGACTCAGATGGCGCTCCGGATGAGTGGAGCGACGAGCGGGTCGTTCTGCCTGGGTCCCGCCATATCTTCCCCCGAGAATCGGGAGGCGATTCCCGGATCCGGCGATGCGAGCGATTGTATGACCCGCGACCATTGCCGCGGTGGGGGGACAGGCTCTAGGTGACGCGCAGCCCCATCGAAAGGTCGTCTGTTGCGCCTCGTCCTCCCGCTTCTGCTGTCTGTCGCTATTCCCACGCTCGCCATCGCTCAGACCAGCCCCGCCGCGGCCCCGCGGGCTGCTGCGCCCCCCGCTGCACAGGCGGCGGAAGGTGCAAAGCTGCGCCGCCTGTTCGAGGAGAGCAACGAGGCGGCGTTGCGTCGCAACCCGATCGAAGCAATCTCGCGCGGCGACCTGCGCTACGCCAACCGCCTCGGCGACTATTACACCCGCGCCTATGACGAGGCTGAACGCCAGGCGCTGGTCGACGATCTGAACGCGCTGCGGAAGATTGACCGTTCCAAGCTGGGTACCGTCGACCGCATCGCCTACGACGTTTTCGAGAGCGATCGCGCGCGTGACCTGAAGGCGTTTGATCCTGCCTTGCGCCGGATCAGCGACGTCCTGCCGATCAACCACTTTCGCGGCTTTCAGACCTTCTACCCGGAATTCGCCTCGGGTCAGGGGGCTGCTCCGTTCAAGACGACCGAGGATTACGACAACAATCTGAAGCGCAACGCGCAATATGCGGCGTTGGTTGATCGCATGATCGTGCGTGCCCGCGAGGGCATGGCGCAGGGCATCATGCCGCCGCGCTTGGTGGTGCAGAATGTGATCGGGCAGCTCGACAATCTGCTCGCGCCGTCGGTCGAGGAATCCTTGTTCTACGAGCCGGTGACCAAGTTCCCCGATGCGGTGCGCGCGGCGGATCGTACGCGGCTGACGGCGGCTTATGCCAAGCAAGTGCGCGACGTGCTGACCCCTGCCCATCAGCGCCTGCGCGCGTTCCTGCAGCAGGAATATCTGCCCAAGGCGCGCGACACGATCGGCACCTCTGCATTGCCCGGTGGCGCCGCTTATTATGACTATCTGATCGAGAGCAACACGACCCTGCCGCTGAAGGCGGAGGAGGTGCATCAGCTGGGCCTGCGCGAAGTGGCGCGGATCCTGGCGGAGATGGAAAAGCAGAAGGAACACGCCGGTTTTCAGGGCAGCCTTCCGCAATTCTTCCAGCATCTGCGGACCGATGCGCGCTTCCAGCCCAAGTCGGCGGAAGAGATCGCGGCGGGCTATGCCGAGATCGGAAAGAAGGTTGACGCGCGGGTGCGCGAGCAGTTCGCGCTGATCCCGGAAACGCCGCTCGACATCCGGCCGGTGCCGGCTTTCCGCGAGAAGACCGCCGCCGCCGGCTCCTACCAGTCGGGGACGCCCGACGGTTCGCGTCCGGGCATCTTCTATTACAACACTTATGATCTGGCGAACCGTTATCTCTGGGGCATGGAGACGCTGTACCTGCACGAGGCGGTCCCCGGTCACCATTTCCAGATAAGCCTGGCCCAGGAAAACGAGAGCCTTCCCGCCTTCATGCGCTTCGGTGGCAACACGGCCTTTGTTGAGGGCTGGGGCCTCTATGCCGAGACGCTCTATCCCGAACTGGGGGTCGAGACCGATCCCTACCAGCGGATGGGCGGGCTGAACGACGAGATGCTGCGCGCGATGCGGCTGGTCGTCGATACCGGCATCCATGCCAAGGGTTGGACGCGCGAGCAGGCGATCCGCTACATGATCGACAATTCGCCGATGCCGGAGAGCGACGCGACGGCAGAGGTCGAGCGGTACATCGCGATCCCCGGACAGGCGCTTGCGTACAAGATCGGGCAGCTGACGATGTTGCGGCTGAAGGCGGACGCGAAGCAGAAGCTGGGTGCGAAGTTCGACCCGCGCGGCTTCCACGCGACGCTGCTGGATACCGGCGCGCTGCCCATGCCCGTGCTGGAGCGCAAAGTCGCCGACTGGATCGCCAGCCAGCGCTGACCGGCATGGCGATCTTCCACGCAATCCTTGCCGGCGGGACATTGCGCGACCGTTTGGTGGCGAGCGCCGGCGGCGTGATCGGCATCGGGCTGACCGGGGCGCTGGCGCTTGCGCTGCTTCACCCGGTCGGCCTGAGCCCCTGGCTGGTTGCCCCGATGGGCGCGGCAGCGGTGCTGGTGTTCGCGGTCCCGGCGAGCCCGCTGGCGCAGCCATGGCCGGTGATTGGCGGCAACACCATCTCAGCGTTCGTCGGCGTCACGGCGGCCAAGCTGATCCCCGATGTGGCGCTGGCCGCCGGGGTGGCGGTGGGCGGCGCGATCCTGATCATGTCGCTGTGCCGCTGCCTACACCCGCCTGGCGGCGCGGCCGCCCTGACCGCGGTGGTGGGTGGCCCCGTGGTGCTGTCCACCGGATATTGGTTTGCGGTGGTGCCGGTGGGGTTGAATGCGGTGCTGCTGACGCTGGCGGCCGTCGCCTTTCACCGCTTTTCCGGTCATTCCTACCCGCACCGGCCGCCGGCGGTCGTCCAGCATGGCGCGCCGGACCGGGAGGATGTCGACCGCGCGCTCGAGGATCTGAGCGAAACCTATGACATCGATCGCGAGGATCTGACGTTTCTGGTGCAGCGGGCGGTCCATCATGCCGCCGTCCGGCGAGCAGCGCCGCAACAGCGCCGCACGCGGTAGGCCGCTTCGGCTATTTTCCGCGCGCGCGGGCCGCGGCGACGGCGTCCTGCAGGCGGTCGAGCGGCAGCGCTCCGGACAGGACGCGGTCGCCCACCACCCAGGCCGGGGTGCCGGAAATGCCGAGCTTTGTCGCAAGGCCGATGTTGCCGGCGATCTCGGTATCGGCATCGTCCGGGATCTTGCTGAGGTCGACGCCGGCCGTGCGTGCCGCCGCGGCGATGCTGTCAGCGGTGACCGGCCCGGCGGCGTAAAGTGCATTGTGGAACGGCACGAACCGGCCCTGTGCGGCCGCCGCCAGCGATGCTCTGGCCGCATCCCGGCTTTCCTCGGCCAGAATGGGAAGCTCGCGGAAAACGACCCGCACCTTCGGGTCGCGTTCGATCAATTGTTCGATGATCGGAAGGCTCGCGCGGCAATAGCCGCAATTGTAGTCGAAGAATTCCACCAGCGTTACGTCGCCATCGGGATTGCCCATCACGGCGCCCTTGTACGGCGTCTCGATGCGCGAGCGATCCGCCGCGATCGCCTTTTCGCCTTCGCGTTCCTGCAGGCGCTGCATGGCCTGGGGGATGATTTCCGGGTTGGCGAGCACATAGTCGCGCACGATCTGTTCGACCCGGCTGCGGTCAGCGCCGGAGAGTTCGCCGGGAACAGCCCGTTCGGCGAGCCACATGCCGCCAGCGCCGAAAGCGGCGCCGAGCACCACGAGAAGCAGCAATTGAAGGCGGTTCATCGACGCTTCTTCTTGCCGTCTTCGAGTGCGTGCTGAGAAGTCATCGAGATATCCTGTGCCCGGATCCAGTCCGGCGTGTTCTGGGGAATGCCGCCCATCGCATAGCCGGCGCTGATCGCGGCCGTCCGGGCGTCGCCCATCATGCTGGCGCGTTCGGCGGTGGCGAGGGCGGCGCGGGCGGGATCGCCCATGCGGTCATAGACGGTGCCGAGCTGCTGCCAGGCGAAGGGGTTCTGATCGTCGCGCGCGACCGCGATGCGCAGCACCTTCTTCGCCTCGTCGTAATTGGCCTTGTCCTCGGTCGCGATCAGCGCGTGGCCGAAGGTGGTGGCGATCAGCGGATTGGTGCGCGAGCCTTCGGTGGCGGCGCGCAGCGGGGCCAGCGCCTCGGTCGGCTTGCCCGCCTCGAGCAGGATCTGGCCCTTGATCTCGAGGAAATAGGGATCGGTCGGCTTTGCCTGCACCAGTGCATCCGCCTCGGCATCCGCCTTCTCGGGGAAGCCGCCGCGATGATAGGCATAGGCGCGCGCATAATGGGCGTAGATGGTCTGGTTGCTCTCCGGATATTTCTGCAGCGCTTGGGCGGGCGGCAGGAGATAGCCGTCGAGCTTTGCCTGCACCCGCTTGAACCGTTCCTCCCAATCCTGGTTGAGCGGCTTGTTCCAGGCGGGCGACGCCTGCAGCGATTCGGAGATGGCGGCGATACGCTCCGACGACACCGGGTGGCTGAGCATATACTCAACCTTGCGCGTGATGCCGTAGCGATATTCGAGCTGCTGCATCGTCTTGAAGAAGTTGAGATACCCCTTGCCGCTGATGCCGGCGCCGTTGAGGTATTTGACGCCGGCGGCGTCGGTGGACGCTTCCTGCTGGCGCGAGAAGGACAGGTATTTGCCGACGGCGGCCTGCTGGCCAGCGGCGAGGAGCCCGGCGCCAGCCTCGCCCGCGCCCGCCGCCATTGCCGCAAGGCCGAGCACCATCGACAGGATCGTGATCCCGGTCGCTTCCTGATAGCCGCGGCCGGCGAGCGTGACGTGCCCGCCGGTGATGTGGCCCAGTTCATGCGCGATGACGCCCTGCACTTCGTTGGCGGTCTTTGCCGCCTGCAGCGTGCCGGAGTGGACATAGACGATCTGGCCCCCGGCAACGAAGGCGTTGATCGAATCGTCGTTGACCAGGACGACGCGAACGTCGCTCGGCGACAGGCCCGCGGCGGTGACCAGCGGCGCCGTCATGTCATGCAGGAGCGATTCGGTCTCGGCGTCGCGCAGGATCGACTGCGCCTGCGCCGGCTGTGCCAGCACCATGCAGGCAAGCGTGGCAGCGGCGGCGAGCCGAAGGGCAGACAGGCGCCGCGGGGCGGAAGCGCGATGCACGGTCACGTCGCCGCCCGCAGCCTGTTGCTGGGTAGGAACAGCCATGCGCCGGACCCATGCCGATGGCGTCTGAACCATCGCTGAAGCCCGGCGCATCACTGTCCTCACCCGATCGTCATGCGCCGAAGGTGCGCTGCCACCAGCCACGCCGCGGCGTTGCCTCGGCGGCGGACTCTTCGTTGCCCTCGGCAGCCTCGTCGGCCGGCGCTGCGCCATCCGGGCCGCTGCCCGGAACGGCGGCTTCCTCGGTCGCCTGCGGCGGCGGCAGATCGGCGGAGGGCACGTCCACGACCGGCACATCGGCCTTCTTGCGGCGGGTGCGCTTCGGCTTGGCCGGCGCCTCTTCGGCAGCCGGGGCCCCGGCCGGTGCCGCTTCGGCAGCGTCGGCGGCTGGTGCCGCGGCATCGGCCTTCTTGCGGCGGGTGCGCTTCGGCTTGGCCGGTGCCTCTTCCGCGGGCGCAGCCTCTTCGGCGGCCGGCGCGATCGCCTCGATGCCCGGGGTCGGGATCGGTGCGGCGTCTTCCGCGGCCGGTGCGACCTCGACCGGTGCCTCGATGGCCTTCTTCGCGCGTGGACGACGGCGCGTCTTGGGCGCGGGCTCAGCGACGGGCTGCTCAGGCTCGACCGCGACTGGCGCTGCCTCGACGACGGCGGGCGCCTCTTCCGGTGCTTCCTCGGTCGCTACCGGAGCCTCGACCGACGCGGCGTCCTGCTGGTCGCCGTTTTCGGCACCGGCATGCTGGCCATCACCATTCTCACGGCGACGGCGACGTCCACGACGGTTGCGGCGGCGGCGTCCACCCTCGCCCTCGCCATCGTGCGACGTCTCAGCGGCTGCCTCGAAGGCCTCGCCCTCGTCATCCGCCTCGACCGGCTCGTCTTCGGCAAGGTCGGCGTTGGAGGCAGGCACCCCGATCGCCTCGTCGGCGCCCTCGGCATGTTCGCCGCCTTCGCCACCCGAGCGGCCGCGGCGACCACGGCGGCGGCGGCGCTTGCGACCACCCTCGCGCGGTTCATCGCCACGATCTTCCGAGGAGCGCGGCGCCTCGTCCTCGACGAGCACCTCGTCTTCCTCTTCCTCGATCTCCTCGGGGATATCCTCCTCGATTTCCTCGACGGGGGGATCGAACTTAGGCGCATAGGCCGGCGGCGGGCCGGAGGCGATGACCTCCATGCGGGCGCCTTCCTGCTCGCCGTCGGGCAGGATCTCGACCGTCACGCCGTAGCGATCCTCGATCTCGGCAATGTCGGCGCGCTTGCGGTTGAGCACGTACACCGCCGCCTCGACGCTGGCGCGCAGCGTCAGGATCGAGCCGCGGCCGCGCGCGGCCTCGTCCTCGATCAGGCGAAGCGCGCTGAGGCCGGCCGACGAGGCGGTGCGGACGAGGCCGGTGCCTTCGCAATGCGGGCAGGGGCGGGTGGACGCTTCGAGCACGCCGGTGCGCAGGCGCTGGCGGCTCATTTCCATCAGGCCGAAGCTGGAGATGCGGCCGACCTGGATGCGGGCGCGATCGTTCTTCAGCGCCTCCTTCATCGCCTTCTCGACCTTCCGGACATTGGAATTGTTGTCCATGTCGATGAAGTCGATGACGACGAGGCCGGCCATGTCGCGCAAGCGCAGCTGGCGGGCGATTTCCTGCGCCGCCTCAAGGTTCGTCGCGGTCGCCGTCTGCTCGATATTATGCTCGCGCGTCGACCGGCCGGAGTTGATGTCGATCGAGACCAAAGCCTCGGTCGGGTTGATGACGAGGTAACCGCCCGACTTCAGCTGCACCACCGGGTGGTACATGGCGGCGAGCTGATCCTCGACATGGCAGCGCTGGAACAGCGGGATGGGATCGCTGTAATGCCTCACCCGCTTCGCGTGGCTGGGCATCAGCAGGCGCATGAATTCCTTCGCCTGGCGATAGCCGTCGTTGCCCTCGACGATGACCTCGTCGATGTCCTTGTTGTAGATGTCGCGGATCGCGCGCTTGATGAGATCGCTGTCGCCATAGATGAGCGCCGGCGCCGCGCTGGTCAGCGTCTTTTCGCGGATCCCGTCCCACAGGCGGGCGAGGTAATCGAAGTCGCGCTTGATCTCGGTGCGGGTGCGGCTGAGGCCCGCGGTGCGCACGATGCAGCCCATCGAGGGCGGCAGCTCCAGCTCGGCCATGATCGACTTCAGGCGCTTGCGATCGGACGAATTGCTGATCTTCCGGCTGATGCCGCCGCCGTGCGACGTGTTGGGCATCAGCACGCAATAGCGGCCGGCGAGCGACAGATAGGTGGTCAGCGCCGCGCCCTTGTTGCCGCGCTCTTCCTTCACGACCTGGACCAGCAGCACCTGGCGGCGGCGGATCACGTCCTGAATCTTGTAGCGGCGGCGCAGGTTCATGCGACGCTGGCGCAGCGCCTCGACCTGATCGTCGTTGATGCCGGTGGTCGGGGCCGGGGCGCCTTCGCCCTCCTCGCCCTCGACGGCGTCGAGATCGCCGGCGTCGTCGCCATGCGCATCGTCGACATCGTCATGGATGTCGCCGTCATCATCCTCGGCCGCTTCCTGCTCGGCGCGCAGCTTCGCTTCCTCGGCGGCATGCTCCGCCTCCTCGCGCAGCAGCGCCTCGCGATCCTCCTTGGGGATCTGGTAATAATCGGGATGGATTTCGGAGAAGGCGAGGAAGCCGTGGCGGTTGCCGCCGTAATCGACGAACGCTGCCTGCAGCGACGGCTCAACGCGCGTCACCTTGGCAAGATAGATATTCCCCTTGAGCTGCTTGCGCTCGGCACTCTCGAAATCAAATTCTTCGATGCGATTTCCCTTGACGACGGCCACGCGGGTTTCCTCCCGGTGGCGTGCGTCGATCAGCATGCGCATGGTCATTAGTACGTCTCCACGCGCGCCTCACGCCGCCGGACGGCGGGGGCGCGCGATGATGAATCGGTGCCGGCGCAGTCTGGCCGGGCACGCGGATGGTGGTGGACTGTGCCTTCGTCTGCCGCGCATGGCCGGGCGACACGCCCTGGACCGCTTCCACGCCCGCGCCGCCGGCGAAGGCCGGTCGGAACTGCGGTGCGGGGATATGCAACATGCAAACGTCAACCTGATGGCCCGCACCGGCGCGAATGCCGGCTGGGCGGTGGGTCGGAGGCGGGCGCAATAGGCGACCGCACGCCGATCAATTCAGGAGGTAGCAACTAAGTCATCCTTCGGCAACCGGAACAAGATTGCCGACCGGTCGGCAATAACTTGCCGAACGCGGCGTTAACCGTGGTATGAAACGGTGCCTTGAGAAGCGGCGATTATCCCGACCCGACAGGGAAGAAGGGTTTGCGTACCATGGCTTTTCGCTGGACCGAGAAGCGGCCGGCACGGCATGTACGAGGTATGTCGGTGTTGTTCGCGTTATTTGCCGGCCTGTTGCCGGCCCTGCCCGCGTGGGCGGCACGGGTGGAGCGTGTCGAGGTCGGCGACGACCGGATCACCATCCGCTTTGACGAAGCGGTGCGTGGCGCCTCTAGTTTCATTCTGGATGGACCGCAGCGGATCGCGATCGATATTGATGGCGCGCGGCCGGGCGGGCCGAGCCGCGGCAATGGCGCGGTGACGGCGGTCCGGCAGGGGTGGCGCGGCGCGGATGGCGCGCGCGTGGTGCTGGATCTGGCGCAGCCGATGATCGTGACCAAGGGGTCGTTCGACGACGAGGGGCGCAAGCTGGAACTGTCGCTGCGCGAGGTCGACGGGCGGCGCTTCACCGCGGCGAGCGCGGCCTCTCCGCTGAGCTTCCTGCCGTTCGGCTGGGGAGAATCGCGGCCCAAGTACAAGGTCAGCGTTCCCGTTCCGAAGGCGAAGAAGGCCGTGCTGCCGCGGGTGCAGGGCGATGACAGCCGCCCGCTGGTGGTGATCGACGCGGGACATGGCGGCAATGATCCGGGCGCGATCAACCCGGAAACGGGGCTGCGCGAGAAGGACCTGACGCTGAAGATCGCCAAGGCGATCCGCGACGAACTGCTCGATTCGGGGCGGGTGCGGGTCGCGCTGACGCGGGATGACGACCGCTATATCCTGCATCGCGAGCGGTTCGGCATCGCGCGGCGGCTGGGCGCGGATTTGTTCATTTCGGTGCATTGCGACAGCGCCGGCAATGTCGAGGCGACGGGCGCGACCGCCTATACGCTGTCCGACGTCGCGTCCGACAAGGAAGCGGCGCGGCTGGCCGCGCGCGAGAACAAGGCGGACATCATCGCCGGGGTCAATCTGGACGAGGATTCCGACGTCTCGTCGATCCTGATCGACCTGACGCAGCGCGAGACGATGAACGCATCGGCCGGCTTTGCCCGGTTGCTGGGCCGCGAAGCGAAGCCGTTGATCCCGACCAAGCAGAATTTCCATCGGATGGCATCGCTGCTGGTGCTGAAGGCGCCGGACATGCCGTCGGTGCTGTTCGAGACGGGCTATATCTCGAACGCGCAGGACGCAGCCTTCCTCGACAGCCGCGAGGGACGCGAGCGGGTGGCGCAGAGCGTGCGGCGCGCGGTGGAGGTGTATTTCGCGCGGCGCATGACGCAGACGGCGGCGCGCTGATCACCGTCGCAGGCGCCCGCATTGTCGTAGTTTTCCGCGGCCTTGTTGCCAGCCGCATGGCCGCTGCCTAAACACCGGCGCTGCGTATGGCGTCTGACTCTCCCGAACCGATCAAGCTGGCACGTCGCGGGCCCGGCTTTCGCCAGACCCTGTCCGACCTGTGGCAGCGGCGCTGGTTCAAGGCGCTGGCGGTGCTTGCCGCGATCGGCCTGCTCCTCGCGGGCGGTGGCTGGTGGTTCATCACCCGCGATCTGCCGTCGGTGGAGCAATTGCGGACCTATGAGCCGCCGCTGCCGACCAACGTGCGCGCGATCGACGGCTCGCCAATCTATTCCTATGCCCGCGAGCGCCGGGTCGAATTGTCGTTCAACGAATATCCCAAGATGCTCGTCAACGCTTTCCTGGCGGCCGAGGACAAGACCTTCTTCGAGCATCATGGCGTCGATTATCCCGGCCTTGCCGGCGCGGTGATCGACTATGTGTCGAAGCTGGGCAGTGGGCAGCGCGCGCGGGGCGGATCGACCATTACCCAGCAGGTCGCCAAGAACCTGCTGATCGGCAACGAATATTCGCCCACGCGCAAGATCCGCGAGGCGATCCTGGCGTGGCGTATCGAGGATACGCTGACCAAGCCGCAGATCCTGGAATTGTATCTGAACCAGATCTTCCTGGGTCGGAACGCTTATGGCGTGGAGGCGGCGAGCCATGCCTATTTCGACAAGGAGCTGGACCAGCTGAACCTCGCGCAGATGGCGTATCTTGCCATCCTGCCGAAGGGGCCGGCCAATTACGATCCGATCCGCGATACCGAGCGGGCGATCAGCCGCCGCAACTGGGCGCTGGGCGAGATGGAGCGCAACGGCTTCATCACCGCGGCGCAGCGTGCGGAGGCGCAGGCGCAGCCGATCGGCGCGATCGTCACGCGGGTGCCCAAGTTCGAGCGGGTCGGCGGCTATTTCGTCGAGGAGGTGCGCCGCGAGCTGATCGACAAGTTCGGCGAAACCGCCCGCGACGGGGCCAACAGCGTCTATTCGGGCGGCCTGTGGGTGCGCACGTCGATGGACCGCGGGGTGCAGGAAGCGGCGGCGCAGGCATTGCGCGACGGCCTGCTACGCTATGATCGTGGCCGTGGTTTCTCCGGGCCGCTGCGCAAGGTCGAGATCAAGGGCGACCGCTGGCAGTCGGCGCTGCTCAATACCAACGTCACGCTCGACTATAATGACTGGCGACCGGCGATCATCATCTCGCGCGACGCATCCGCTGCCCGAATCGGCTTTGCCAACGGGACGGAGGGCGTGCTGCCGCGCGCGGCAGCGCAGATGCCGGTGCGTGGCAAGGCGACGCCGGCGTTCGGCACGCTGGAGCCGGGCGACATCATCGCGGTGGCGCCGCAGGGCGGGCAGTTCGCGCTTCGCTCGGTGCCCAAGATCTCCGGCGGGTTCGTGGTGCAGGAGCCGCAGTCGGGCCGTATCCTGGCGATGCAGGGCGGGTTCGACGCGTCGCTTCAATCGTTCAACCGCGCCACGCAGGCGATGCGCCAGCCGGGTTCGACCATCAAGCCGATCGTTTACGCCGCCGCGCTGGAGCATGGCATGACGCCGGCCTCGATCATCGTCGATGGGCCGTTCTGCGTGGATCAGGGCGCGCGGCTGGGCCAGAAATGCTTCCGCAACTTCGGCAATTCGCGCGGCGCGGGTCCGCGGACGATGCGCTGGGGCGTGGAGCAGTCGCGCAACCTGATGACGGTGCGCGCCGCGGCGCAGACCGGCATGGCGAACGTCGTACGGCTGATGAAGGCGATGGATATCGGCGACTATCAGCCGTATCTTTCCTATGCGCTGGGTGCTGGCGAGACGACCGTCATGAAGATGGTCAACGCTTATGGCGTGCTGGCCAACCAGGGGCGCTGGCATTCCCCGACGCTGATCGATTTCGTGCAGAACCGTCGCGGCCAGGTGATCTGGCCGGAGAATTGGCGCGCCTGCGACCGGTGCAACATGCCCGATTGGGACGGCAAGCCGATGCCGCGGCCGATCGCGCGCGGCAAGCAGGTACTCGACGCCATGTCGGCGTTCCAGATGGTGCATATCGCCGAGGGCGTGATCCAGCGCGGCACCGCGACGACATTGCGCGACCTGAACCGCCCGATCTTCGGCAAGACCGGCACCAATTCCGGGCCGAAGGACGTGTGGTTCATCGGCGGCACGCCGCAAATGGTGGCGGGTGTTTACATTGGTTACGATTCGCCAGTGAACCTGGGCGGTTATGCGCAGGGCGGCACGCTGGCGGCGCCGATCTTCAAGCAATGGGCCACCAAGGCCTATGAGGGGATGGAGGTGCTGCCGTTCCGCGCGCCGCAGGGCATTCGCATGGTGCGCGTCGATCGCGCGAGCGGACGCCCGGTGTTCGGCGCCTGGCCGAGCGGCAACGATCCCAAGCCAGCGGTGATCTGGGAAGCGTTCAAGCCGCAGGCGGAAGGCCGCCGCGCGGTGCGCCGTACCGGGGGCGCGCCTGCCGTCAGCGCGTCCGCGACCGCCGAGGCGAAGAAGCAGGCCAGTGACAGCGACTTCTTGCAGCGAGAGGGCGGCATCTACTAAGTCGCCGCTTTGTTATTTAGATCGTCATCCCCGCACCACGGGAATTCAGTGGCCGACCGCGCCATATCGCTGGATTCCCGCACCCCGCTGGTCTGACGGATGATTGGAGAATCACCATGCGCGCCGAAGCGCAGGCCCATGTAGCGACGATCAACGAGGCGCTCGCCCTGCTACGGCGAAGCCTCGACTGGGATCGTGCGCTGAGGCGCCTCGACGAACTCAATGCGCGGGTCGAGGATCCGACGCTGTGGAACGACCCCAAGGCTGCGCAGGACGTGATGCGCGAACGCCGCCGGCTGGACGAGTCGATCACCGCGACGCGCACGATCGAGCGCGAGCTGAGCGATACCGCCGAGCTGATCGAGATGGCCGAGGCCGAGGGCGACGAGGAGATGGCGTCCGAGGGCACTACCGCACTCGCGCAGCTCGCCGAACGTGCGCAGAAGGACAAGGTGAAGGCGCTGCTGTCGGGCGAGGCCGACGCGAACGACACCTATATCGAGATCAACGCCGGCGCCGGCGGCACCGAAAGCCAGGACTGGGCCGAGATGCTGCAGCGCATGTACACGCGCTGGGCAGAGCGGCACGGCTACAAGGTCGAGCTGATCGACTATCACGCCGGCGAACAGGCGGGGATCAAGTCCGCGACGCTGCTGGTGAAGGGCGAGAACGCCTATGGCTATGCCAAGGTGGAGAGCGGTGTTCACCGCCTCGTACGCATCAGCCCGTATGACAGCTCGGCGCGCCGCCACACCAGCTTTTCCAGCGTGTGGGTCTATCCGGTGATCGACGATTCGATCGACATCGAGATCAACGACAGCGAGCTGCGCATCGACACGTACCGCGCATCGGGCGCGGGCGGGCAGCACATCAACACGACCGATTCGGCCGTGCGTATCACCCACTTGCCGACCGGCATCGTGGTCGCCTGCCAGAACCAGCGGTCGCAGCACAAGAACAAGGCGGAGGCGTATAATCAGCTGCGCGCCCGCCTGTACGAGCATGAGCTGCGCAAGCGCGAGGAAGAGGCCAATACGGTCAATGCGGCGAAGACCGACATCGGCTGGGGCCACCAGATCCGTTCCTATGTGCTTCAGCCCTATCAGCTGGTAAAGGACCTGCGCACCGGCGCGACCTCTACCTCGCCGGGCGACGTGCTCGACGGTGATCTCGACGACTTCATGGCCGCGGCGCTGGCGCAGCGCGTGACCGGCGAGGCGGTCGAGGTGGAGGACGTCGACTGAGCGTGACCGACGCCCCGTCTCCCACCTTCCGGCGCCGCGGGGGCGCGATGGCGCTCGCGCTGCTGTTGCTGGCGGCGTGCGACGGCGGCGAGCCGCTGATCCGCAAGGACCCGAAGGAGCCCGGTCCGTTCCCGGTCGCCGACCGGCCGGTCGCGACGATCGTCTCGTCGCGCTGGTCGAACGAGGAGGCGCGCGACCGGCTGAACGAGGCGGGGGCGGTGATGGCCAAGGCCGCGATCAAGCCGGGCATGACCGTCGCAGATATCGGCGCTGGCGAAGGCTATTACACCATCCGCCTGGCGCAGAAGGTGGGCGAGGACGGGCGCGTTCTGGCGCAGGACGTGATCCCCGCCGTGCGCGACATGCTGGCGGAGCGCGTGGCGCGCGAGCGGCTGGACAATGTCAGCGTCAAGCTGGGCGAGGGGGCGGACCCGAAGCTGCCGGAAAACAGCTTCGACCGTATCTTCATGGTGCACATGTATCATGAGATCGCGGAGCCGTATGAGTTCCTCTGGCGGATGCGCCCGGCGCTTCGCCCCGGCGGTCTGGTGGTGGTGGTGGATGCGGACCGCCCCACCGCCAATCACGGCACTCCGCCCGCCCTGCTTCGCTGCGAATTCGCCGCGGTCGGTTATCAGATGGTGACGATGACGCCGATGGCGTCGGCCGGCGGTTATTTCTCGACCTTCCGCGCGGTCGGCGAGCGGCCCGAGCCGAAGGATATCAGGTCGTGCCGCCTGTCGCCGTCACAAAAGGCCGCGGGCGCGGAAGCTGACCATGGCGTCGCCAGCCAGCACGAGATGGTCGACCAGCCGAATCCCTAGGCTGCTCAGCACGTCCGCGACGCGGCGGGTGGTGCGGAAATCCTCCGCCGTTGGCTCTGGATCGCCCGAGGGGTGATTATGCGCCATCACGATCTCCCGCGCGCCCATGGCGAGCGCGACGCCGACCACGGAGCGAAGCGGCACCTCGACCGAGGCCATTTCGCGTGAGGACACATGCTGGAGCCCCAGGGTTGCCCCGGCGGTGCTGAGAAAGACGAACGCCACCGATTCGTGCCGCGCCCCTGCCAGGCTTTGAAGGTGCTGCACCGTGGCAGGGTCGAGATTTTGCATCTCCTTCGTTTCTGGAGCGTGCAGAGCATGGCGCAAGGCCATGTCTCCGTTCCGGTGCAATCCCGTAACGATCGTGCGATGCTTCCAACCGTCGTTGCGGGGATGTAGGCCGCTGTCATGCGCCAATACCTAGACCTCATGGCCCGCGTGCTCGATTCGGGCGCGGAGCAGATGGACCGAACGGGCACGGGGACGCTCAGCGTCTTTGGTCATCAGATGCGCTTCGATCTGGCCAGGGGCTTTCCGGTGCTGACCACCAAGAAGCTGCACCTGCGATCGATCATCATCGAGCTGTTGTGGTTCCTGCGCGGCGACACCAACGTGCGCTGGCTGCAGGATCGCAAGGTCAGCATCTGGGACGAATGGGCCGACGAGAATGGCGATCTCGGCCCGGTCTATGGCAAGCAATGGCGCGACTGGGTGACGGCCGACGGGCGGCACATCGACCAGATCAAGGGGCTGATCGAGGACATCCGCACCAACCCCGCCTCGCGACGGCAGATCGTGACCGCGTGGAACCCGGGCGACCTCCACGCCATGGCGCTGGCGCCGTGCCATTGCCTGTTCCAGACCCATGTTGCGAACGGGCGATTGTCGCTGCAGCTGTACCAGCGGTCGGCGGACATCTTCCTTGGCGTGCCATTCAACATCGCGAGCTACGCGCTGCTGACGCACATGCTGGCGCAGCAATGCGGGCTGGAGCCGGGCGAGTTCATCTGGACCGGGGGCGATTGCCACCTGTACGCCAACCACCTCGATCAGGCGCGGCTTCAGCTGACGCGCGAGCCGACCGCGCTGCCGCGGCTCGAAATCCTGCGCAAACCGCCAGCGATCGACCAATATGAATATGAGGACTTCGTGCTTCACGGCTACGAAGCACAGGCGCATATCAAGGCGCCGGTCGCGGTATGACCTTGCAATTCACCTCCGGTTCAGCGATATCGACTACAAGCGTAGTCGAGGGCTTGGGAGGTCAGGATGCGCGAATATTTCATTACCATAAGCACGGCGACCCTGGCGGCGCTGCTGCTGCAACTTGGCAGCCCGCCGGCGCCGTCGAACGCTGCCGATCCGGCGCCAGCGCAGGGCCATGCCCGATAGCATGACCGTGCCGGTCACCTTGTCGCTGCACCTGGCGCGGGCGGCCAATGGCGTCATCGGCCGTGATGGCGCGCTGCCGTGGCATCTGCCGGCGGACCTGAAGCGGTTCAAGGCGCAGACGATGGGGCGGCCGATGATCATGGGACGCAAGACGTTCGAGAGCTTTCCCGCGCCGCTGCCCGGCCGCCGCCACATTGTCCTGACCCGCGACCGCGCCTGGCAGGCTGCAGGGGCGGAGGTCGCGCACAGCCCGGAGGAGGCGCTGGCGCTCGCCGGGGGCGATGCGGCGGTGATCGGCGGGGCGGATGTGTTCGCACTGTTCGCCGACCGGGCCGAGCGGGTCGAATTGACCGAGGTTCATTCAACGCCCGATGGCGATACGATCGTCCCGCCCTTCACCGGGTGGCGGGAGATATTCCGCGAGGATCACCCGGCGGACGGTGATCGTCCCGCCTACAGCTTCGTGACACTGGTGCGCTGAAGCACGTGCCGCTATGCGCCGCTGCAATGGAGCGGCAGGGACCCATCAGGCTGGACGCGCGCGAGGCGTTGCCCGAGGCATTGCGCGGCGCGATCGTGGCGCTGGGCAATTTCGACGGCTTTCACCTGGGTCATCAGGCGGTGGTGGGCCGCGCGGTCGAGCGTGCGCGTGCCGAGGGGCGCCGCGCACTGGTCGCGACGTTCGATCCGCATCCGATGCGGTTCTTCAAGCCCGATACGCCCTGGTTCCGGCTGACCACGCTGGAGCAGCGGGCCGAGCTGATGCAGCAGGCCGGGGCCGATGCGCTGCTCGTCTTCACCTTTGACGCGGCGCTGGCGGCGGAATCGGCCGAGGCGTTCGTTCGCTCGCGCCTGCTCGAGCAGATCGGGGCAGGGGGCGTGGTGACCGGCGCCGATTTCACCTTTGGCAAGGGGCGCTCGGGCGATGTCGCCGTGCTGGCGGCGCTGGGGCAGGAGCTCGGCTTTTCGACCGATACCGTCGGGGCAGTGACGCTGGATGGCGAGAAGGTGTCGTCGACCAGCATCCGCGCCGCGCTTCGCGAAGGGCGGCCGCGCGACGCCGCCCGCTTGCTGACCCGGCCCTTCACGATCCGCGGCGAAGTGCGCCATGGCGACAAGCTGGGGCGCGAGATCGGCTATCCCACCGCCAATGTCGATCTCGGCAATTACCTGCGCCCGGCGTACGGCATCTATGCGGTGCGCGTGACGCTGGAGGATGGGCGCGTGGTCGATGGCGCGGCCAATCTGGGGATTCGGCCGAGCTTCGATCCGCCCAAGGAGCTGCTGGAGCCGTACCTCTTCGATTTTTCCGGCGACCTGTACGGCCAGACGATCGACGTCGCGCTGATCGACTATCTGCGGCCGGAGGCGAAATTCGACTCGCTTGAGGCGCTCAAGGCGCAGATGGCGGCGGACTGCGACCGGGCGCGGGAATTGCTCGCGCGCTAACCCTCCTTGCAGGGAGGGGAGGTAAAGCCGTAATGCGCGCGGCACCCATGGCCGACGATACACCCTCCGCACCGACTGCCGATCCCAAGGATTGGCGCGACACAGTCTTCCTGCCGAAGACCGACTTCCCGATGAAGGCGGGCCTGCCGCAGAAGGAGCCCGCGATCCTCGAGCGGTGGCAGCGGCTGGGCCTGTACCAGCGGCTGCGCGAGCAGCGCGCCGACCGTGAGAAGTTCATCCTCCACGACGGCCCGCCCTATGCCAATGGCGACATGCACATCGGCCATGCGCTGAACCATATCCTGAAGGACATGGTGGTGCGCACCCAGACGCTGCTGGGGAAGAACGCGCCTTACGTTCCGGGCTGGGATTGCCACGGCCTGCCGATCGAGTGGAAGGTCGAGGAAGAATATCGCAAGAAGAAGCTGAACAAGGACGAGGTGCCGCCGGCGGAATTCCGCGCCGAATGCCGCGCCTATGCCCAGAAATGGGTCGATACGCAGCGCGAGCAGCTGAAGCGGCTGGGCGTCAACGGCGACTGGGACAAGCCGTATCTGACGATGGACTTCGCCGCCGAGGCGACCATCGTGTCCGAGCTGATGAAGTTCGCCGAGACGGGGCAGCTGTATCGCGGCGCAAAGCCGGTGATGTGGAGCCCGGTCGAGAAGACCGCGCTGGCCGAGGCCGAGGTCGAATATGAGGACGTGGTGTCGACGCAGATCGACGTCGCGTTCGAAATCACCGAGGCGCCGAACGCGCCGGAGCTGGTCGGCGCCCATGCGGTGATCTGGACCACGACGCCGTGGACGATCCCGGTGAACCAGGCGCTCGCCTACGGTCCGGAGGTCGAATACGTCCTCGCCCGCTTCGACGACATGGTCGAGGGGCCGCGCACGCTGTTGGTGGCGCGCGATCTGCTGGAAAGCTTCGGCGCGCGGATCGGCCATCCGGTGGTGGTGAAGATCGGCGATGCGGCGGGCACGGTGACGGTGCTGGCGGCGTTCAGCGGCGAGAAGCTGGCGGGCGCGGTCGCGCGGCACCCGATGCATGAACTGGGCGGCTTCTTCGCCAAACCGCGTCCGTTCCTGCCGGGCGATTTCGTCACCACCGATGCGGGCACAGGCCTCGTCCACATGGCGCCTGACCATGGCGAGGACGATTTTGAGCTGTGCAAGGCGCATGGCATCGATCCGGTCTTCGCGGTGGATGCCGGCGGCATGTACCGTTCCGACTGGCTGTGGCTCGGCGGGCAGGGCAGCGTTATCAACAAGAAGTTCGTCGCCAGCGATGGCCCGATCTGCGCCGACCTGCGTGAAGCCGGCGCACTGGTCGCAGCGAGCGACGATTTCAAGCACAGCTATCCGCATTCGTGGCGCTCCAAGGCGAAGGTGATCTTCCGCTGCACGCCGCAATGGTTCATCGCCGTCGACAAGCCGATCGAGGGTGGCGACACGCTGCGGCAGAAGGCGGTGGCTGCGATCGCCGCGACTCGCTTCGTGCCCGAGAAGGGGCGCAACCGCATCGGCGCGATGGTCGAGGGGCGGCCGGACTGGGTGATCAGCCGGCAGCGCGCCTGGGGCGTGCCGATCGCGCTGTTCGTGCATCGTGCGACGGGCGAATTGCTGGTCGATCCGGCGGTGAACGCGCGCATCGTCGATGCCTTCCGCGAGAAAGGCGTCGATGCCTGGACCGACGAGGCGACGGCTGGCTTCCTTGGCGAGGGGCGTGATCCGGCGGATTACGAGCGGGTCACCGACATTCTCGACGTGTGGTTCGATTCGGGCTGCACCCATGCCTTCGTGCTGGGAAGCGGGCGCTGGCCGGAGCTTAGCTGGCCGGCGGACCTGTACCTTGAGGGGTCCGATCAGCATCGTGGCTGGTTCCAGTCCTCGCTGCTGGAAAGCTGCGGCACGCGCGGGCGGGCGCCTTATGATGCGGTGCTGACGCACGGCTTCACGATGGACGCCAAGGGCATGAAAATGTCCAAGAGCCTGGGCAACACGATCAATCCGCTTGATCTGATGCGCGACTATGGCGCGGACATCCTTCGGCTGTGGGCGCTGTCGGTCGATTTCACCGAGGATCACCGCATCGGCAAGGAGATCCTGGCCGGTGTCGCGGACCAGTATCGCAAGCTGCGCAACACTTTCCGCTACCTGCTCGGCGCGCTGGACGGGTTCGACGAGGCGGAGAAGCTGCCGGTCGCGGAATGGCCCGAGCTGGAGCGCTATATGCTCCACCTCGTCCATGCGCTGGACCAGCAGCTCAAGCGCGCGATCGCCGATTACGACTTCAACGGCTACGTCCGCCTGCTGAGCGATTTCGCCAACGAGGATCTGTCGGCCTTCTTCTTCGATATCCGCAAGGACTCGCTTTATTGCGACGCCCCGGACGACGTGAAGCGCCGGGCGTATCGGACGATGCTCGACGTGCTGTTCCACGCGATGGTGCGCTGGGCGGCGCCGGTACTGGTCTTCACCGCAGAGGAAGTGTGGCAGGCGCGCTTCCCGAGCGAGGACGGCTCGGTCCACTTCCTCGACTGGCCGGAATTGCCGGCGCAAGCAGGCGACGACGTAAGCGCCCGCTGGCTGGAGGTGCGAGCATTGCGCGAGCGGGTGACCGAGGCGATCGAGCCGCTGCGCCGCGAGAAGATCGTCCGCTCCAGCCTGGAAGCGGACGTGACCGTCACCGATACGCCGCTGCCGGTCGATCAACTGGCCGAGGCGTTCATCGTGGCGAAGGTATCGCCAGGCGATGAGGTGACGGTGAGCCGGACCGATTATAACAAATGCGGGCGCTGCTGGCGCCTGCTGCCCGAAGTCGTCGAGGACAATGCGCTGTGCGGCCGCTGCGCCGATGTGGTGAGCGACGAGGTGGCGGCGTGAAGCGCAGCGTGCCTGTTGCCGGCCTGGTGATCGCGGCGGCGGTGTTCGTGCTCGACCAGCTGATCAAATGGGTGGTGACCGGGCCGCTCGGCATCAACTTCCTGGGTGCATCGCGCGAGATCGTGTCCTTCTTCGATCTTCGCTTCGTACAGAACATGGGCGTGAGCCTGGGGCTGCTGCGCGCGGAGAGCGAACTGGCGCGCTGGGGCCTTGTCGTGATGACCGCGGCGATCGCCGGTGCCGTCACCTTCTGGATGTGGCGCGAGGAGAAGGCGGCGGACAAGCTGGCGCTTGGCCTGGTGCTGGGCGGGGCGCTCGGCAATATCGTCGATCGGGTGCGGTTCGGCTATGTCGTGGACTTCGCCGACCTGCATTTCGGCGAGTGGCGGCCGTTCCTGGTGTTCAACGTGGCGGATGCGGCCATCACCATCGGCGTGCTCATTCTGCTGGTGCGCGCGCTGCTGATTCGCGATAAGCCCACGGCAAAGCCTGACAAGATGGCTTCGGAGAATGTGAATGCGTAAGTCGATTGTCATGGTCGCTGGCCTTGCGGTGCTGCTGGCCGGATGCGCGAGCAACGGCCTCAATCGAGATCGTCCGGACGAGTTCGCGGTGGCGCGCCAGCCCTCGCTGATCATTCCGCCCGATTTCGCGCTGGTGCCGCCGACGCCGGGTGCGGCGCGCGTCCAGTCCGCCACCGCCGCGCAGGCGCAGACGCTGGAGGCGCTGTTCGGCAACGCACCGCGCAGCGCGGGCGAGACGGCAGTGATCCGGGCGGCAGGTGACGATTCGGCCGAGGCGGGGATCCGGTCCTCCGCAGGTGATCCCGAGACCAACGTCGTCGACAAGGGACAGACGACCCGCGACATCATCGCCGCGCCGGAAGGCGACGGGCAGGACGCGCGCGCGAACGCGCCCCGCTGAGCGATCGCGCCGCTGTCCGGGTCAGCCCCGGACGGCGGCGAATCGCTCCAAGCCGGCCGCGAGGTCGGCGATCAGATCGTCGCTGTCCTCCAGCCCGATCTGCAGCCGCACGAGGGGGCCGGCGAAGTCCGGCCGTGTCGCCGTGCGATAATTGCCCGGGTCGACCGGGATCGCCAGGCTCTCGAACCCGCCCCACGAATAGCCGATCCCGAAATGCCGCAGGCCGTCGATCAGCGCGGCGCGTGCCGCCTCGTCGCCGCCGGCGAGCACGAACGAGAACAGGCCGCTCGACCCGCGAAAATCGCGCGTGAAGATGCCGTGCCCCGGGCACGACGGCAGCGCCGGGTGCAGCACCCGGTCGACCTCCGGCCGGCCCTCCAGCCATTGCGCGATCTTCAGCGCGCTGGCCTGATGATGGGCGAGGCGCACGGCCATGGTGCGCAGCCCGCGTGAGCCGAGCCAGGCATCGTCGGGGCTGACCACCTGGCCCAATTGGAAGCTCGTCTCGCGCAGCTTTCGCCAGTGCGGCGCGGTCGCGGTGACGCTGCCCAGCATCACGTCGGAATGGCCGACCACATATTTGGTGCAGGCGAGGATCGACAGGTCGACGCCCTGTTCGATCGCGCGGAAATGCAGCGGCGTGGCCCAGGTATTGTCGAGCAATGTGGTGACGCCGCGCGCCCTGGCGGCAGCGACGATGGCGGGTACGTCCTGCACCTCGAAGGTGAGGCTGCCTGGGCTTTCCATGAAGATCGCCCGCGTGCGCTCACCGACAAGGTCGGCGATCCCGGCACCGATCAGCGGATCGTAGAAGCGCGTGCTGATGCCGAAACGCTTCAGCAGGCCGGTCGCCATCGACCGCGTGGGATCATAGGCCGAATCGGTGAGCAGCAATTCGTCGCCGGGCGACAGCACCGACAGAAGCGCCGCCGCGATCGCCGCTACGCCGGAGGGGTAGAGGAACGTCGCCTCCGCCCCGGGCTCCAGCTCGGTCAGCGCCTCGGCAAGGCTCCATTGCGTCGGCGCGCCGCGTCGGCCGTAGAACAGGCGATGGTGCGTGTCGCGCCCGCCGGCGGCGCGCAGATCGCCCACCGTATCGTAGAGGTGAGTCGACGCGCGCCAAACCGGCGGATTGACCACGCCCTGCGTCCATTCCGGCCGTCGGCCGGCATTTACGACGCGGGTGGCATCGCCGATCGGTTTGTGGTTGCCCTCGTGATCGTCGTCCAAGCGATCGGCGCTCACTGTCCGGTTTCCTTCGGCGTCGTCGGGTCGGCGCCCCATTCCGCCCAGCTGCCGTCATAGACGGCGATCTCGCGGCCAAGCAGGTGTCCGGCGAAGGCGATCACCGAGGCGGTGACCCCCGATCCGCAGGTGGCGACGGTCGGCCGATCGAGATCGATGCCGTCATCGGCAAAGATCTGCGCGAGCTCGGCACCGCGCTTCCACGTGCCATCGTCGTTGAAGAACCGCGTGTAGGGAAGGTTGATCGATCCCGGAATGTGCCCCGGTGTCACCCCCGGGCGCGGTTCCGGTTCTGCGCCAGCAAAGCGGCTGGGCGAGCGGGCGTCGAGGATCTGTTCGCTGCCGTTCGCCACGATATCCTTCATGTCGGCGAGCGTGCGGATCAGCGCGCCCTGCGTTGGCGGGGTGAGGTGGCGTGCCTTGGGCGGGGCGGCCTCGCTGATCACCGGGCGCCCCTCGGCGCGCCACTTGGCAAGGCCACCGTCGAGCAGCGCCACGTCGGTGATCCCAAAGCTGCGCAGCATCGCCCAGCCGCGCGCCGCCGTGTGGTGCGGCGACTGATCGTACAGGATGATCCGCGTGCCATCGCCAATGCCGAGCCGCGAGAGCCGGCTGACGAATTTCTCGCGCGGGGGCAGCATCATGGGGGCGGCGGCGTCGGTATCGACGATCTCGGCGAGGTCGAGGAAGACCGCGCCGGGGATGTGCGCCTGCGCATATTCCGCGGCGGCATCGCGATCTTCGGTGGGCAGGAACCACGTGCAATCTGCGATCCTGACGTCGGGGTCAGCGATTGCGGCGGCGAGCCATTCGGTTGAAACCAGTGCGTCCATGGCGTTCCCTTAGCGAGCGGGCCGTGCGAAGTCGAAACAGCCGGTGGCGGTGCAGCGATGCCCCGGAACTGGCGCCGCCGCGCGGGTGCCACTATCTCGCGGCGCATGACACTCCATCTCGGCAAGGCCACCCCGCTCCCCCAGGCTCCGGAAGAAGCGGTGCTCGACTATGTTCCCAACCCGCGTCCCGGCCGCAATTACCTGATCCGCTTCGTGGCGCCGGAGTTCACTTCGCTCTGCCCGGTGACGGCACAGCCGGACTTCGCGCATCTGGTGATCGATTATGTGCCGGGCGAGACGATCGTCGAGTCGAAGTCGCTGAAGCTGTTTCTCGGCAGCTTCCGCAATCACGCGGCCTTTCACGAGGATTGCACCGTTGGCATCGGCGAGCGGCTGGTCGCCGAGATGAACCCGGTATGGCTGCGCATCGGCGGTTACTGGTATCCACGCGGCGGGATCCCGATCGATGTTTTCTGGCAGACCGCCGCCCCGCCGGCCGGGCTGTGGGTGCCGGACCAGGGGGTCCCATCGTACCGCGGGCGCGGCTGAACGGTATTGGTAGCTTCCGCATCTTGCACCGCAGCATAAAACGCAACCAAGCTGCGGTTCGCCCGTTGTTGCGGGTTGAACGCTTTGTGAACAGGGCGTCTTTCTACCAGCGAAGGCAAGTGAGATGAATCAGGCGGTCGCACTCGACGGCATCAAGCGCATTGCCCTCATCGGTAATTTCCTGCCGCGCAAATGCGGATTGGCGACCTTCACTACCGATACCTACAATGCGATGATCAGCCGGTTCCCGGATCTTTCCGTGGACGTCTATGCGATGGATGATCATGTCGGCCGGTACGATTATCCGGCCGCGGTGACGGGGACGATCCCGCAGCAGGATCGGTCCGCCTATCTGGAGACGGCGCGCAAGATCGAGGAATCGGGCGCGCAGGCGATCTGGGTCCAGCACGAATATGGCATCTATGGCGGTGCAGCGGGTGAGCACATCCTCGCGCTGCTCGACCGCACCACGTTGCCGTTGATCGTGACGCTTCATACCGTGCTGGAGAAGCCCAGCGCGGACGAGCGGTCGGTGATGGAGGGGCTGCTGCGGCGCGCGTCCAAGGTGATCGTGATGGCGGAGCGCGGCGTGGACATCCTCACTCGGGTCTATGGCGCCAATCCGCGTTCGATCGTGATGATCCCGCATGGCGTGCCCGACCGCGAATTTGCCGACCCCGACAGCTTCAAGCCGCGCTTCGGCTGGGAAGGGCGCAAGATCATCCTGACCTTTGGCCTGCTGGCGCCGGGCAAGGGGATCGAGACAGTCATTGAGGCGATGCCGGAAGTGGTCGGCCAGCATCCCGATGCGATGTACGTCGTGCTGGGAGCCACGCACCCGAACCTTGTCGCGCATGAGGGCGAGCGATACCGCGATTCGCTGCGTGCTCTCGCGTCGGAGAAGGGCGTCGGCGACAATGTCGCCTTCATCGACGCCTTTGTCGAACATGACGAGCTGATCGACTATCTCCAGGCGGCCGACCTCTACGTCACGCCCTATCTGAATCCGGCGCAGATCACGAGCGGGACGCTTTCCTACGCCGTAGGCGTCGGCAAGGCGGTGATCTCCACTCCCTATGTGCACGCGACCGAGATCCTGGGTGATGGGCATGGCGTGCTGGTCGATTTCCGCGACGTCGGTGCGTTCGCGCGCGAGATCAACAACCTCCTCGGCAGCGAGCGTAATCGCACCCGTCTGTCGCAGCGCGCCTATGAGCGTGGCCGCACCATGACGTGGTCGCGGCTGGCGGAGCGCGCCATGAGCGAGATCGCGAGCATCATCGACGGTCGACCGCAGCGGATCGGTGCGCCCGCGCCGATCAATCCGCTCGCCCCCGACATCGCGGCGGTGGAACGGATGAGCGATTCGACCGGGATGCTGCAGCATTCGATCTATTCGGTGCCTGATCGCCGCCACGGTTATTGCATCGACGACAATGCCCGCGCGCTGATCCTGATGAGCGCGATCGACACGCTGGACGAGGCGACGCGCGACAAATGGACGACCGTCTATGCCTCCTTCGTCCAATATGCCTGGAACCCGGAGAAGCGGCGCTTCCGCAATTTCATGAACTTCGACCGGACCTGGTGTGAGGAGACCGGTTCGGAGGATTCGAACGGTCGCGCGCTGTGGGCTCTGGGGGTCACGGCGCGCGACGCGCGCACGCGCAAGCATCGCGACTGGGCGACGATGATGTTCGACATGACCGCGAGCCTGGCATTCGATCTGGGCAGCCCGCGCGCGCAATCGTTTGCGATGCTGGGCGCGGCGGCGATGTTGGAGGCGTCGCCCGGACACCAACTGGCACATGCGATCCTGTCGCGCTTCCCTGACGAGCATATGGCGCTGCTCGACACGGCGCGCCGCCCGGACTGGGTGTGGTTCGAAGTGGTGCTGGCGTATGACAACGCCCGCCTGCCCGAAGCTTTGATCCGCGCGGGCAAGGCGCTGGGCCGTCCGGAGGTGGTGGAGACCGGCCTCGAGACGCTTGACTGGATCATCTCGCAGCAGAAGAGCCCGGAAGGGCGCTTCCGCGCGGTGGGATCGGAGAGTTTCGGGCGCGCCTATGAGGCGCCGTTGCCGTTCGACCAGCAGCCGCTGGAGGCGCAGGCGACGATCGAGGCCTGTTGCGCGGCGTATAGCGCGACGCGTGACGAGAAATGGCGGATCGAGGCGGAGCGCGCCTATGGCTGGTACCTTGGTCTCAACGACCTCGATCTGCCGCTGGCGTCGGTCCATGACGGCGGTTGTTTTGACGGCCTAATGCCGACCGGGCTCAACCGCAATCAGGGTGCCGAGTCGATCCTCGCGCTGCAATTGTCCAGCTGCGCGATTTCGGGGCTTTCAAAGGTGGCCCCAAGCGTGGCAGGGACGGGCCGCGCCGTCGCTTAAGTCACCGCTTTTCCACGGCGTCGACCAACGGACCGCAACGCGAGGCCTTTTTCTCTTGGACTTGTACAATCACCGGCTCCGGCTGCATGCCGATCCGTCTCGCGTCGTGGTACGCCCGTTTCATATTTCGAGCACTGCCCTGAACGGGCAGGGGCAAAGCCGTGCGCAGCGCATGATCGACGAAGTGCTGGCGATGTCAGCGGTCGAGGCGAGCGAGCAATTGAGCCTTGTCCTGCGCGATTTCGAGGCGCGTCACTGGCAGACGCGGCGCGTGTTCCTGACCCGCTATCGCGAGATTGCGGAGACCCACGGGATCGACGACAGCGCGCTTGGCGACGAAAAGCGGCAGTTGATCGGTGCCTATTTCTGCCACGAATACAGCTATGCGGCCGCGGCGCTGATGAACCCCAGCGCCGTTCCACATTACGACCAGTCGGGCATGCCCGAAGGGTCGCAGCGCATCCTGATGAGCCTTCGCGCAGTGGGGGAGGGGCATATTTCCTCCGTCGCCTTCCGCGAAGGCATCATCACGGACGAGAATGAGCTGATCCTGGCGCCCGAGCCGCCCTTTGCCACGGCCGCGGATGCCTATGGCATCGATGGGCCGGAGATGCCGAGTGGCCCCGTGACCGTGCACCGTGATCGCGATTCGACGCTGTCCGGTACGGTGATCTTCCCGATTACCGAGGCACAGTCGAAGGGACTCGAGGACCTGCGGCTGGTGCATTTCACCCATGAGGATGGATCGCAGGAGTGGCTCGGCACCTATACCGCCTATAATGGCGCGAGAATTCAGTCGGAGCTGATGCGCACGCGCGATTTTCGCGCCTTCGATCTGGTGCCGATGACCGGGAGTGCGGCGCGCAACAAGGGAATCGCGCTGTTCCCGCGCACGGTGAACGGCGAATATCTGTCGATCGGGCGCCAGGACGGTGAGAACCTCTACCTGCTCCGTTCCGATCGGCTGGATCATTGGGACGACGGCGAACTGATCCTGACGCCGGTCTATCCTTGGGAGCTTGTGCAGATCGGCAATTGCGGTCCGCCGATCGAGGTCGATGAAGGCTGGCTCCTGCTCACCCATGGTGTGGGCGCGATGCGCAAATATTCGATCGGCGCCGCGCTGCTCGACAAGAACGATCCTTCCAAGGTGATCGGGCGCACGCGCGAGCCGATCCTGGCCGCTGCCGATCAGGATCGCGAGGGCTATGTGCCCAATGTCGTCTACACCTGTGGGGCGATGCGCCATGGGGACAAGCTGTTCATCCCCTATGGCATCGCCGACAGTTCGGTCGGCTTCGCCTTCGTCGAGATCGAGAAGCTGCTGTCGCTGATGTGAGTTGGCGACTGCTTGCCGCAGGGTCGGCGCGCTTTGCCACGAATTGGCGGATGATCCTGCTTCCTGGCGGCTTGTTATCGTCTGTCCAGGCCTAAGTCATTGTATTTGCTTGTGTCCGGTAATTGGCACGGCGGCTGCAATGCGTCCGGTAACAGGCGGTTCGCCTGCATATTACCGGAGCAGACATGATGACCGACGTTTCTTCGCGCGCAGCCCCCAAGGACAATCTGCTGGGCATCTGCAATGCGGTGGGAGAGGATTTCGGCTTCAACCCCTTGTGGTTGCGACTGGCGCTGGGTGCTTCGTTCGTGCTTCAGCCGGTTGCGATCGTCACCCTCTATTTCGTTCTGGGCGCCGGGGTGTTGATCTCGCGCATCCTGGTGCGGCCGCGGTTCGCTGTCGCTCCGCACGTGCCGGTGATCGCGCAGGACCAGGCGGCGCTGGAGGATGAGCAGCTATTCGCCAAGGCTGCCTGATCGCGGGTGGCGCGGCCGAGGAAGGCTCGGGCTGCGCCACTGCTCGTGACAGTCGACACGCCCGCTCTGACCGCTTAGGCCGACCGGCTTGAGGAAAGGGGTAGTCATGACGACAGCGTTGCGAGTGGCTTTGGCAGGATTGGGGACCGTCGGTGGCGGGGTGATCCGGGTGCTGGAGACCAATCGCGAGTTGATCGCGCGGCGCGCGGGCCGGCCGATCGAGATCGTTGCCGTGTCCGCCCGTGACCGCACCAAGGACCGCGGTGTTGATGTCAGCGGCTATGAGTGGGTGGACGATACCACCGCGCTTGCCCGCTGCGACGCGGATGTGGTGGTCGAACTGGTCGGCGGGGCCGATGGCCCGGCACTGGCGCTCGCCCGCGCGACGCTTGGCGGTGGCAAGGGGTTCGTGACCGCGAACAAGGCGATGCTTGCGCATCACGGTGCCGAACTGGCGGAGATGGCGGAGGCCGCGCGCGTTCCGTTGAAGTTCGAGGCCGCGGTGGCGGGCGGGATCCCTGTCATCAAGGGGCTGCGCGAGGGGATGGCCGCCAATGCGGTGTCGCGCGTCTATGGCATCCTCAACGGCACCTGCAATTTCATCCTGAGCAAGATGGAATCGGAAGGACGCGACTTTGGCGACGTGCTGGCCGATGCCCAGGCGCTCGGCTTTGCCGAATCCGATCCGTCCTTCGACATCGATGGCGTCGATGCCGCGCACAAATTGTCGATCCTTTCCACCATCGCCTTTGGCACGCGGCCGGCGTTCGCCGATGTTGCGATCGGCGGCATCCGAAACGTCACCGCGGCGGATGTCGCGGAGGCCGAGGCGCTTGGCTATCGGGTTCGACTGGTCGGCATGGCGCAGGCCGATGCGAGCGGCCTGTTCCAGCGTGTCCATGCGCATCTCGTCCCGCACGCCCATCCGCTGGCGCATGTCACCGGTTCGACCAACGCCGTCGTTGCAGAGGGCAATTTCGTCGGTCGCCTGTTGTTCCAGGGTGCCGGCGCGGGCGACGGCCCGACGGCGAGCGCCGTCGTCGCTGACCTGATCGACATTGCGCGCGGCGAGGCCGGCCCGCCGTATGCGATGCCGGTCGCCGCGCTGGCCGAAGTCGCGCCCGCAGCCGCGGGGGCGCAACGTGGACGCGCCTATCTGCGCTTCGCGGTGGCTGATCGGGTCGGCGTGCTGGCGGAAATCGCCGCGGCGATGCGAGATGCCGGTGTCTCGATCGAGAGCCTGATTCAGCGCGCCGTGCCGGTTGAAGGCACCGCGCTGGTCGTGATCGTGACGCATGAAGCGCCTGATGCGCACATCGAAGCGGCGCTGGAGCGCCTACGGGGTTCGCAGAGCCTCGCCGGTGAGCCCTTGTGGATGCACATTCTCGATTGATCCACGCCGTTGGCGGGTAAAGCGGGACAGGCTGACGGTGCGTTCACCCGGATCGCGTCGGTTAAGGCTCGATCTGTCTGCTCTTTTGCTGTATTAAGGCAGCATGACAGCGCTGAGCAACGAAGACAGCCCGGTCTATATTCGACTGCGTGGCACGATCGCCGCCGCGATCCTGCGCGGCGATTATCGGGCCGGGGATCAATTGCCGTCGGTTCGAGCGCTTGCCGCCGAACATGGCGCGAACCCGCTGACGGTGGCCAAGGCCTATCAGTCGTTCCAGGACGCCGGCTATGTCGAGGTTCGGCGCGGAGTCGGTATGTTCGTGCTGCCGGGGGCGGCGGATCGACTGCGCGTGGCCGAGCGCGACATGTTCGTCACCCAGCAATGGCCGCGGATCCGAGCCTATATCGAGTTGCTGGATCTCGACCCCGCCGCACTGCTGGCCGATCAGGAGGTCTGAGCGCGCGCGCCTCTTGAGCGGTAAAGCGCCCAAGTCATCGGTGCCGGACAGCCGCCGGCACCCCCCACCCTCATCGGTTCTGCATCGCCTCCAGCAGCGACTTCACTTCCTGGCTGCGGCCGCGCGGCAGGATCAGGATGTCGTTGCCCGAGGCCACGACGATCAGGTCCTTGACGCCGACCATCGCAATGCGGGCACCGTCGGTGCGCACCATGCAGTTGGACGAATCGAGCGCGATCACCTCGCCGCGGATCGCATTCCCCGCCTCGTCGCACGTGCTGATCGAATGCAGCGCGTCCCAACTGCCGACGTCGTTCCATCCCATGGCGACGGGGACGACTGCGACCTGGTCGGATTTTTCCATCACGGCATAGTCGATCGACTGGTTGGGCGCGTCCGCAAAGGCCTGGGCGGCCGGTCGGATATGCGGGCCGGACCGTTCCCCCTCGGCCAGCGAACGACGGACAGCATCCAGCATGGCTGGTTCGAAACGGGCGAGCGCATCAAGATAGGCATCGGCCCGGAACAGGAAAATGCCGCCGTTCCACACATGGTCGCCCGAGGCGAGCATCGCTTCTGCCACATCGCGCGGCGGCTTCTCCACGAAACGGTCGACGCGGTGCACTCCTTCCGCAACGGGGGTGCCAACCTTGATATAGCCATAGCCCGTTTCCGGCGCATCGGGGGTGATGCCGAAAGTGACCAGCCAGCCCTCCTCCACCATCGGGCGTGCCGCCTCGATCGCGGCATGGAAGGCGGAGACGTCGTGGATCACATGGTCCGATGGCATGACCAGCAGCGGCGCGGCGCTATCGCTGGCGCATAGAGCGGCGAGCGCGATCGCAGGAGCAGTGTTTCGACCGAGCGGTTCAAGAATGACCGACTCCGGGCGGCACCCGATGGCGCTCAACTGACTGTCGATCATGTCGAGGTGGCGAACGTTCGCCACCACGATCGGGCAGGCGAACCGATCACCGACCGCGCGCAGCGCGGTCAGTTGCAGCATGGTTTGGTCGGCGGTCAGGGGCAGCATCTGCTTGGGACGGTCCGACGTGGACATCGGCCATAAGCGCGTGCCCGATCCGCCAGACAGGATCACGGGAACGATTGGCGACATGCGCGCTGTTTCCTTTGCAGATGGTGATGGTCCGCCGGTCAGGGGCGCGGCAGACGAACGGTAAGCGGAAGCTTCCCCTGCGCTTCAATGCACATCCGGGGAAATCGATCCACGCGCTTCCGTATTCAGCCTTTCTTTGTCATTTGCTGCGACACGATCCTGTCGGATTTCCTTACACCGATCGGCGAGCGCGGGCATGATCAGGATTTTCAAACATTATGTGCCCAATGCGGTGGCGCTGGTCGGCCTGATCGACTTCGTCATCCTGCTGTTCGCGGCCGAACTCGGCTGGCTGGTGCGGACGGCGCAGCTGGACATGCTGCCAGGTGCCGTGACCACGCGCGTGCCAGCGCTTTTCGCTTTCGCGATCCCCTTGTTCGCGGCGATGGTGGCGGTTGGCGCCTATCATGCCGACGTCCTAGTCTCCGTCCGGCAGGCGGTCATGCGGCTGATCGTCGCCGTGTGCGTCGGCGTGATTTTCCTCAGCTTGCTCTATTTCTTCATGCCCTCGGTCAGCTTCTGGCGGTCGAGCCTGTTCTACGCCATGCTGTTCTCCATCGCCGGCCTGGTCGCGGCGCGGCTGCTTTTTCTGCGCATCCTGGGCGGCGAGCGATTCCGCCGCCGGATCATCGTGCTGGGCGCCGGATCACGCGCGGCGCGCTTGCGACAGCTGGAACAGGCAAATGGCGCCAGCTTCGTCATTGCCGGCGTGGTTGCGATGAGCGAGGGGGCGCGGGAGGTGGAAGATGCCGTGCCGCGCGCCGATATCGCGAACCTTGCGGCGTTTGTGGTCGAGCGACGCGCGACGGAAGTGGTTCTTGCCATTGAAGAACGGCGGAAGGCGCTCCCGCTCAAGGATCTGCTGCGGGTCAAGACGACGGGCGTGCACGTCAGCGACTATTCCACCTTCCTCGAGCGCGAGACCGGTCGGATCGATCTGGCCAGCCTCAACCCGTCCTGGTTGATCTTTTCCGACGGCTTCTCGTCCGGGCGCATGTTGTCCGGCGTCGCCAAGCGCGCGTTCGACATTGTGGTGAGTTCGCTGCTGTTGCTGATCGCGGGGCCGCTTATCCTAGTGACCGCGCTGGCCATCCGGCTCGAGAGCCGCGGTCCGGCCTTCTATCGTCAGCGTCGGGTCGGCCTGTACAATGAGCCCTTTGACATCCCGAAGCTGCGCTCGATGCGGCAGGATGCCGAAGCCGCCGGCACCGCGGTCTGGGCGCAGGAGCGCGATCCGCGGGTGACGCGCATCGGCCGCTTCATCCGCAAGGTCCGGATCGACGAATTGCCGCAATGCTGGAGCGTGCTGAAGGGCGAGATGAGCTTCGTCGGCCCGCGCCCGGAGCGCCCGCAGTTCGTCGCCGAACTGGAACAGCAGCTGCCTTATTATGCCGAGCGTCACATGGTGAAACCGGGGATCACGGGCTGGGCGCAGATCAACTATCCCTATGGTGCCTCGATCGAGGATGCGCGGCATAAGCTGGAATATGACCTCTATTACGCCAAGAATTACTCCCCCTTCCTCGATCTGCTGATCCTGCTGCAAACCTTGCGGGTCGTCCTCTGGCCGTCGGGCGCCCGGTGAGCGGCCGCATCTCGGCCGCCCCGGCAGATAACTCGGCCTCGGCGAGTGCGTCCGCGGGTAAGGAGCGGCCAGCATTGTTGTGCGCCACCGCGGACCCCGCGGGGTTCGAGCCGGTGATCGGCGCGCTCGCATCCTGGCCAGTTCACCTTGGGACGACGGGTGCGTGTTCGGTCGAGCTGGTAGCGACGACGCCGACCGGCGTCGCGGTCATCGACGGCGCGATGCTGGAGGCTGGTGATGACGCTGGCGATCCCGAGCTGATCGACGCGCTTCTTCAAGCGCGTCCGACGTTGAAGGTCATCGTGATCTGCCCGGCCGAGTCTTACGCGGTCGCGCGGGCGGCGGTCGCGGCCGGGGCGTGGGACGTGTGCTATCTGCCGGTTGATCCGCAGGCGCTTCGCCAGATCGTCGCGCGTGCGTTTGATGTTCACGCGCTTCACGCGGCGGCGTCCGCCGCAGCGGGCGGGGGAGAGGAGGCTGGTGGTGACAGCGGTGTGATCACTGCCGCCCCCGAAATGACGCAGGTGCTGCGGACGGTGAGCCGCATCGCACGCACCGACGTATCGGTTCTGCTGTCGGGTGCGAGCGGCACGGGGAAGGAATTGCTGGCGCTGCATCTCCACGCCGCCTCGCCGCGCGCCAAGGGTGCTTTTGTCGCGATCAACTGCGCCGCGATTCCCGACACGTTGCTGGAAAGCGAGCTATTCGGCCACGAAAAGGGTGCGTTCACCGGCGCGATCCGTACGATGCCAGGTAAGATCGAGCAGGCGGCAGGCGGGACGCTGTTCCTGGACGAGATTGGCGATGTGCCGCTGCCGTTGCAGGTCAAGCTGCTCCGCTTCCTTCAGGAACATGCGATCGAGCGGATCGGCGGGCGGCGCCCTATCCTGGTCGACACGCGGATCGTCTGTGCCACCCACCGCGACATCGACCAGATGGTCGCCGACGGCCAGTTCCGGGAGGATTTATATTATCGGCTGGCGCAGATTGTCGTGGCGATCCCTCCGCTGGCGAAGCGGCCGGGCGATGCCCTGTTGCTCGCGCGGCATTTCGTGGCAAAGTTCGCGCCCGTGATGAATCCAGCGGTACGCGGGCTCGCCGCCGACGCCATTGCGGCGATCGATGCCCATGACTGGCCGGGCAATGTGCGCGAGCTTGAGAATCGGATCAAACGCGCCATCATCATGGCTGACGCGCGTCTGATCACGTCGGCGGACCTGGACCTAGTCAAAGGGGCCGAGCGGCCGACCAGCCTGCGCGCTGCGCGCGAGGCAGCCGATCGCGATGCCATCCGCCGGGCGCTGGCACGTACCGAAGGCAACATCTCGCAAACCGCGAGGCTGCTGGGCGTCAGCCGCCCGACATTGTATGACCTGCTGAAGAGCTACGACCTGCATGCATGAAGTGAGCGCACGCTATCCCATGCTGCGCCGGCGGCGGCGCAGGTCGACGGGCACGCGAAGCCGCGTACGTGTTGTCTCGCGTCGCGTGGTCGCGGTGCTGCTGCTTGCGGCGCTGGTGCTGGGGGGGCTCGTCATGCTTGCCCGGCGGGCGAGTGCCCCCGATCCGGCGCGCGCCTATGCGGACGGCATCGCGGCCCTCAAGCGCGGCAATTACAGCGCGGCGCGAAACCACGCGCTCGTCGCGGTGACCGGAAGCGAGCAAGCCCGTTCCAACGTGCTGCTCGGCCAGGTCGACCTGCTGATGGAAAACGGGGCGGCGGCAGAGGCGGCCTTCAGCCGCGCTGTTTCGGCCGGAATGCCCGCCGGGCAGGTGAGGCATCTGTTTGCGGAAGCCTATCTGCTGCAGGGGGATGCCGATCGCGCATTGGCAACCGCGGGTCGGGTGGCGGGAGCATTCGCGGCAGACGGACAGCGGGTTCGCGCCCGCGCGCTGGCCGCCAATGGCGATCCCGCCGCGGCAAGCGCGCTGCTGATCGCCGTGACTCGTGCCAATCCCCGCGACAGCAAGGCCTTTAGCGATTTGGCCCGCCTGCGCATGGATGCGGGCGATGTCCTTGGCGCGGAGGCGGCGGCCCGGGCGGCGTTGACGATCGATCCATCGAACCTGAGCGCGATCGTGACGGCCGGGCAGGTGATCCGCAGCCGATATGGCCTTGTGGCGGCCCTGCCGTGGTTTGCCCGCGCGCTGGAGGCCGACGCTTATTATTATCCGGCACTGATCGAATATGCCGCCACGGCCGGAGACGCCGGGCGCTACGCCATCATGCTCGACGCGAGCAGGAAGGCGCTGGCAGCGCGGCCCGGCAACGTCCCGGCCCTGTACCTGCAGGCGGTGCTTGCCGCGCGGGCGGGCAAGCGTGACCTGACGCGCGCCATGCTGTCGAAGATCGGCGATGCCGGCGTCGAGGTGCCCGGGGTGGTCATGCTGGCGGGGCTGCTGGCGTATGCCGATGGTGCCTATGAGCAGGCCGTCGTCAGTTTTCGGGAGATCGTCGGCCGACAGCCGATGAACCTTGTCGCGCGGCGCCTGCTCGGCGCCTCGTTGTTGCGTTCCGGTGACGTGCGCGGTGCCCTTGATATCCTGCGGCCGATGGCGTTGCGCGCGGATGCGGACAGCTACACATTGATGCTGGTCGCCAGAGCCTTCGAGGCGAACGGGGAACGTGACTGGGCCGCTCGCTACCTGGATCGTGCGAGCCGCCCGACGATCGGCGAACCGGCGCCGTTCGCGAGCGATACAGGGGTGGCTGCGGCGGCGGCAGCGGTGGCGCGCGAGCCTGAAGACCCCGCCTTGGCGGTGACATATGTGCGCAGCCTGCTGGAGGAGGGCGACCCCGGCGCGGCAGTGCGCGCGGCGGAGGCGGTGGCCAATGTGTCGCCGGGTGCGGCGGACGCCCAATTGCTGGCGGGGGACGCCCGCGCCGCGACGAACCAATGGGCGGCGGCAATGGAGCGGTACCGACTGGCCGCTGACCTGAGGTTCGACGGTCCGGCCTTGCTCCGCCTGTCGGAGGCGACCGCGCGCACCGGCCGGCTGCGTGACGGCGCGGCGGCGCTGACCTTGTACCTGTCGCAAAATCCGCAGGCGCTGCCGGCCTATCGCCTGCTGGCGAACCTGCAGGTGGCAAGCGGTGAGTGGGAATCGGCCGCCGCCACGCTGGAGACGCTGCGCGGTGCGGGCGCGCAACGCGACGCGTTCGTCCTGGCGCAACTGGCGCGCGCCCATACCGAGGCGGGCGACCCAAGGACCGGATTATCCTTTGCCCGGCGCGCCTACGCCTTGTTGCCGATGAATCCCGGCGTTGCCGATGCCTATGGCTGGGCGCTGTACGAGAACGGCGACCTGGAGGGGGCGCGGCAATTGTTCGCCAAGGCGGTGGCGCTGGCACCCGATGTGCCGGAGGTCCGCTGGCATCAGGCGCAGGTGCTGGCGGAGGCGGGCGACAAGGCGGCGGCGCAGCGGCTGCTGCGCCAGCTGCTGGGAGACGCCCGCTTTTCGCAGCGCGCCGCGGCGCAGGCGCTGCTGCGGGCGATCAGCGGCTGAGCGACGCGGCATTGCGCCGCCAACGCGGCGATCGTAGCAGCGGGCAGATGGACGACCTTGCCCGCATTGCCGCTGCGCTGGAGCGGTTGGCGCCCGCGCCGCCGGCCGGTGCCGATCCGCTGGCGCATCCTGCCTATGTGTGGCGCCAGAACGTGTTGGTGGCGGCAAGGGCCTTTGCCCCACTGTCGCTTGACCTGCTGCACGGGGTGGAGGCGCAGAAGGATGCGCTGCTGACGAACCTGGAACGACTGGCGGCCGGCCATGCGGCGCAGGACGTGCTGCTGTGGGGCGCGCGCGGCACGGGCAAGTCGGCACTGGTGAAATCGGTGGTTGGCGCGGTGCAAGGCGCCGGCGGGGCGCTGGCGATCGTCGAGGTGGCGGCCGACCGGCTCGACAGCCTGCCGCAGCTGTTCGACGCGATCGCTGGCGTGCCGCGTGCCTTCGTCCTTTTCCTCGACGATCTGGGCTTCGATGCCGCGGCGGATGCGCGCACGTTGCGATCGTTGCTGGAGGGCGGGGCGGAGGCGCGGCCGGCGAACGCGCGGCTGGTCGTCACGTCGAACCGGCGCCACCTGATCCCGCGCGACATCCACGAACAGGAAAGCGCCATCAACCCGCGTGATGCGGTGGACGATCACCTGGCGCTGGCCGATCGCTTCGGCTTGAGCCTTGGTTTTCACGTGGTCGACCAGCCGCTCTATCTCGAGATCGTGCGTGGCTATGCCGAGCGCTACGACCTGCCGTTCGAGCCGCAGGATGCGCTTTTGTGGGCAACGAAACGCGGCAGCCGATCGGGCCGCGTCGCGTGGCAATATGTGGTCGACCTTGCCGGGCGCGCGGGCAAGGCGCTTTAGCCCAGCCCCTCGACCATCTCGGCGAGTTCCAGCCAGCGCATTTCGGCGGCGTCCTTCTCGTCGCGGGCGGCAGCGACTGACTTCATCAGCGCGTCGAATCGGGCGGGATCGCGGGTGTAGAGGGCGGGATCGGCGAGCAGTGCCTCATCGCGCGCGATCGCTGCATCTAGCGCCTCGATGCGCGCGGGCAGTTGGTCGAAATCTCTCTGATCCTTGTAGCTGAGCTTGGTGCGCGTCGGCGGCGGGGGGGCTGGCGTGGCGGCCGGCTTTGCCGCGGCCTTGCGTGCGGGTTCGGCCCGAACGGCGCGCTGGCGCTCCCAATCTTCATAGCCGCCGGCGACGATGTCGACCTTGCCCGAGCCATCGAGACCGAGCGTGACGGTGACAGTGCGGTCGAGGAAATCACGATCGTGGCTGACGATCAGCACCGTGCCGTCATAGTCGCCGATCACTTCCTGCAGCAGATCGAGCGTTTCGAGGTCGAGATCGTTGGTCGGCTCGTCAAGGACTAGGAGGTTCGAGTGGCGGGCGAATTCGCGCGCGAGCAGCAGGCGCGAGCGTTCGCCGCCCGACAACGAGGCGATCTTCGCCTCGGCGAGGCTCGGATCGAACAGGAATTCCTTGAGATAGCCGTGGATGTGCTTCTTGGTGCCGAGGACGTCGATCCAGTCGCCGCCGTCGGCCAGCACCTCGCGCACCGTCTTCTCCGGCGCCATCAGCTTGCGCTGCTGATCGATGATGATGCCGTCGAGCGTCTTGGCGAGCTTCACACTGCCGCTGTCAGGGGCAAGCTCGCCCGTGAGGAGGCGCAGCAGCGTGGTCTTGCCCGCGCCGTTGCGGCCGACGATGCCGATGCGGTCACCGCGCGTCACCCGGAAGGTGAAGTCGCGGATGATCGTGCGGCCGTCATATTCCTTGGTGACATGCTCCGCGTCGATGACGACCTTGGTCTTGTTGTCATCATGCCCCATGGCGAGGGCGGCGGCGCCCTGCGGGCCGATCATCGCGGCGCGCGCGGCGCGCATTTCCTTCAATTTGGTCAGGCGGCCCTGGTTACGGCGGCGGCGGCCGGTGACGCCACGCAGCAGCCAATGTTCCTCCAGCTTCAGCCGGGCGTCGAGCCGTTCGGCGGCGCGCTGTTCCTCGGCATAGACCTGTTCGGTCCAGGCGTCGAAGCCGCCGAAGCCGACCTCGGCACGGCGCAGATTGCCGCGGTCGAGCCATAGCGTCTGCTTGGTCAGGCGGGTGAGGAAGGTACGATCGTGGCTGATGACGACGAAGGCGCCGCGGTAGCGGTTCAGCCATTCCTCCAGCCATTCGATCGCGCCGATATCGAGATGGTTGGTCGGCTCGTCGAGCAGCAGCACGTCGGGATCCTGCGCCAGCGCGCGGACGATGGCGGCGCGGCGGCGCTCGCCGCCCGAGGCGGTGGCGGCCTCGCGCGAGAGATCGATGCCGAGCTGGTCGGCGATCGCATCCGCCTCGAAATGCTGAGGGGCGTCGTCGCCTGACAGGACGTAGTCGGCGAGCGTGGCGAAGCCGGCGAGGTTCGGATCCTGTTCGAGCAGGACGACGCGGGTGCCCGGCACGATGGTGCGGCGGCCCTCGTCACTGTCGATCGTGCCGGCGATCAGCTTCAGCAGCGTCGTCTTGCCGGCGCCGTTGCGGCCGATCAGCGCCAGCCGATCACGCGGCCCGACATAGAAATTGAGGTGGCGGAACAACCAGCCGGCGCCCTGGATGAGGCCAAGGTCTTCGTACGCGAGAATAGGGGCTGCCATGAGGGCGGCAGATAGGGGGCCGGGGGCGATGCGCCAAGCGCGCAATGGCCGCGCGGGCATAGTTATGATGGCTGGAGGTATTGCACGCAAAAGCTGGGCTGTCTGGCGTCCGCCGCGTGCCTCTGCCACGGGGGCGACATGAAGATCCGCGATTTCCTGCTCCTCGTCCTCATCTGTCTGGTCTGGGGATACAGCAATGTATTGAGCAAGATCGTGGTCGGGAATTGGGCGGTACCGCCCTTGTTCTTTGCGGCGATCCGCTTCCTGGTGGTGATCGCGGCGACCCTGCCATGGCTGCTGCCGATGCCGCGGCCGCGCTGGCGGATCGTGGTGATCGGCATTCTGATGGGGGCGGGCAATTTTGCTTTGCTGTTCATCGGGCTGCAGACCGCGTCGCCAAGTGCCGCAGCGGTGGTGATCCAGATCGGCGTGCCGTTCACGACATTGCTGTCGATCGTGATGCTGGGCGAGCGAATCCATTGGCGCCGCGGGCTGGGCATTGGGCTGACGCTGGCGGGCGTGCTGCTGGTGGTGTGGAATCCCGACGGGATCGATCTCTCCGCCGGGCTGTGGTTCGTCGTCGGCGCGGCGTTCACCGGATCGCTGGGCGCGGTGCTGATGAAGCAGGTGGAGGACGTGGCGCCGCTGCGCTTCCAGGCGTGGGTGGGGCTGGTTTCCTTCCTGCCGCTGGCGGTGGCGTCAGCCCTGTTCGAGGAGGGGCAATGGACGAGCGCCGTTGCGGTCGGCTGGCCGTTCGTCGGCGCGGTGCTGTTTGCCGCGTTGGTCGTGTCGGTGCTGGGACACACCAGCTATTACGGGCTGATCCGCCGTTATGAAGCCAATTTGCTGGCGCCGCTGACGCTGATGACGCCGCTGTTCACCATTGCCTTCGGAGTCGCGCTGACCGGGGACAAGCTGGACATGCGGATGATCGCCGGGGCGATGCTCGCGCTGGCGGGGGGGCTGGTGGTGGCGCTGCGATCGAAGAAGGCGACGCAGTTGCTGGCGGAGCGGGAGCAGGCCTGAGGAACCTGCCGCTCGCAGGGGTGCGGATAAGAAAAGGGCCGGGACGCTGGTGCGCTCCGGCCCTTTCTTTTTGGTCGGGTGGCAGCGGCGGGGCCGCTGCGGATCCGATGTCGTGCCCGGGGCGGCGGGTGCCGCCCCGGTCCGAAATCAGAAGTCCATGCCGCCCATGCCGCCGCCCGGCATTGCCGGCATTGCGGGCTTGTCTTCCGGCAGCTCGGAAACGGTCGCCTCGGTGGTGATGAGGAGACCCGCCACCGATGCGGCGTTCTGAAGCGCGGTACGAACGACCTTGGTCGGGTCGATCACGCCGGCCGCAACCAGGTTCTCGTAGGTGTCGGTCGCAGCGTTGAAGCCGAACGCGGTGTCGGTCTGATCGAGCAGCTTGCCCGAGACGACGGCGCCGTCCTGGCCAGCGTTCTGCGCGATCTGACGCACCAGCGCGGTGAGCGACTTGCGAACGATGTCGACGCCGCGCGTCTGATCGTCATTGTCGCCCTTCAGGCCTTCGAGTGCCTTGGTCGCGTACAGCAGCGCCGTGCCGCCGCCCGGAACGATGCCCTCTTCGACGGCAGCGCGGGTTGCGTGCAGCGCGTCGTCAACACGGTCCTTGCGCTCCTTCACCTCGACCTCGGTCGCACCGCCGACCTTGATCACGGCAACGCCGCCAGCGAGCTTCGCGAGACGCTCCTGGAGCTTCTCACGGTCGTAGTCGGACGTGGTGACTTCGATCTGCTGACGGATCGCCTCGGTGCGGCCCTTGATCGCTTCGGCATCACCGGCGCCATCGACGATGGTGGTATTGTCCTTGTCGATCGTGACGCGCTTGGCGGTGCCGAGCATGCCGAGCGTGACGGTCTCGAGCTTGATGCCGAGATCCTCGGAGACGACCTCGCCCTTGGTGAGGATCGCGATGTCCTCGAGCATCGCCTTGCGACGATCGCCGAAGCCCGGTGCCTTGACCGCTGCGACCTTCAGGCCGCCGCGCAGCTTATTGACGACGAGCGTGGCGAGAGCCTCACCCTCGATGTCCTCGGCGATGATGAGGAGCGGACGGCCCGACTGCACAACCGCCTCGAGGATCGGAAGCATCGACTGCAGGTTCGACAGCTTCTTCTCGTGGATCAGGATGTACGGGTCGTTCAGTTCGACCTGCATCTTTTCCGGGTTGGTGATGAAGTACGGCGACAGATAGCCGCGGTCGAACTGCATACCCTCGACGACGTCGAGCTCGAATTCGAGACCCTTCGCCTCTTCGACGGTGATCACGCCTTCCTTGCCGACCTTTTCCATGGCCTCGGCGATCTTCTCGCCGACTTCACGGTCGCCGTTCGCGGAGATGATGCCGACCTGGGCAACTTCCTGCGAACCCGAGACGGGCTTGGAGCGCGCCTTAATGTCGTCGACGACCTTGTGGACGGCGAGGTCGATGCCGCGCTTCAGGTCCATCGGGTTCATGCCGGCTGCAACCGACTTCATGCCCTCGCGGACGATCGCCTGGGCGAGAACGGTCGCGGTGGTGGTGCCGTCACCGGCGATGTCGTTGGTCTTCGAGGCCACTTCGCGCACCATCTGGGCGCCCATGTTCTCGAACTTGTCCTTGAGCTCGATTTCCTTGGCGACCGACACACCGTCCTTGGTGATGCGGGGCGCGCCGAAGCTCTTGTCGATGACGACGTTGCGACCCTTCGGGCCGAGCGTCACCTTCACCGCGTCGGCGAGGATGTCGACACCCTTGAGGATGCGCTCGCGTGCGTCGCGGCCGAATTTCACGTCCTTGGCTGCCATGTGGCTACCCTTTCAAATGAACGAATGTTGAGAGAAGTGCAGGTACGAACGATCGCTCAGGCGATGATGCCGAGGATGTCCGATTCCTTCATGATCAGCAGGTCTTCGCCGTTGACGCGGACCTCGGTGCCCGACCACTTGCCGAACAGGACGCGATCACCGGCCTTGACGTCGAGCGGGGTAACCTTGCCATCCTCGGCCTTGGCGCCAGCACCGGCGGCGACGACTTCGCCCTCCTGCGGCTTTTCCTTGGCGGTGTCCGGAATGATGATGCCGCCAGCGGTCTTTTCCTCGGCCTCGACGCGGCGCACGAGCACGCGGTCGTGCAGCGGACGGAAGTTCATGCGGATTCCCTCTCTTTGAGCGGAGTATGACAGTTCGTTGGCACTCCCCTGATGCGAGTGCCAGCCGGGGGGATATGTGGACGAGCCCAGGCACCGTCAACGGGGCCGATCACAATTTTTTGGAACTATCCGTCAGACCGTGCGTGGCAGCAGGCCAAGGCGTGCGCGGGCGTGCCAGCGCCACATCAGGAGGATCGAAACGACGAGCAACCCGACGGCCAGGCCAAGCCACACGCCGACGCCCGCCAGGCCGACGTAGAAGCCCAGCAGCCCTGAGGTGCCGAAGCCGATCACCCAATAGCCGAACAGCGCGATGATCATCGGCACGCGCGTATCCTGCAGCCCGCGCAGCACGCCGGCGGCCACGGCCTGCGCGCCGTCGACCAGCTGGAACATGGCGGCCACCGCCAGGAACTTCACCGCCAGCGCGACCACCGCCGCGTTCTGCGGCGCGTCGACGTCGATATAGGCGCTGACGAACAGCCGGGGGGTGAGCCAGATTGCCGCCGCGGTAAGGCCCATGAAGCCGATGCCAAGAATGAGCGCGACGCGGCCGGCACGCGCGATCCATGCGGCGTCTGCCGCGCCATAGGCCATGCCGACGCGAATGGTCGCGGCCTGCGCGATGCCGAACGGTACCTGGAACGCGATCGCGGCGATGTTCAGCGCGACCGCATGGGCCGCGACGGAATCGACGCCGATCAGGCCCATCAGGATCGCCGCCCCGCCGAACAGCGCGCCTTCAAAGGTCCAGGTCAGCATGATCGGTACGCCAAGGCGGACGATCTCGCGGAAGCGCGACCATTCGGTGACCCACCAGCGACCGAACAGGCGATAGCGCCGCAGCCGCGGGTCGAAGAAAAGGATGGCGACATAGGCCAGCGCCATCGCGACAAGGCTGATGACGCTGGCCCAGGCAGATCCTTCGAGGCCAAGCGCCGGCGCGCCGAGGTTGCCGAACACCAGCATCCAATTGGCCAGGATGCTGACGCCAAGCGCCAGCCCGGTGACCACAAAGGCCCAGCCGGGCCGGCCGAGCGCGGCGGCAGCGGTGCGCATCACGCCAGCGGCGACGCCGGCGGGAATGGCCAGCAGGATGATGTCGAGGAAGCTGCCGGCGCGACGCGACACCTCTGGATCCTGGCCGAACAGCAGCAGCACCGTTTCACCATGGGCGAGGAGGAGGATGACGGGCACGCAGCCGGCGGCACCGACCCAGAACGCCATGCGCACGCTGCGCCGCACCTCACGCACCGCGTGGCGGCGACGGCCGAGTTCGGCCGCGATCAGGGGCGCGGCGGCGCTGGTCAGGCCGATCAGCGCGTACATGCACAGGTTGAAGAGAAAGACGCCAAGGGTGGCGGCGGCGAGATCGAGGGTGCCGAGACGTGCGACGAAGATCACGTCGACCGCGCTGACCGCCATCTGCAGAAGGTTCGCACCGACCAGCGGCCCGGCAAGCCGGACCAGCGCCGACATTTCCGCACGATCGCTGGCGGGGCGAGTCTCGGTCAGCGGAGGATTGGCGGCGATCTCCATGATGATCGCGCGTTAGGCCGCTTTTCGGTCAAGTGAAAGGCAGCGGGCGGCAGTGCAGGTCAGCGATAATCAATTAGTTTGCGATGGGTGCCGACAGGAGGTGTGCGGTCTTCTTCTTGAAGGCGCGCAGCTTTTCACCCGAAAGCGTGGCGACGCTGGAGAGCGAAATGGAACGCGGATTGACGTTCTTGCCGTTCTTCCACACCTCCCAATGAAGGTGCGGGCCGGTCGACATGCCGGTCGACCCAACATAGCCGATGATCTGGCCGCGCGACACTTGCTGGCCTGCGCGCACGGCAAAGCGGCTGAGGTGGCCATAGCCGCTCGAGATGCCGCTGGAGTGATCCAGCTTGATGAAATTGCCGTAGCCGCGATTGCGCGCCGCCATGACCACGCGGCCTGCGACCGGGGCATAGATCGGCGTGCCGTGCGGGGCCGCAAGGTCAAGGCCCTTGTGCATCCGCAGGAAGCCCAGCAGCGGGTGGCGCCGCATCCCGAACGTGGAGGAGATCCGGCCGGAGACCGGCATGCCCATGAAGCCCTGACGCTTCACCTGGCCGCTGGCGTCCCAGAATTGTCCGCCATTGCCGTCGCCATCTTCCCAGCGGACGAGCTGAAGCTTCTTTCGGCCCTGATCGAGGCCGGCATATTGCAGCTGGCCGACCTGGACCTCGCCCGTCGCCGCGCGGGCGTGATCGGCAATGATGTCGAACGTGGCGCTGGCGGGGATCGCGCCGACCGAGGTGCGCGCGGCGATCGCCTTGATATAGGCCTCGACCAGCTTGGCCGGGGCGCCGGCGGCGCGCGCCGAGCGGTAGAGGCTGGAGCCGACCTGGCCCTTGATGCGCAGCGGCGTGTTGTCGATCGCGATCGGATGCCGCTCCAGCGTCAGCCCCTCTGCCTGGCGATGCAGCTCGAGGTTGAGATCGAAGCGGGCGCGGAAGGCGAGCTTTTCCAGCGGGCGCGCGGTGCGCCGGTCGTGCCGGCGGCCGAGCGTCAGGTCCAGAACGGTGCCGGGCTTCAGATCCTTCAGCCCGACCTCACTGGCGACGAGTGCTGCGGCGCGGGCGGCATCGGCGCGGCCGACCCCGGCGCGCTGCAAGGCCGCGCCGAAGCTGTCGCCGTTGCTGATCGACGCCGATAGCTCGATCGTTGGACGCTCGGGCGTTTCCGACAGGGGGCGAACGAGATCGTTGGCGGCCATGCGTCGCCCGCTGGAGGCGCCGAGGCCGAGCGGGGCGATCGACAGCGTGCGGGCCTCTTCGCGCTCCGCGCCGATCATCTGGCTGGTGATGGTGCCTAGCACGGGGCGGATGCCCGGCGCCGTCAGCAGCGCGGCGGCGATGAGGCTGCCGCAGGTGGCCAGCCCGCGCCACCATTCCCGGCTGCCGATGCGCGCGCCAAGGTCAGGTGCCCAGTCGGTCTGATGCAGCGTGTGACGAATGCGGTCCGGCCAGGGGATCGTGCGCACGGGCGCGGTCGCACGTCCGAAGCGACGGGCGCCTGCGGCGCCGGCCAGTTCCAGTCCAGGCTGCTCACGCAAGAACACGAGGAGAAAGGCGCCCCCAAGCACATGATGTCGCCGACCACCCCCGGCGCAGGCCAAGGCGTTGTGGGGGCAAGGTCCTAAAGTCAAATTAACCCGGGATCAGGCGAGTCGCTGCTGCGCCGGCCCGTTCCTTGAACGCGACGAAACGGAATGGTTGATTCAGAGGTGCTTGCGCCCGATGTTGCCGGGACCATGTCCTCCCACGACAACCTCCGCGTAACAGCGGTTCTCGGGCCGACGAACACCGGCAAGACACACCTCGCGGTCGAGCGGATGGTGGCGCATTCCAGCGGCATGATCGGCTTTCCGCTGCGGCTGCTGGCGCGCGAGGTGTATGACCGCGTCGTCGCGATGAAGGGGCCGGAACGCGTCGCGCTGATCACCGGTGAGGAGCGGATCGTTCCCAAGGACGCCCGCTGGTTCCTGTGCACGGCCGAGAGCATGCCGGTCGACCGCGACGTCGCGTTTGTGGCGCTGGACGAGGCGCAGTTGGGGGCGGACGCTGAGCGCGGCCATGTGTTCACCGACCGGTTGCTTCATGCCCGCGGGCGCGAGGAGACGATGATCCTGGGATCGGCGGCGCTGAAGCCGGTGGTCCGGTCGCTAATCCCGCGCGCCGAAATCGTCGAGCGGCCGCGCTTTTCCGACCTTTCCTATGCCGGCGCGAAGAAGATCAGCCGGCTGCCGCGCCGCTCCGCGATCGTCGCGTTCAGCGCCGAGGAAGTCTATGCCGTCGCGGAAATGCTGCGGCGGCTGCGTGGCGGGGCGGCAGTGGTGATGGGGGCGCTGTCCCCGCGCACCCGCAACGCGCAGGTGGCGATGTTCCAGGCCGGCGAGGTCGATTACCTGGTTGCGACCGACGCCATCGGCATGGGGCTGAACATGGATGTCGCGCATGTCGCCTTCGCCGGGCTGCACAAGTTCGACGGCAAGCGGCGGCGGCGGCTGACCGTCTCGGAGATGGCGCAGATCGCGGGGCGCGCCGGGCGGCACCAGCGGGACGGCACCTTTGGGGCGGTGACCGAGGAGGGGCCGGACGCGTTCCTGCCGGAGGAAGTGCTGGCGATCGAGGAGCATCGCTTCCCCGCGCTCGACTGGCTGTACTGGCGCAACGGTCGCCCCGACCTTCGCAGCGTGGACGATTTGCTGGCCTCGCTGTCGGAGCCGCCGGATCACGAGCGGTTGCGTGCGGCCCCGGAGGCGGTCGACCTGGCCGTTCTGCGGAGACTTTCGGCCGACCCCAAAATCCGGGCGCAGGCGCGCGGGCAGGTGGAGCGGCTGTGGGCGGTGTGTGGCATCCCGGATTTCCAGAAGCTGGGTGTCGAGCCGCATGCCCGCTTCGTGACGCGGATCTTCGACCATCTGTCGACCGGCTATCTGCCGCACCAATGGTTTGCCGACGAGGTTGCTCGGCTCGACCGGGTCGATGGCGACGTCGAGACGATCGCCGGGCGCGTCTCCGCGATCCGCACCTGGGCCTATATCGCGCAGCGCAAGGGCTGGCTGGCCGACCCTGACCATTGGGCGGCGCGGACGAGCGCCGTGGAGGAGCGGCTGTCGGACGCGCTGCATGCCAGCCTGACGCAGCGCTTCGTCGACAAGCGGACCAGCGTGCTGCTGAAGCAGATCGGCGCAGGTGCCGGCGCGTTGCCGATCGAAATCGGGGCCGAGGGCGAGGTGACGATCGACACCCATTCGATCGGCCGCCTCGACGGTTTCCGCTTCGTCGTCGCGCCCGAGGCGCGGGCGGCGGACAAGAGGTTGTTGCTGTCGACGGCGGAGAAGCAGCTTTCCAAGGAGCGCGATGCGCGTGGGGCGGCGCTGATCGGTGCTGCGGACGACGCCTTTGCGCTGGGCCCCAAGGGCACGATCAGCTGGCAGGGGCATGAGGTCGCGCGGCTGGCGCGCGGGCGATCGCTCGCCCGCCCGGCGATCGTGCTGGACGAGGCGCTGAACTGCCTTGCCGCGCCGCTGCGCAAGGCGGCGTCGGCCCGCGTCCAGCGATGGGTGGAGGATGCGATTGCCGCGCATCTGCCGGTGATCGCGCGCCTGGCCGAAATGGCGGGTGATGCGGCCGCGACAGGCGCGCTGCGCAGCGTGGCGCGGGCGATCGAGACCGGCGCCGGCATCACCCAGCGCCTGCCGATCCGCCCGGCGGTGGAGGCGCTTACCCCGGATGAGCGGCAGCGGCTGCGCAAGGCGGGCGTGACGATCGGCGCGCTGGACCTGTTCGACCCGCGAATGATGAAGCCGCGCGCGCTTCCCTGGCGCGCCGCGCTGCTTCACGCCGCGGGGCAGCCGCTGACGGGCACCCCGCCGGGCGGGGCGACCGTGCTGATGCGGGGCGCGCCCGGCGCGGTTCTGTCGACCGGTTTCCGCCCATTGGGAAAGCAGGCGGTGCGCATCGACCTGGTCGAGCGGATCGCGAGGTCGGCGCATGAAGGGCGCAAGGGGAGGGGCGCGTTCACGCCCGACCCGGCGCTCGCCACGTCGATGGGGTTGGAGCCCGCAACCATCGCGCGGCTGCTGACCGAATTGGGCTTTCGTGCCCTGTCCGAGGGGCGCTGGACATGGCGTGGCCGACCGCCGGCCCGCGCGGTTCGCCCGCGCAGCGACAATGCATTTGCCGTGCTGTCGGACCTGAACCTTGGCTAACCCGCCGGGTGGCGAGGCCACGATGCGGCTGGACCGTTACCTGTGGTTCGTTCGCCTAGCGAAGACGCGGGAGATCGCGCAGGACATGGCGGCGCAGGGGCGGCTGCGCATCGACGGCCGCGTCATCGACCGGGCGCATGCTCCGGTGCGGGTCGGCAATGTGCTGACATTCGTGAAGGCAGGCAGCGTTCGCGTCTTGCAGATCGAGGCTTTGCCCTTACGTCGCGGGCCAGCAGCAGAGGCGCAGGCCTGTTACCGCGAGCTGGGTGTAAAGATCGAGAACGCACCGCCCAAGTGCGACGACGATTGACGCTGGCCGACAGCGCGCATAGCAGCGGCGCCCGATCTGCTGATCGATGGAGGAGTTGAACCGGCCATGACCTATGTCGTCACCGACGCATGCATCCGTTGCAAGTACATGGATTGCGTGGAGGTGTGTCCGGTCGATTGCTTCTATGAAGGCGAGAACATGCTCGTCATCAATCCGAGCGAATGCATCGATTGCGGCGTGTGCGAGCCGGAATGCCCGGCGGAAGCGATCCTGCCCGATACCGAAAGCGGGCTGGAGCAATGGCTGGAGCTGAACGCGACCTTCTCCGCGCAATGGCCCAATGTCACGCGCAAGGAAGACCAGACGCCGCCGGATGCCGACGCGTTCAAGGGCGCCGAGGGCAAGTACGACAAGTATTTCTCGCCCGAGCCTGGCGCTGGCGACTGATCCCCGGCGGCCGATCTGGTCGCCTGACGGCGGCCGCGGCCGTGAGCGACAGGCTAGGTGAAATCCCGGATATCGCCGCGGCCCGTTCCTCGTCGATCGTGGGATGGTGGCGAAATGCCAGCCATGCTGCCCGATCGACTCTGGTAATATTGTTGCAACGCTGCTATATGAGTCCGTGACGGGCGCATTGTTTTCGCGCGTCCGCTGGAGTCGCTAACCCTTCACGTCAATGGTGCACGGGCTCAGACGGGCGGTTGTCCGCACAAAGCTCTGCCTCGGCGTGATTCAACCCGGAGGATCCGGATCCTATGGCTGCCAAGGCGCTGCATTTCGATGTCGGTGATTATGTCGTTTATCCCAAGCATGGCGTGGGCCGCGTAATCGAGCTGCAGAAACAAGAAATTGCCGGCATGCAGCTCGAGCTCTACGTGCTGCGCTTCGAGAAGGAAAAGATGACGCTGCGCGTTCCGACCAACAAGGCGGAAAGCGTAGGCATGCGCAAGCTGTCGTCCGACAAGACGATGCGCGAGGCGATGGAGACGCTGAAGGGCAAGCCCAAGGTCAAGCGGACCATGTGGTCGCGCCGCGCCCAGGAATATGAAGCGAAGATCAACTCGGGCGACCTAGTGTCGATCGCCGAAGTGGTCCGCGACCTGTTCCGTGCCGACGATCAGCCCGAGCAGAGCTATTCCGAGCGGCAGATCTTCGAAGGTGCGTGCAGCCGTCTGGCGCGCGAACTGGCCGCGATGGAGCAGATCGACGAGCCGGCGGCGCAGGAGAAGATCCTCGAGATCCTCCGCGATGCAGCTGCGATCTACAACAAGGACAAGGTTCCGGCCTGATCCAGCCACACCGACCGCGGTTGCGGCCGGTTTTCGAAAAAGGGCGGTCTTCCCGACGGAAGGCCGCCCTTTTCGCATGTGAAACGACCGTTGCGTTCGTTCCTGCCTGGTGTATTATCTAGCAAATACACCGGGCAGGCTGATATGATGCAATCTGATCTACTTTTTTCGTCGAACCGAGTTGATCACAGCAATGAGGCGTCGGAATCGAAGCGCAATCGTTCGCGCGGGCGATCGATCATGCGCTGGCTGGTGATCGGCGCGCTGATCCCGACCGCTGCCTGTGGTGGCACTTTGTCGGGCGACGATGACACGCCGGGGGTGCGCGGGCAGGGTGAAGGATCCAGCCGCACCTATGCCGTGACGGATTTCACGCAGATCGATCAGCGTGGGCCTGACGACGTCGACGTCCGGGTCGGTGCCGGCTTTTCGGTGCACGCGGAGGGTGATCCCGACGCGCTGGACCGTCTGAAGATCGTCCGCGAGGGCAACCGGCTGCGGATCTCCCGAAAGACGACGGGCGGCATCGGCTGGAGCTCCGGGTCGGCCAAGGTCTTTGTCACCATGCCGCGGATCGAGGCCGCGCGGCTCGCCGGGGCGGGCGACGTGGCGATCGACCGCGTCGACGGCGCCGCCTTCACGGGCGACATCGCCGGCGCGGGATCGCTGGGCCTGAACCGGGTGACGGTGGACGCGCTGAAGCTGTCGATCGCCGGGTCGGGCACGGTCACCGCCGCGGGGCAGGCGCAAGAAATCGACGTGTCGATCGCCGGTGCGGGCGACGTCGACGGCAAGGATCTGCGCGGATCGCGGGCATCGGTGAAGATCGCCGGGACGGGCAATGTCCAGGCGCTGATCGATGGCGATGCCAGTGTGTCGATCATGGGCACGGGCGATGTCGATCTGGGGCCTAAGGCGCGCTGCAAGGTGAGCAAGATGGGCACGGGGGACGTGCGCTGCGGCGGATGAGCGCTTGCAGCCAGCGGTGAGTTGGTGCCACCTCATCGCATGAGAACAGGCGCGCTCGCTCTTCCGCTGTTGCTGGCCCCCTTACCCGCCCTGGCGGCGGAGCGGGTGTTTTCGGTCGGCAGTTTCGAGCGGGTGCGGGTCGACGGGCCGTTCGAGGTGCGGATCGAGGCCGGCGCGTCGCCCGGCGCCACAGCCGCCGGCGAGCGCCAGTTGATCGAGCGGATCGCCGTGGCGGTGAATGGCGGGACCCTGTCGGTTCGGCTGGGTACTGGCGGATGGGGCGAGACGTTTCGCGCTGACAATGCCGCGCCCCCCGTCATCGTGCTGCGCACGCCGCGGCTGAATTCGCTGGCGGTAAGTGCCGGCGCGAATGTGACGGTGAACCGCATGGCGGGGCAGCGCGTCGAACTCTCGCTTGCCGGATCGGGGCGGGTTGCCGCTGCGCGGGTGGACGCGGATCAGCTGGCCGCGTCGCTGGTCGGTCCCGGGACGATCACGGCTGGCGGGCAGGCGAACCGGGCACGGCTGATTACCGATGGTCCGGGGACGATCGACGCCTCCGGGCTGGTCACGAAGGACCTGACCGTTCTGCTGACTGGGCCGGGGGAAACACGCGCACGGGCGCGCTATACCGCATCGGTGACGAATACCGGGCTGGGGAAGGTCACCGTCGCGGGTGATGCCACCTGCACCGTACGCTCCGCTGGTGGCGGTCCGGTGAGCTGTGGCAAGCCAGCCGCGAAATAGGTGCGGCTGCTGGAAAGGCCCTGCTGTGACAGCGCCTGGGCGGTCCCCGCAAGCGGGGTACCATCCGGCGGCGCCCATCAATCGGGCGTGCCGCCGGCCAATCGATCGATTGACGTCATGCCCACCGGGAGCATGACGAATCGCGACTTACTTGATCTTCGCTTCCTTGAACTCGACGTGCTTGCGCACGACGGGATCGTACTTGTTGAAGCTGAGCTTCTCGGTCTTGGTCCGCGGATTCTTCTTGGTGACGTAGAAGAAGCCGGTATCGGCCGAGCTGACGAGCTTGATCTTGACGGTGGTCGGCTTGGCCATGACCCGCGAATCCTGTTCTGTAGCAAACAAAAAAGGAGCGGCGAGCGTGGGCGCGCCGCTTCCAACGGTCGGCGCAATGGCCGATGGGGCGGGCGAAGTCAAGCAGCGGCGTGGCTTAACGCCCTCTTCAACCCCTATCTGCCACGGTGAATGCGACCATGGAATGGCCCGCGGGCATGCACCACAAGGCGCGCGTGGCGAATCGGACGGCAGACGAGGGACGACGAACGTGGATGCGCTGATGGCCGCGCTGGTCCTGGGCGCGATCTGCCAGGCGGGGGACAAGACGCCGTGGCTGGCGGCGATCCTGGCTGACCGTTTCCGATCGCCTGCGCTGGTGATTGCCGCCGCGGGGGTGGCGCTGGCGGGCAATTATGCGCTGGGGGTTGTCGCGGCATCGTGGATCGCGCCGCTGCTGACGCCGGAGGCGCGCCAGTTGCTGCTCGCGCTGGCGCTGGTGCTGGCGGGGCTGAGCACGACGCTGCGATCGCGCACGCCCGATCGGCTGAGCGGCTGGCGGCTGGGGGCGGTGGCGACCAGCGTGCTGGGGCTGGCGATCATGATCGTGGGTGACCGGATGCAGTTCATCGTGCTGGGGCTGGCGGCGCGGAGCGAGCTGCCGTGGCTGGCGGCGGTCGGTGGCACGCTGGGCGCGCTGGCGGTGGTGGCGCCAGCGGCGGTGATCGGCGAGCGGCGCTGGCTGGCGCTGCCGCAGCCGGCGATCCGCATCGCCTCGGCGTTGGTGCTGGTCGTGACGGGGGTGATTGCCGGGCTGAATGCGGTGCGGCTGCTGTAGCGCGCACGCCGGTCCGGGATTTCACGGGGAGGGATAGATTCGGCGATCAGGCCGTTGTCGCAACGAAATCCCAGCTTTGTGGAGGTATGTACCGTGGCCGACATCGCGCCTGACCTGAAAACCCCCTCCGACCTGCCGCGCAACGACACGCGCACGGTGGCGGACGCGCTCAATTCGTCGCTGGCGGATTGCTATGCGCTGTATCTGAAGACCAAGAATTTCCACTGGCATGTGTCGGGACCGCATTTCCGCGACTATCACCTGATGCTGGACGACCAGGCGGCACAGATCCTGGGCGTGACTGACGCCATCGCCGAGCGCGTGCGCAAGACGGGCAACGTCACGCTGCGCTCGATCGGCGACATTTCGCGCCGCCAGACGATTTCCGACAATGATCGCGATTTCGTGCCGGCGGACGAGATGCTGGCCGAGCTGCGCGACGACAATCTGAAGCTGGTCGAGAGCTTTCGCGCGGTCAAGGAAGCGGCCGAGGAAGCCAAGGATAATGCCACCAGCGGCATCGTCGACGAATGGACCGATCAGGCCGAGGAGCGCGCCTGGTTCCTGTTCGAGGCCAGCCGCAAGGGTCGGGGATAAGCCGCGATGCTGAAATGGGCGCTGATCTTCCTTGTCGCGGGCCTCGTGCTCGGCGCGTTGGGCTTTGGCGGGATCGGCGGCGCCTTCGTCGGCATCGCCAAGGTGCTGTTCTTCATCGCGATTGCGATCTTCGTCGTGCTGCTGGTGCTGGCGCTGATGACCGGCAGGGCCATCAAGGACGCGATCGACTAGGCTGATGCGCGTCAGTGCGGGGCGGAAGATTCCTCCCGCGCCGGCGCGTACGGCCCGTTGCTTCAGTTTTTCCCGAGCGACGGTTGTTCGTCGCTGCGCAGGGTCATGATCTCGACCCCGTTTTCCGTAACCGCGACGGTGTGTTCGAATTGCGCGGACAGCTTGCCGTCGCTCGTGACGACGGTCCATTCATCGTCCAGCGTCGCGACCTTGCGGCTGCCCTGGTTGATCATCGGTTCGACGGTGAAGACCATGCCCGGGCGCATCCGGGCGCCCGTGCCGGGGCGGCCGTAGTTCAGCACCTGCGGCTCCTCATGCATTTCCCGCCCGATGCCGTGGCCGCAATAGTCGCGCACGACCGAATAGCCGTTCTTCTTGGCATGGCGTTCGATCGCGAAGCCGATGTCGCCGATGTGCGCATCGGGCCGTACCTGCCGGATACCCTGCCACATCGCCTCCTGCGCGACGCGCACCAAGCGGCGCGCCTGGGGAGAGACGGTGCCGACCATATAGGTCTTGCTGGAATCGGCGATGAAGCCGTTCTTTTCCAGCGTGATGTCGAGGTTGATGATGTCGCCGTCGCGGATGATCTCGTCAGCGCTCGGCACGCCGTGGCAGACGACTTCGTTGCGCGAGCAGTTCAGCACATAGCCATAGCCATATTGCCCCTTGCTGGCGGGACGCGCGGCGAGATCGACGGTGATGAAATGTTCGACCAGGTCGTTGACCGCGAGCGTCGACATGCCGGCGAGATCCTGGCGATCAAGCATTTCGAACACGCTGGCGAGCAGCCGGCCGGAGATGCGCATCAGCGCCAGTTCGTCCGGGGTCTTGATCAGGCCATTCTTCGTCATGGGAGGCTTTCAGGCGACCGAGAGGCGCGGCAGATCGGCGGGAACGGCCGCGAGCTGCGTCTTGATGATCTCGTGGAAGGTCAGCGTGGGATTGGTTTCGGCCAACATGCCGATCTTCATCCAGAATTCCGCCTGGGCGTTGATCGAGCGGCACATCACCGCGCTGGCGCGGCGGACATCCTCGTGCAGGGCGTCGTCGATCTTCACAATTCCCATGCCGGCCGCTCCAAAGTGATAGGTGGTGCGTATATGGAACGTATATGGATCGTCAATCCGCGCCGAGCCGAAGCAGCCACACGTCCGGCGGGGCGCGGTAGCGGAGCGGCAGGAGGCTGGTGCCGAGCCCGGCGCTGGTGACGACGGTGCGCGCGCCCTCGCGGATGATGCCGCAGCGGTAGCGATCGCCGAAGCGCGAGGGGACCCACAGCGCGCCGACGAGCGGCAGCACGACCTGGCCGCAATGGGTGTGCCCGGCGAGCAGCAGCGATATGTCGGCTGGCATGTCCGGCGCGATGTCGGGCGAATGCGTGACGAGCAGCCGTGGGCCGGAGAGGCGGGCGAGCGCGCGCAGCGTCACCGGCAGATCGTCGTTGCCGCTATAGGCGTCGCCCACCACGCCGATCGCCAGCGGGCCGCGCTGCGTGGCGGCATTGTCGAGCACCGAGATGTTGGCCGCGGCAAGGGCAGCGGCGATCCTGGCGGGATCGCTGTCATGATCGTGGTTGCCGAGCACTGCGATCGTGCCGAGCGGCGCGCGCAGCCCGCGCAGCGCCTGGGTCAGCACGGGCGCATTGTCGCGCGCGGTCTCAGCGTCATGCCCGTCGATGAAGTCGCCGGCGAGGACGATCAGGTCGGGGGCGGCGGCGTTGATCTGCGCCACGATGCGGGCGAGGCGGGCGCCGTCCATCGCGCCGCCGCCGATGTGGATATCGCTGGCGAGGGCAATGGTGAGCGGCGGGTGGCCGGCGGGCCAGCCCGACAGCGCGATCGAGCCGGGGCGGATCACCGGATCGCGATGCGCCTCCTGCCAGCCGAGGACGGCCAGCACGCCGCCGGCTGCGACGAGGAGGAGAAGGAGCGCGACGATGATGGGATGCCTGCGGATCATGCCGGTGTCGCTAGCGCCAGTGCGCCGCCGAGGCCATCGCCGGAGCGGTTCGCCGATGCCGTGCGTTGGAGCGGCCATGCACGCCTTTGCGCAGCTTCTCGATTCGCTCATCTACACCCGGTCGCGCACGGCAAAGGTGAGGCTGATCGGCGACTATCTGAAGACCACGCCCGATCCCGACCGGGGCTGGGCGATGGCCGCGCTGACCGGCGACCTCGACATCCCGGGGGTCAAGCCGGCGGTGATCCGCGCGCTGATCGAGGAGCGGGTCGATCCGGTGCTGTACCGGATGAGCCGCGATTATGTCGGCGATTCGGCGGAGACGGTGGCGCTGCTGTGGCCGACGCCGGAGACGCCGATGGCGGCTGAAGCGCTGTCGGTCGGCGCGGTGGTCGAACGGTTGCTGACGCTGCCGCGCGGGCAGGCACCGGCGGCGCTGGCGCAGATGCTGGACCAGCTGAACGCCGAGGAGCGTTTCGCGCTGCTGAAGATGGCGACGGGCGCGCTTCGCGTCGGGGTGTCAGCGCGGCTGGCCAAGCAGGCGCTGGCCGATGCCTTCGCGATCGACGTCGATGCGGTCGAGGAGGTGTGGCACGGGATCGACCCGCCCTACGAAAGCCTGTTCGCCTGGGCCGAGGGACGCGGCGCGCAGCCGACGCCGGCCAATGTGCCGGTGTTTCGCCCGTTCATGCTGGCGCACCCGCTGGAAGACCTGCGCGTCGACCTTTCCGATTATGCCGCGGAGTGGAAATGGGACGGCATCCGGGTCCAGATCGTCCATGTCGCAGGCGAGACGCGGCTGTACAGCCGCACCGGCGATGACGTGACCCGCGCCTTTCCCGATGTCGCCAGCGCCTTTGCCGAGGCGGGCGCGGTGGACGGCGAATTGCTGGTGAAGGGCGAGGCGCAGGGGATCGCACTGGGCGCCGCACTGGGCGGCAAGGGTGATGAGGAAGGCGGCGGGGCGGCGAGCTTCAACGCGTTGCAGCAGCGGCTGGGGCGCAAGGTCGTCTCCGCCAAGATGCTGGAGGAAGCGCCGGCGTTCGTGCGGCTGTACGATATCCTGCTCGACGGGGAGGAGGATCTGCGCGCGCTGCCCTGGCACGAGCGGCGCGGGCGGCTGGAGGATTTCGCCAGCCGGCTGAACCCGGAGCGGTTCGATGTTTCCGCGTTGATCGAGGCGGAGGATTTCACCGCGCTGGAGGGCATCCGCGCCGGCGCGCGCGATGCGGCGATCGAGGGCGTGATGCTGAAGCGGCGCGATTCGCCCTATGTCACCGGGCGGCGCGTGGGCCTGTGGTACAAATGGAAGCGCGATCCGCTGACCGCCGATTGCGTGATGATGTATGCGCAGCGCGGCAATGGGCGGCGATCGTCCTTCTACAGCGACTATACCTTTGGCTGCTGGACCGAGGATGGCGAGCTGCTGCCGGTGGGCAAGGCCTATTCCGGGATCACCGACGAGGAACTGAAGCAGCTCGACAAGTTCGTGCGCAACAACACGCTCAACCGCTTCGGCCCGGTGCGCGAGGTGGAAAAGACGCTGGTGCTCGAGGTGGCGTTCGATTCGATCCACGAATCGAAACGGCACAAATCGGGCGTCGCGATGCGCTTCCCCCGTATCGCGCGGATCAGGACCGACAAGCCGGCGGCGGAGGCGGATACGCTTGCGGGATTGCGGCGGCTGGTGACATGAGCGGCGTGCTTGCCGATGCAGCACGTTCCGAGCACGCCGCAATCGAGCCAGTGTGCACGCCCCAATCGAAGCCCGGGTTGCTAGCGTGCTTTCCGGCGGATCGGCTGGGAAACATCAAGCACAAGGCCGTAGCTGCCTCGTTTTGACCCTCGAACAAAGCCGCCGATGATCTCGCCCTTGCATATTACCGGCAGCCTCTCCGGGTTCGCCTGCAAAATGGCAGTGCGGATTGCATTAGCTTGATCACGTGGAATGTAGCCGGCGGGCATACCCTCAATCATGACACCCACCGCGTTCGGATCAGCAGGGTTGTCGTCGACGAAAAAGATCTGAGCGACGACGTGCCAATACACTCCTCCACGCCAACGCTCCCCTACCACCGTCTCAAATGTGTCTTGAAAGTGGCTCTCTCCTACGATCTCAAGATGGCCCCCGGTGGCGAGCGGGAAGAATCCCTCAACTTTCCACCAGTTTCTTGGCAGTCGATGCCGACCAAAACCGTCGTTGATCGTCTCTCCGGCAAGTGCCTTAAGGAGTGAAGCAAAGAAGCCCAATGATTAGACCTTTTGCGAGAGGGAGCGAGGAAGCAAAACCTAACACCCATTCACCGGAGCGGTCCAGCGGGCGCTGACCGCCTTTGCGCTTGGGCCGACCGCGCCGCTCGCCGCGCTGCGCGAGACCGGGATGGTGACGGCAGTGGGAATCGCGATCTTCGCGCTGGGTGAGCGGGTGTCGTGGCAGCGCTGCGTGGCGGTAGGCATGATCCTGGCCGGGGCGGCGACGATCCTGGTGACGTAACGCGAATTATCGCGCGGGCGTGACGCTGAGGCTGCCGGCGGGGAGCGGCCGGCACAGATCGGCGGAGGGGACGGAAGGGTCGAGCCATGCCGCCCATGCGTCGCGGCCGAGCACCACCACCGGGCGTGAATGATAGGGGGCGACGTCGGGTCCGGGTTCGCAGGTGAGCATGGTGAAGGCTTCACCGACGCTTGCGTCCTTGCGCCACAGGCCGGCGATGCAAAACCAGTCGTGGCCGGCGAGGCGAAAGGCCCATTTGTCCTTGCGCTTCGCCTTGGGGTCGGCGGGCTTGGTAAATTCGAAGAAGCTGTCGACCGGGATCAGGCAGCGGCCGGTGCGCAGATCTCGCCCGTCGGAGCGGAAATTGTACACGGGTTTTCCGCCCGAGCCGGGCCAGCTCCAGCGGCGGGTGACGCATTCCGCCGCATCCGCGCGGCCGTCGACGCCGCGCATGATGATCGTCGGATCGGTGATGCGGAAGCTGTCGAGCGGCGCCATGTTGGGCACGCCCTCGGGGAAGACGAGCGGAATGCGCGTCTCACCCCAGTCGTTGCGCAATTCGCCGATGGCGATGCGACGGGCGGCCTCGTTGCACATGGGCGGGAGGGTAGCGGATCGGCGGGGCTGGCGCCAACCTCCCGCGGCGGGGGAGATTGGCGCCAGCTGCCGGTATCACTTGACCGCGGCGAGCGCCTCGGCGATCAGGCGGCGGGTGTTGGCGACGCCGTAGAGCTTGATGAAGCTGCCCATGCGGGGGCCTTGGCTGGAGCCGAGCAGCGTTTCGTACAGCGCCTTGAACCAACCGCGCAGCTCCGCGAAGCCGGCGGTCTTGCCGATCTCATAGACGGCGTTCTGGATATCCTCCGCCGAAGCGTCCTCACCCAGCGTGGCGAGATCGGCGTCGAGCCGTTCGAGCGCGGCAACCTCGACGCCCTCGGGCGCGCGGCGCTTCAGCGTCGGGGCGATGAAGTCGCGGTGATAGGCGAGGGCATAGCCGATCATCCGGTCGAGCTCCGGATGCGCCGCGGCGTTGGCATCCGACAGGTAATTGCCGAGATAGCCCCAGACCTGCTCCTTCGTCGCGCCTTCGCCCATCACACCGACGAGGTTCAGCAGCAGCCCGAAGGTGACCGGCAGCGTTGCCGCCGGCACGTCGCCAGTGTGGATGTGGTGAACGGGGTTGCCGAGCTTCTCCTTCCACGATTGCGCGGGATAATTGGCGCGGAACTGCCAATAGTCGTCCACCGCACGCGGGATGAGGCCGAGGTGGAGCGACTTCGCCTTCTTCGGCTCGCGATAGATGTAGAAGGCGAGGCTCTCGTCGGGGCCGTAGGTCAGCCATTCCTCGATCGAAAGGCCATTGCCCTTCGACTTGGAGATCTTCTCGCCCTTGGCATCGAGGAACAGCTCGTACACCAGGCCCTCGGGCTTACGGCCGCCGAGGATCTGCGCGATCTTGCCGCCGAGGATGCCGGAATCGATCAGGTCCTTGCCGTACATTTCATAATCGACGCCGAGTGCGGCCCAGCGCATGCCCCAATCGGGCTTCCACTGGAGCTTCGCCTTGCCGCCGAGGATCGACTGTTCGACGGTCTGGCCCCCGGGAACAGAGGTATCCTGGAAGCGGATGATGCCGGCCTCTGCGTCGACCACCTCGACCGGGACCTGGAGCACGATGCCCGAGGTGGGGCTGATCGGCAGAACGGGCGAATAGGTCGCCTGCCGCTCGGCACGCAGCGTCGGCAGCATGACGGCCATGATCTTGTCATAGTTGCGCAGGACGTCGCGCAGCTTCTCGTCGAAGCGGCCGGAGGTGTAATAGTCCGTCGACGAGACGAACTCGTAATCGAAGCCGAAGCGATCGAGGAAGTCGCGCAGCATGGCGTTGTTGTGCGCGGCGAAGCTGTCGAACTTGCCGAAGGGATCGGGGACGCGCGACAGCGGCTTGCCGAGGTTCGCCTCCAGCAATTCCTTGTTCGGCACATTGTCCGGTACCTTGCGCAGGCCGTCCATGTCGTCGCTGAACGCCACCAGCCGGGTTGGGCGGCCGGTCATTTCCTCATAGGCGCGGCGGACCATGGTGGTGCGCAGCACCTCCTGAAAGGTGCCGATGTGCGGCAGGCCCGAGGGACCGTAGCCGGTTTCGAACAGCATCGGTTCCCCGTTCGGCTTGCCTTCGGGCCAGCGCTTCAGAAGCTTTCGCGCTTCCTCATAGGGCCAGGCCTTGGACTCGAGCGCTGCGGCGCGCCGTTCGGGATCGTATGCGTCTGTCATAACGCGGTGCGACGTAGCGACGCGGGCGCGCGATGGCTATATGGGCAACGCATGTCGATCTGGTCCGGCCTTCTCCTGTTCTTCCTCACCGTCGCCGGGATGGAGGTGTTCGCTTATGTCATGCACCGCTGGGTGATGCATGGGCCGGGCTGGTTCCTGCACGAAAGCCACCATCGGCCGCGCACCGGACGGTTCGAATTGAACGACCTGTACGGTGCGATCTTCGCCATCCCCTCGATCGTGCTGATCTATGGCGGCGTGCAGGGCGGCTGGTGGGAAGGCTATGCCTGGATCGGCGCGGGGATCGCTGCCTATGGCGCGATCTATTTCGGGTTCCACGACATCATCGTTCATGAGCGGGTGCGCACGCGCTACCTGCCCAAATCCAGCTACATGAAGCGGATCGTGCAGGCGCACCGGCTGCACCATGTGGTGAACACCAAGGAAGGCACGGTCAGCTTCGGCTTCCTCGTGGCGCCCAAGCCGGAGGATCTGAAGGCCGAGCTTAAGCGGCGCGGGCGGGCGGGGGTGCGTGCCCCGGCCGGTGCGGATCGGACGTTTGCCGAAAAGTAACCTTCGCAGGGGATAAGGGCGCCATGGACCACGCCATCCCACTTCCCGGCCCGGGTGAGGGCGATGAGAATCGCGGCGCGCTGCGCAAGGCGGTGAAGATGCGCGCGCATCTGCGTGATCGCGGCACGACCCGATTCGAGATCGAGGTGGTCGACCTGTCCACCACCGGTTTCCGCGCGCAGACCAGCTTCACGCTGTGGCCGGGCACGACCGTGTGGCTGACGCTGCCGGGGCTGGCCGGGCTGGAGGCGGTGGTCGCGTGGCGCGACAAATATCGCTACGGCTGCGCCTTCACCAAGCCGCTGCACCCGGCGGTGTTCGATCACATCGTGGCGCTGAGCAACAGCTAGGCCCGACCCCCGCCATCGCGCGCGGGCGCAATGGCGGTTATCGTGCGCGAACGCGTCAGGCGGCGGTGCCGCCGACGGTCAGGCCGCCCACCAGCAGCGTTGGCTGACCAACGCCGGCCGGCACGCTCTGCCCGCCCTTGCCGCACATGCCGATCCCTTCGTCGAGCGCGAAGTCGTTGCCGACGCCAAGCACCTTGGTCAGCACGGTCGGGCCATCGCCGATCAGCGTCGCGCCCTTGATCGGGGCGCCGATCTTGCCGTTCTCCACCTTATACGCCTCGGTGCAGGAGAAGACGAACTTCCCCGAGACGATATCGACCTGACCGCCGCCGAACGACTTGGCATAGATGCCGTTCTTCACGCGGGAGAGCAGCTCGGCCGGATCGTCGTTCCCACCCTTCATGAAGGTGTTGGTCATGCGCGGCATGGGGGCGTGGGCGAAGCTTTCGCGGCGGCCGTTGCCGGTCGCCTCCACGCCCATCAGGCGCGCGTTGAGGCGATCCTGCATGTAACCTTTCAGGAAGCCATCCTCGATCAGGATCGTCTCGCGAGTCGGCGTGCCTTCGTCGTCGATCGTCAGCGAGCCGCGGCGATCGCGGATCGAGCCATCGTCGACCACGGTGACGCCGCGCGCCGCGACCTGTTCGCCGATGCGGCCCGAGAAGGCGCTGGTGCCCTTGCGGTTGAAATCGCCCTCAAGCCCGTGGCCGATCGCCTCGTGAAGGAGGATGCCGGGCCAGCCGGGGCCGAACAGCACGGTGAACTCGCCCGCCGGAGCCGCAACCGATTCAAGGTTCACCAGCGCCTGCGCCAATGCCTCGTCAATCGCCCGGTTCCAGGTCGCCGGATCGAGCAGCGAATCGTAGAGATAGCGCCCGCCGATCCCGAAGGTGCCGGTTTCGCGGCGGCCGTTCTGCTCCACGACGATCGAGACGTTGAGGCGGACGAGCGGGCGAACGTCAGTAGCGACGAAGCCGTCGGGGCGGACGATTTCCACCACGCTCCACGTGCCTGACAGGCCGACCGATACCTGCGCGACCCGCGGATCGCGCGCACGGGCGGCGGCGTCGATCGTCTGGCACAGGTTCACCTTGTCGGCGAAGGGGACGAGATCGAGCGGATCGCCATCGGTGTAGAGCCGCTGATTGGTGCCGGTGGGCGGCGGCGCCTTCGCGCTGGTCGAGGGATCGATCAGCTGCATCGTTTCCGCCGCGCGCTTGATCGCTGCCTCGGACAGTTCGCTGGCGTGGGCGAAGGCCGTCATCTCACCCGAGACGGCGCGCAGGCCGAAGCCGGAATGGGTGTCGTAGCTGGCGGTCTTGAGCCGGCCATCGTCGAAGCCGAACGCCTCCGACTTGCGATATTGCAGGAACAGCTCCCCGTCGTCGGCGCGCGAGAGAGCGCCCGCGGTGAGCGACAGCGCGGCCTCCGGATCCAGCGAGTCGCGGTACAGGAACGAGCGGGGATCGATAGCGGTCATGATGGGAATGTAGGGCGCGGGGGGCGTCGCGGAAAGGCTGTGGATAAAGTTGTGGGCAAAGCTGTGGGGGCGGCCGGAACAAGCTGCGGACAATCTGTGGGCGAGCTGTGGATAACCTTCAAGCGGGCTGTGGATAAGTTGTGAGCAGGTTGTGGACAGGCCGTGGGAAGGGTGTGGGCAGCGTGTGGATTAGCTGTGGACTGGCTGTGGATAACATTGGCGTGCGTTAGCAATCCTCAGCGGGGTGACGAGCTGGGGTTGCGTTGGCGAGGTATGGCTGGAGGCGCGCGTGGCCCAAGGTGACGCAACGGCGCTGTTCGGCGGCTGCGCTGACTTGCCGGATCGAGGAAGGGGTGGCGTCAGCCCGGTAGGACTCGCGTCAAGGCGCTGGCGTTATGGCCGGGAGGCGCGTGTCGGCGCTCACGCCCGGTGGTGCGGCGCCAATGGGCTGTTCGTTCCGCTGATCTGACGCAGCCGCAAGTGCCGCGGCTGCGTACCGGTGGTGGGATGTTCAGGCGCCCGAGGGGGCGGTGACGCGATCGAGCAGGTTTGCGTGCTGTCGCGTCAGGAGGCGACTTAGCGCCCGGCGCCGTCGCCGTGGTCGGGAAGGGTGGCCGGGTCGACGCCATCGGCCGGGCCGCCGATCAGCACGAAGCGGCGATCGCAATAGCCGCAGTCGACATAGCCGAGTTCCGAGATTTCCAGCCACACGCGCGGGTGGCCCAGCGCGGCGGGGATCCCGTCATGCGCGCCGTCACAGGCGACGCGGTGGTGCGAAACTCGGCTGATCTGGGGCGGCGGCAACATGGCGCCCGCGTTAGCAAGGCCGCGCCGCGCTAGCAATCACCTGCCTAGCATTCGCGTGCGGGCGGGCGTAACGATCGCCGCCATGACCGACGCTGCCATCGCCATACGGGATCTTTGCAAGACCTATCAGGGGGGGAAGCGCGCGCTCGACGGGGTCAGTTTCGACGTGCCGCAGGGCACGATTTTTGGCCTACTGGGGCCAAATGGCGCGGGCAAATCGACGCTGATCAACATTCTGGCCGGGCTGGTGAACAAGACCAGCGGCACGGCATCGATCTGGGGCTTCGACATCGATGCGCAGCCGCGCAACGCCAAGGCGTCGATCGGGATCGTAAACCAGGAGATCCTGTTCGATCCGTTCTTCACGCCGCTCGAGACGCTGGAGATCCAGGCCGGGCTGTACGGCATCCCGAAGCGGGAGCGGCGATCGATGGAATTGCTGCGCGCGGTGCATCTGGAGGACAAGGCCAAGGCTTATGCCCGCACCCTGTCGGGGGGCATGAAGCGGCGGCTGATGGTGGCCAAGGCCATGGTCCATTCGCCGCCGGTGCTGGTGCTCGACGAGCCGACCGCTGGCGTCGATATCGAGCTGCGCCAGCAATTATGGGCCTATGTGCGCGAATTGAACGCCGGTGGCGTGACGGTGGTGCTGACGACCCATTACCTCGAGGAAGCCGAGGAATTGTGCGATCGGATCGCGATCATCAACCATGGCCAGGTCGTCGCCAACGAGCCGACCCGCCAGTTGCTGAGCCGTGCGCAGGAGAAGGTGGTCGAGGTGACGGTGGAGCGCGACGTGACGGCGGTGCCCAGCGCGCCCTGTTTCGAGAAGATCGTGCTGAAGGGCGAGCGAACGCTGGAGATCACCTATTCCAAGGACCGGGTGAACGCTGGTGAGGTGCTGGCGGCGGTTCAGGGTGCGGGATTCGGCATCGTCGATGTGTCGACGCGCGAAGCTGATCTGGAGGACGTGTTCCTGAGCCTGACCCGCGCGGCCTGACCGATCGGGTCGCGGTCCGCCAGCGCTATCAGTGCTTGGCGGCCTTCCTGGGCAGGAGGTGAAGCACGCCGGCGACGATCGCGCCGACGATGATGCCGAACACCGCCGAGAGGGCGGCGTTGACGATCCAGGAGGCGACGCCCCCGGCACCGGGAACGGCGTGGCGCGCGGCTTCGGCGGCGTGCTCGATCCAGCCGGGGATCGGCGTCAGGTGAAATTCGTGCAGGCCGTGGACGATGATCTGGCCGCCGACCCACAGCATCGCCGCCGTGCCGATGATGCCGAGCCATTTCAGGACAACGGGCATCGCCGAGACCAGCCCCCGGCCGATCGCGCGCGTGCCGCTGCCCTCCCGCTCTGCCAATGCGAGGCCGATGTCGTCCATCTTCACGATCAGCGCGACGACGCCATAGACGCCGACGGTGATGGCGAGGCCGACGAGCGCAAGCGCGATCGCCTGGTTGACGATCGTCTGATCGGCCAGTTCAGACAGGGCGATGGCCATGATCTCACCGGAGAGGATGAGGTCGGTGCGGATGGCGCCCGACACCTGACGATCCTCCAGCTGTTTGGGATCGGTCACCGCGACGGCTTCGTCGCCATGGTGCGCGCCGGTCAGCGCCTCGATCACCTTTTCCGCGCCCTCGAAGCACAGGAAGGTGCCGCCCGCCATCAGGATCGGGGTGATTGCCCAAGGCGCGAAGGCCGACAGCAGGAGTGCCGCGGGCAGGAGCAGGATCAGCTTGTTGCGGATGGAGCCCAGCGCGATCTTCCAGATGATCGGCAGTTCGCGCGCGGGGCTGAGCCCGGTGACGTAGCGCGGGGTGACCGCGGTGTCGTCGATGACGACGCCCACGGCCTTGGTCCCGGCCTTTGCCGAGACGCCGGCGACGTCGTCCAGGCTGGCGGCGGCGAGCTTCGCCAGCGCCGCAATGTCATCAAGCAACGCAACCAGGCCACCAGCCATCTGATCTGATCCTTCAAACCCAAGCTGCCGCTATGGGCGAACGCGCACAGCGGCAAGGGGCGGATGAACGCGGCACAAAGAAAAAAGGCCGACCCCCGGAGGGATCGGCCATGAAAGTTTTTAGGAGAGGATGCCTGAAAGGCCTGATGCTTGTGCACTGCAGCATGATTCGCCGCAAGTGCAAAGTTGCATGTAACCGGTTGCATAAATTGCATCGCAACCCGTTGGCATCGACTTCGCCCCGATGCGGGTTAAGGAAGCGACATGACGATTTCCCCGCCGATCGCCGCCACTCGTCCGCACTCCTTCACCGCCCACGGGGTCACCATCGAGGATCCCTGGGCGTGGCTGAAGGATGCCAATTATCCTGACGTCAATGACAAGGACGTGCTCGCCTATCTCGAGGCGGAGAACGCCTATTTCGAACAGGCGATGGCGCCGCACCGCCCGCTGGTCGACCGGCTGTACGAAGAGATGAAGGCGCGCATCAAGGAGGATGAATCCTCCGTGCCGCAGAAGGATGGCGACTGGCTGTACTGGACCGCGTTCGAAACGGGCGGGGAGTATCGCAAATGGTGGCGCCGCCCGGTAGGTGCGCCCGACGATGGCAGCGCCGACGAGCTGCTGCTGGATGAAACGGCACTGGCGGCGGGGAAGGAGTATTTCCGGCTGGGTGCGTTCGCCGTGTCGAACGACGGCATGAAGCTGGCCTATGCGATCGACGACAATGGGTCCGAGCGTTTCACCATCCATGTGAAGGATCTGGCCACCGGCGCGCTGCTGCCCGACACGATCCCGGGGATGCTGTCCGACATCGTGTGGACCGCGGACGACAGCGCGTTCCTCTACGGCCTCGCCAACAAGGAATGGCGGACGGACAATGCGCGGCTGCACCGGCTGGGCACCGATCCGGCCGCGGATGTCGAGCTCTACCACGAGGATGACGAGGGTTATCGCGTGGCCGTGGCGGAGACGAGCGACCGCCGCTGGATTGTGATCGCGACGGGCGACCATGTGACGAGCGAGGTTCGCCTGCTGCCGGCCGACAATCCGCTGGCCGAGCCGATCATGGTCGCGCCGCGCCAGTCGGGGCGGGAATATGACGTCGATACGCATGGCGACACGCTGTTCATCCACACCAATGACGTGGACCCTATGTGGCGGCTGGTCACCGCGCCGATCAGTGCGCCCGGCGAATGGACCGAGCTGATCGGGCCGAGCCGCCAGTTCTACATGACGGGCGTCGAATGCTATCGCGACTTCTTCGTGGTGGAGGGACGCGAGGACGGTCTCGATCAGGTGGCGATCCACCGCTACGACGCGCCGACCGTGGCGGAGCGGATCGAGTTCCTGGAGGCGAGCTATGCCGCCGGGCTGGGGGACAATCCCGAATATGACCAGACGGTGTTGCGCGTCGGCTATGAATCGATGGTCACGCCGGGCACCGTGTACGATTACGATACCGCGACACGCGGGCTGACCGTGCTGAAGGTGCAGGAGATCCCGTCGGGCTATGAGGCGGGCAAATATCGCACCGAGCGGCTGCACATCACCGCGCGCGACGGCACTGAGGTACCGGTATCGATCGTCTATCCGTCCGACTTCCCGCGAGACGGCAGCCGCCCGTTGTTCCTTTATGCTTATGGTGCCTATGGCCATGCGATTCCGCCGGGCTTCTCCACCGGGCGGCTGAGCCTGCTCGATCGCGGCTTCGCCTACGCCATCGCGCATATCCGCGGTGGCGATGACCTGGGGCAGCAATGGTATCATGACGGCAAGCTGGCGAAGCGGACCAACACCTTCACCGATTTCGTCGATGTCGCACGCGGGCTGATCGAGCAGAAGTGGACCAGCGAGGGGCGGATCGCGATCGCCGGGCGATCGGCCGGCGGCGAGCTGATGGGTGCGGTGGTCAATTCCGATCCTGAACTCTGGGGCGCGGTGATCGCCGACGTGCCGTTCGTCGACGTGCTGAACACGATGATGGACGAAAGCCTGCCGCTGACGCCGGGCGAATGGCCCGAATGGGGCAATCCGATCACCGATCCGGCCGCGTTCCAGCTGATCCGCAGCTACAGCCCGTATGACAATATCCGCGCGCAGGATTATCCGCCGCTGTTCATTTCCGGCGGGCTGAACGATCCGCGCGTGACCTATTGGGAGCCGGCGAAATGGGCGGCCAAGCTGCGCGCGACCAAGACTGACGACAATATCCTGCTGCTCAAGACCAACATGGGCGCGGGGCATGGCGGCAAATCGGGTCGGTTCGAAAGCCTGCGCGAGGCGGCGGAGGAACATGCCTTCGTGCTGTGGCAGCTGGGGGTGGAAGAGTGACCCGCACGGCGCGCGGGGCCGTTCGCACGTGACGTTTGAATCGATCATCGCGCAATGGGGTGCCGTCGCGGTGTTCCTGGGCGCGATGCTCGAAGGTGAGACGGCAGTGCTCGCCGGTGGTCTGCTGTCGCACCAGGGCCTGTTGCACTGGCAGTTCGCCTTTGTCGGGGCGGCGGCGGGCTCCTTCCTGTCGGACCAGTTCTTCTTCGCCGCGGGCCGGCGCTATCGCGACAGTCCGACGGTGCAGCGCTGGACGCAGAAGCGCGCCTTTGCCAAGGCACTGCGCCTGCTGGAACGCTATCCGACCAGTTTCATCTTCGGTTTCCGCTTCCTCTACGGATTTCGAACCGTCAGCCCGATCGCGATCGGGACCAGTCAGGTGCCGGCATCGACCTTCCTAGTGATCAACGCGATCGCCGCGACGGTGTGGGCGAGCCTGTTCACGGCGCTAGGCTATTGGTTTGGCGAGGCGGTGACGGAACTCGCCGGGCGACTGCGGCCCAGTCGCGAAACGCTGCTGATGGGCGTGGCGGTGCTGGGCGGTATATTCGTGCTGTTCCAGATCCTGCGATGGTGGCGAAAGCGATGACCTTTACCAAGACCTTTGTCGCCGATGCGGCCGACATCGACGAGCTGGGCCATGTTAACAATGCCGTGTGGGTGCGCTGGATCCAAGACCTGGCGGTGGCGCATTGGGAGGCGGTCGCGCCAGAGGAGCAGCGCGCGGCGCATGTGTGGGTCGTGACCCGGCACGAGATCGATTATCGCGGCAATCTGGCGGAGGGGCAGCAGGCGACGGGCGAGACATGGGTGCCCGAGCCGCCGCGGGGCGCGCGGTTCAACCGGCATTTCCGTTTCACCAGCGCCGACGGCCGGGCGCTGGTGGAAGGCGTGACCACCTGGGCGCTGCTCGACCGGGCGAGCGGGCGGCTGCTGCGGGTACGTGACGAAGTTGCCGCGCCATTCCGAAGCGACGGGCCGGCGTGACGCTGGATCGCCGCGCGGTCCTTGCCGCCGCCCCGCTGATCCTTCCGGGATGTGCCACGACACGGACGCGCCCGATTGCGGCGCCAGCAACGGCCTGCCTGGCGCCGGTCCGGGTGGCACCGGACCGCGTGATCCGCACCATTGCCGGCCTCAGGCCCTATCGTTCGAGCGGGTTCGTGGTCCGCGCAGACACGCTGGGTGACAAGCGCGTGGTGCACAATTACGGCCACGGCGGCGCGGGCATCACCCTGTCCTGGGGCACATCGCGGCTGGCGGTGGATCTGGGGCTGCCCGGCCATCACGGAGGCGTGGCGGTGATCGGTGCCGGGATCATGGGCCTCACCACCGCGCGGCTGTGCCAGGAAGCCGGCTATCCGGTGACGCTCTACACCAAGGCGCTACCGCCCGAGACGACGTCCAATATCGCGGGCGGGCAATGGGAACCGGCGAGCCATTTCGCGGACGATGCGGTGACGTCCCAATGGCGCGCACAATATGCCCGGGCGCTGGACTATAGCTGGCGCCGGTTCCAGATCATGGTCGGCGAGGATTACGGCATCCGCTGGGTGCCCACCTATCAGCAGACGCGCACCCCGCCGGGGCAGGCACGCGCGCTGGAGCGCTACATGCCCGGTCTGCGCTACCTCGATGCGGCGGAGCATCCCTTTCCCGTTGGCGGCCACGTCATCCGGTTCGACACGATGTATGCCGAGACGGGTCGGTTGCTGCGCAAGCTGGAACAGGATGTGCGGATTGCCGGCGGCCGCATCGTCATTCGCGATTTTGCCACGCCTGCGGACCTGGCGCGGTTGCCAGAGCGGTTGATCTTCAATTGCACGGGGCTGGGCGCGGCCGCGCTGTTCGGTGATGCGGAGATGATCCCCGTGCGCGGGCAGCTGGCCGTCCTGCTGCCGCAGCCCGAGGTGAATTACGCTTTCGGCGGCCGGATGGGATATATGTTCCCGCGCCCGGACGGGATCATCTGCGGCGGCACGTTCGAACATGGGGAAAGTGCGGCGGAGCCCCAGCCGGGGGATATCGACACTATCCTGGCGCGGCACGCGGCGTTCTTCATGGGATTTCGATGCCGCGCGTGAAGAGCCGGGCAGCCGATGTGCCCGGCGCGTGACCCACCCGTCCTAGCTTAGCGAAGCGGCCGGCGGGGTGGTGTTGATGGCGGCCTCTCCGGAAGCCACGATGGCGGCGGCATCATCATTGTACACCTTGTCGAGATAATAGCCGGCCAAAGTGTAATGAGCCTTCACTGCTTCGGGGTTTTCGGTCCGCTGCGCCATTTCGAGCTCCGACTCGGCGCGGCGGTAGTAATATTCCTTGTCGTCGTCCACGAAACTCACTCCATCTCCCGACTTCCGACATAGCCTTTCTGCCGGGAGTGCGAAATCAACCACATTAATAATCAACCGTTAAGCGCATGAAAGCTGTGTTACTTGTTGCTGAAGCGTAATCTTCTATTACTCTCCGTCTTGTTATTGCAGACAAGGAAACCCCGCCGCGGGGATGCGACGAGGCTGGTTTATCACTTGCACCAATGGCCGCTTTCGCAGACCATCAGGCGGTCCGGTTTTCTCCGGGCCTCACCCCACAACATGCGGGCTGGCGGATGGTTCCTGCACGGCCCGCTACGTCCGGAGATGCCATGTCGCTGATTGCCCTTCTGTTTGTCGCCCAGGCAGCCACAGCTTTCATGCCCTCCACGCCGGCCGCGACTAGCCCCGTAACGGCCGAGGTTCCGGCGCGGATCACGCGATTGCTGCAGCGCTATCCGGTGATCGACGGGCACAACGATCTCGCCTGGGAAATCCGCGACCGGCATGACGGCAAGGTCGAGCAGGTCGATCTGATGCGCGACACCTCCGCGCTGCCCTATCCCTTGCAGACCGATATCCCGCGGTTGCGGCGCGGCGGCGTGGGCGGGCAGTTCTGGTCGGTGTGGATCCCGGCGACCACCACCGGGCCGCGCGCCGTCGAGATGACGCTGGAGCAGATCGACATCGTGCGCCGGGTGGCGGCGGCGAATCCGGACGCCTTTGCGCTGGTCACCACCGCGGCCGAAGCGCGCGCGGCGCAGAAGGCGGGGCGGATCGCCTCGATGATCGGGATCGAGGGCGGGCACCAGATCGACGGCCGCCTGTCCGTGCTGCGCCAGATGAAGGAGCTGGGCGTCGGCTATATGACGCTGACGCATGGCAAGAGCCTGAGCTGGGCGGATTCATCGACCGATGCGCCGCGCGCCAACGGGCTGACCGATTTCGGCCGATCGGTCGTGGCGGAGATGAACCGCATCGGCATGATCGTCGACGTCAGCCATGTGTCGGACGCGACGATGGCGGCGGTGCTGGACATCGCCAAGGCGCCGGTGATCGCCTCGCACTCGGGCGCGCGCGCTGTGGCGGACGTGCCGCGTAACATTCCCGACAACCTGCTGGCGCGGATCGGCCAGGCGGGCGGGGTCGTGATGGTCAATGTGTACCCGGCCTTCGTCTCGGAGGAATGGCGCGCGTGGGATCGCAAGCGATCGGACTTCGGCAAGGCGCAGGGTCTGGCGACCGATGTGTACGGGCCCAAGGCGCCGGCGCCGCTGGTCGCGTGGGACGCAGCGAACCCGATGCCGCATGTCACCGCCGCCAACGTCGCCGACCATGTCGAGCATATCGCGCGCGTCGCCGGCAAGGGCGCGGTCGGCATCGGCGGCGATTATGACGGGATCGGCGGTACGGCGCCGGCGGACATGACCGGGGTGGACGGCTATCCGCGGTTGTTCGCGGAACTGGCGCGGCGCGGCTGGACCGACGCGGAGCTTGGCGCGCTGGCGCAGGGCAATGTGCTGCGCGTGATGGAGCGGGTGGAGGCGGTCGCCGCCAGCCAGAAGGCGATGAAGCCGGTCGACGCGACCGCGACCGACTGAGTCGGGAGGGAGAAGGAGCCGCCGCCTAGAGGCCCCGCAGCTGCGGCGCGAGGCGGCGGACGTCGAGATTGTCGACGCCCAGGATCAGGATCGTGCCGAGCCGCCAGTCGCGCGTCGCGACGCGCAACCCCTCACGCGTGGCTTGAACGTCGCGCCATTCGACCTCCCGCGCGGCAGCGCCTTTTCCGCGCACCTTGAGCACCGCGACGCGCCGGCCATCGCCGACGATCAACGCGGCCTGCCCGTCATCGCCAAGCACGGCGGACACCGGCGCGAAGCCGGCGAGGAGCTCTGCCGATGCGGACAACGCCTGCTCGGGTGTGGTCAGCCGCTGCCCGCCCCCACGGTGCAGCAGCCACATGATCAGCGCCCCCAGCCCGGCCAGCGCAGCCCCCGCTGCGCCCGCCACGACCCAGATCATCTGGGTGGCGCGACCGCGTCCATCAGCGGACGAAGGGCGGAGAGATCATAGCCGGCGCCGCGCGCCTGCTGTGTCAGTTCGTCCGGGTCACCGCCGAGGCCAGCCTGCGCCAGCGCCCACAGGTTGCACGACCGGGTGCCCGACCGGCAGTAAGCGAGCACCGGGCCATTGGCGGCGCCGAGCGCGTCGATCATCGCCGTGACCTGCGGCATCGAGAAGCCGGCGTGAGTGACCGGGATGGCGGTATAGGCCAGGCCCTGATCCTCGGCCGCAGCACGGATCGCGTCGCCGGTCGGCTGCCCGTCCTCTTCGCCATCGGGCCGATTGTTGACGATCGCCGCGAAGCCGGCGGCCTTGATCGCCGGAATGTCCTCAGGGGCGATCTGCGGGGCGACCGAGATGCGGTCGTCGATGCGGCGGATATCGAGCATGGCGCCAGCGATAGCGCAGCTTCGCGCACGGGAGAACCAGCGCCGGCGCGTTATCCACGGCTTTTTCAGCGGCTCAATGCTCGCGGATCACGCGCAGGAACGGTTCTCCATAGGCATCGAGCTTTCGCTGTCCCACGCCGGTCAGGCGGCCGAGCGCCGAGAGGCTGGCGGGGCGGGTCGCCGCCATCTCGCGCAGCACCGAATCGTGGAAGATCACATAGGGCGGCACGCCGGCCTCCTGCGCAAGTTCGCGCCGGCAGGTGCGCAATGCCTCGAACAGCGGGTCGTTGACCGGATCGGCCGCCTGATCGCCGCGGCGACGGCGGGCGCGCTTGGGCGGGATGACGAGTTTGAGCGTATCCTCGCCCTTGATCAGCCCGCGCGCGGCGGGGCCGAATTCCAGCCCGCCATGCGGATTGGTGCGCAACGCGTCGCGCAGCAGCAGCGCGCGGCCGACCGGCTTAAGCATGGCCGCCTCCTCGCCGTCGACGATGCTCCACACCGACAGCGCCTCATGCCCGTTCATCAGGCTGCGTTCGGAGGATTTACCGATCAGCACTTCCTCGACATAGGTCGCGCCATAGCTTTGGCCGGTGCGGAAGACGGCGGAGAGATATTTGCGCGCGGTTTCCGTCGCGTCGATCGCGTTGGGCGGCGACAGGCAATTGTCGCAATTGCCACAGGCTGCGTGCGGGGTCTCGCCGAAATGGGCGAGCAGGATGCGGCGGCGGCAGCCGGCGGTCTCGGCAAGCGCACCGAGCGCGTTGAGCCGCTGGCGTTCCCCCGGCTGGCGCTGCGGCTCGACCTCCGCGATGCGTTGTCGCGCGCGGGCGAAATCCTCCGCACCCCAGAACAGGTGCGCGACCGCCGGATCGCCATCACGGCCGGCGCGGCCGGTTTCCTGATAATATGCCTCGATCGACTTAGGCAGGCCGGCATGCGCGACGAAGCGGACGTCGGGCTTGTCGATCCCCATGCCGAAGGCGACGGTGGCGACGATCACCATGTCCTCGCTCGCGACGAAGGCGGCCTGATTGCGGCGGCGAATCTCGGGATCAAGCCCGGCGTGATAGGCGCGCACCGGGCGGCCGGTCGCCTCGCGCAGCGTGGCGGCGAGCTTCTCGGTACCGGCGCGGGTCTGGGCATAGACGATGCCGGGGCCCGGCGTGTCGCGGATGACGTCGGCGATCTGGCGCGTCGTATTGTCGCGCGGCGAGATCGAATAGCGGATGTTGGGCCGGTCGAAACCGGCGACGATCATCCCCTCTGTCGGAATGCCGAGCTGATCGAGGATGTCGGCGCGGGTATGTTCGTCCGCCGTCGCAGTGAGCGCGAGACGCGGCACATCGGGGAAGCGATCGAGCAGCGGGCGTAGCAGGCGATAATCGGGGCGGAAGTCATGGCCCCATTCGCTGACGCAATGCGCCTCGTCGATCGCGAACAAGGCGACCCGGCCGCGTTCGAGCAGGTCGCGGAAATCGGCCGTCGAGGCGCGTTCGGGCGCGATGTAGAGGAGGTCGAGATCGCCATCGAGGAAACGGCCGCGCGTCTCCGCCTTGTTCTCATCGACGCTGGTGAGGGTGGCGGCGCGGATGCCCACCGCCTCGGCCGCGCGCAGCTGATCGTGCATCAGCGCGATGAGCGGGGAGACGACGATGCAGGTGCCGTCGAGCATGGTGGCGGGCAGCTGATAGGTCAGCGACTTGCCGGCACCGGTTGGCATGACGGCAAGCGTCGACTGCCCCGCCAGCACGCGATCGACCACGTGGCGCTGAACACCGCGGAAATCGGGGAAACCAAACAGCTTCTGGAGGACGGAAACGGGGTCGGCGGCCATTCGCCGTGGCTCTACGCGTGCCGGGCGGGGGCGGCAACCGCGATGGCGCCGCTTGATCCGCAGCAGTTTACCCCGCGGCGCGACGCATTACATGCGGGGCATGAACAAGGTCCGCGACAATCGTGCCGAACAGGAATTCGAACTGGACGTCGGCGGTCATCGCGCGCTGGCCGCCTATCAGCGCGAGGGCGAGCGGATCGTCTTTACCCATACGCACGTCCCGGCAGAGATCGAGGGGCGGGGCGTTGCATCCAAGCTGATCCGCGCCGCGCTGGACAGCGCGCGCGACCAGGGGCTGAAGGTGGTGCCGCAATGCACGTTCGTGGCGGCATTCATCCGCCGGCATCCCGAATATCGCGATCTGGTCGCCTGATCGGGCGCGCCCGACAACAGATCAATAGTAGATCAGTCGGCGGTTTCGACCTCCGCCGCCTGCCGCTCGCTCGCCTGACGCGCCCATAGTTCGGCATAGGTGCCGCCGGCGCGGAGCAATTCGTCATGCGTGCCCTGTTCGGTCACACGGCCGGCCTCAAGCACGACGATCTTGTCGGCGTGGACGACAGTCGAAAGGCGGTGGGCGATGACGATGGTGGTGCGACCACGCTCGATCGCCTCCAGCGTCGCCATGATGTCCGCTTCCGTCCGGCTGTCGAGTGCCGAGGTCGCCTCGTCGAGGATCAGGACCGGCGGGTTCTTGAGCAGGGTGCGGGCGATCGCCACGCGCTGCTTTTCGCCACCCGAAAGCTTCAGCCCACGCTCGCCGACGCGCGTGTCATAGCCGCCGGGCTGCGCCTCGATGAAGCCGGCGATCGCCGCCCCGCGCGCGGCGGCGCGGATATCGGCGTCGTCGGCGCCTTCACGGCCGTAGGCGATGTTGTAGCCGATCGTGTCGTTGAACAGCACCGTATCCTGCGGCACGATGCCGATCGCGCTGCGCAGGCTGGCCTGGGTGACCGTGGCGATATCCTGCCCGTCGATGGTGATGCGGCCGCCGGTCAGATCGTAGAAGCGATACAGCAGCCGCGCGAGCGTCGACTTGCCGGCGCCGGACGGGCCGACGACCGCAACGGTGCTGCCGGCCGGAATGTCGAGCGTGATGCCCTTCAGGATATCGCGCCCGGGCTCATAGCCGAAGCGGACATCCTCGAAGCGCAGATGCCCCGGGCCGACGCGGAGCGGGCGGGCGCCAGGGGGATCGACCACCTCCGACGGGGTGTCGACCAGATCGAACATCGCGCCCATGTCGATCACGCCCTGGCGGATCGTTCGATAGACCATGCCGAGGAGGTCGAGCGGGCGGAACAGCTGCGACAGCAGCGTCGAGACGAGCACCACGTCGCCGGCGGAGAAGCGGCCGTCAGACCAGCCCCATACGACAAAGGCCATGCCAGCGCCGAGCATCAGATTGGTGATCGCGGCCTGGCCGATATTGAGCCAGGCGAGGCTGTTTTCGGACTTCACCGCGGCGGTGGCATAGGCCTGCATCGCGGCATCGTAGCGGCGGGCCTCCCGATCCTCGGCGCCGAAATATTTCACCGTTTCGAAGTTCAGCAGCGAATCGACCGCGTGGGCGACCGCGCCGGTGTCGAGATCGTTCATCCGCTGGCGCAGGCTGGCGCGCCAGTCGGTCACCTTTCGGGTGAACCAGATGTAGACGACCACCATCACCAGGGTGCCGGCAACGAGCGGCCAGCCGAACTTCACCCAGAAGATGCCGAGCACCAGCGTCAGTTCAAGGATGGTGGGCGCGATGTTGAACAGGAGGAAGTAGAGCATCGTATCGATGCTCTTGGTGCCGCGTTCGACCACCTTGGTGACGGCACCGGTGCGCCGTTCGAGGTGGAAGCGCAGCGACAGATTGTGGAGGTGGCGGAACACCTGGCTGGCGAGCCGCCGGGTCGCCTCCTGCCCAACGCTTTCGAAGATCGTATTGCGCAGATTGTCGAACAGCGTCGTGCCGAAGCGCGCGGCGGCATAGCCGACCACCAGCAGCACGACGAGGGTGACGGGGGAGCGCGGCAGCGACGCCATGCCGTCGACCGCGCCCTGCAGCGCGAAGGGCGCGCCATAGACCTGAACGAGCTTGGACGCGATCACCAGCGCCATGGCGCCAAGGACGCGCGCCTTCATCCCCGGCTCGCCGGTGGGCCAGAGGTAGGGGAGGAATCGTCGGAGCGTGGGCCCGAGCGGCCGGTCGGCGCTGTGGGCGGTCGGGTCGATTGGCGGCATTGGCGCCTATGTCGGGGCGCCGGGGCGTGGGCGCAATGGGGTGAAGCGTCGCAGCGTCCCTCCGGAGCGGGCCGGAAGGACGCTGCGTGCCATCACGATTCGGCCCGAGGGCCTGTTGATGTTACCGCGCGGCCGCCCGGGTGGGCGCGAGGCCCTTCACGAACTCTGTCCCGTGGCGGATTTCAGCGGTGGAGCCCTCCAGCGCGCCGCCGATCGGCTCGGCACGGCCGCCGAGGCAGGGGGCGAGGAAATTTTCCGTCACCGCGTTGAACGCGATGTTGTTCACCGGCCGGGCAAAGCCATGCCCTTCGTCCGGGAAGACGACATAGGTGACGGGGATGTTCTTCGCCTTCATCGCATCGACGATCTGATCGCTTTCGCGCACGTTCACGCGCGGATCGTTGGCGCCCTGGCCGATCAGCAGCGGCTTCTTGATCTTGTCCGCGGCGAAGAGCGGCGAGCGTTCCTTGAGGATCGCCTGACCCTCCGGCGTGGTCGGATCGCCCATGCGGCGGTACATCTGCTGCTTGCCGGCCTCCCAATAAGCCGGGATGGAGGCGAGCAGGGTGTTGAGGTTCGACGGGCCGACGATGTCGACGCCGCACGCGAAGGTATCGGGCGTGAAGGCGAGGCCGGCGAGCGTCGCATAGCCGCCGTAGGAGCCGCCCATGATCGCGACCTTGTCCTTGGTCGTCACGCCCTCGCGCACGGCCCAGTCGACCGCGTCGAGCAGGTCGTCGTGCATCTTCTTGCCCCATTCCATGTTCCCGGCGGCAAGGAACTTCTTGCCGAAGCCGGTGGAGGCGCGGAAGTTCACCGACAGCACCGCATAGCCGCGGTTGGCGAGCCACTGGTGATAGCTGTTATAGCCATAGCCATCGCGGCCCCACGGCCCGCCATGGACGAACAGCACCATCGGAACGGGCTTGTCCGCCCGGCCATCGCCGTTCGCGTCGACGCCCTTGGGCAGCGTCAGATAGGAGACGAGGTCGAGCCCGTCGCGCGACTTGATCACCGTGGGGATCATCGGCACGAGCGGCGCGCCGACCAGCGCCGGGCGTGAGACATAGAGCTGCTTCAGGGTCTTTGCCTTGCGATCATAGACCCAGGTGGAGGCGGGGGCGGACACCGGATCGAAGGCGACGAGCCATTTGTCGTCGGCATCAGTGCGGCTGGTGATCGTGAACTCACCCTTGTTCTGCGCCTTAAGGAAGGCGAGATCCGCCTTCACCGCATCGCCGACGGGCACATATTCGTTCTTGAGATAATCCGCGCGATAAGCCTCGATCACGCCGGTTTTAGGATTGAACAGGGCGTCGGCGAGATCGACGCGCGGGTCCTCGGCGATCAGCGTCATCTTGCCACTGGCATCCTGTGCCATGAGCGCACCGGTGTTACGATCACGCGAGTCCGCCCAGTAGATCGTCTTGCCATCGGTGGTGAAGCCGATCGCACCGGTCGTCGCGCTATCGTCAAGGCCATAAGAGACGATCGGGGTGGCTTCTGCCTTGCCGTCCACGATCCTGAACCAGTCGTCGCCGCCATCGGCGCGCGGGCGAGAGCCGATGCGGATGTTTAGCTGATCGTCGGCCATGAAGCCGGCATAGCCATCGTTCTGCATCACCAGCGTCAGCTTGCCGGTCTTGAGGTCGAGGCTGTGGACATCATGCCAGCGGGGATCGCGATTGTTGAGGCCGATGAGGACGCGGTCCTTGATCGTCCTGCTTTGGCCGTACGGGATCACGCGAACCTTCTCGAACGGCGTGTAATCGCGCGCCTCGCCCCCCACGACGGGAACGCCATAGAGCCGGAAATTCTCGTCACCGCCCTTGTCGTTGACGAACAGCACCTGGCTCGAATCCGGTGCCCAGAAGGTCTGGCGGATCGGGCGGGTCTTCTCCGCGGTCAGCGGCTTGGCCGCGGCGGGATTGTCAGCCGGGGCGACCCAGACGTTGAGCACGCCATCGCGCGGGGCGATGAAGCTGATCCACCGGCCGTCGGGCGACAGCTGACCGCCGGTCTTCTCCGGATTGCCGAACAATTTGGTGCGCTCGATCAGCGGCGCCGCCACCTGCGTCCGGGTGGCTGATGGTCCCGCGGCGACAGCCGCCGCCGCCAGTGCGATGCCTGTTGCCCCCAACAGCAATTTTGTCGCGATACGCATGTTGATTCTCCCCCTGAGCTATTGGCCGACTGTGTCATGCGCATAGGACACCGGCAAGCGCAAACGGAACAGTTTGAAGGCCTTGCGGGTTTGAGCAGGGAGTGGAGGCGATGATGCAACCGATCTATTTCGTACTGGCGATCATGGGCTGCGGGGACGATCAGTCCGGCTGCGCAGAGGCGCGGATCGACCCGGTTCGCTATTCCACCGTGCAGCAATGCCAGGCCGCGGCGCCAGCGGCGCTGGCGCGTAATACGGACCTGATGTTCCCGGTGATCAGCGCGGCGTGCCGCGCGAGCGGACCCCGGTGGGTTGCCAAGGACAAGGGGCAGCCGAAGGGCTGATTGCGCCGTTAGGGCGCCTAGCGCCCGGTCAGTTCTGCGAAATAGATGGAATCAGAAAGGGCGCCGGTCGATCGACCGGCGCCCTTCTGGTTTATTCGACGGCGACCTTGGCCTTGCCGCCCTTGCGCTTCGGCTTCTTGGGCGCCGCGCCGACGATCTCGAACGTCAGCGCATTGTCCTTCAGCTTCACCACGACCTCGCCGCCATGGACGAGCTTGCCGAACAGCAGCTCCTCGGCCAGCGGCTGCTTGATCTTCTCCTGGATCAGGCGGCCCATCGGGCGCGCGCCATAGAGCTTGTCATAGCCCTTGGTGGTGAGCCACTGGCGCGCCTCGTCGTCGAGCTTGATGTGGACGTCGCGGTCCGCCAGCTGGAGTTCCAGCTGAAGGATGAACTTGTCCACCACGCGCGCGACTACTTCGGCCGGCAGGTAGCTGAACGGCACGATGGCATCGAGGCGGTTGCGGAATTCCGGCGTGAACAGCCGCTGCACGGCCTGCTCGTCCTCACCCTCGCGGGAAAGATTGCCGAAGCCCAGCGTCTCGCGTGCCATGTCGGACGCGCCCGCATTGGTCGTCATGATCAGGATGACGTTGCGGAAATCGACCGTCTTGCCGTGCTGGTCGGTCAGGCGGCCGTTGTCCATCACCTGAAGCAGGATGTTGAACAGGTCCGGATGCGCCTTCTCGATCTCGTCGAGCAGCAGCACGCAATGTGGGTTCTGATCAACCGCGTCGGTCAGCAGGCCGCCCTGGTCGAACCCGACATAGCCCGGAGGCGCACCGATCAGCCGCGAAACCGAGTGGCGCTCCATATATTCGGACATGTCGAACCGCTGCAGCGGGATGCCCATGATCGTCGCCAGCTGCTTGGCAACCTCCGTTTTGCCGACGCCGGTGGGGCCGGTGAAGAGGTAATTGCCGATCGGCTTCTCCGGATCGCGCAGACCCGCGCGTGACAGCTTGATCGCGCTCGCGAGGTTCTCGATCGCCTTGTTCTGGCCGAACACCACGCGCTTCAGGTCCGTCTCGAGCGTCTCGAGCACCTTCTTGTCGTCCGTCGATACGCTCTTCGGCGGGATGCGGGCCATCGTCGCGATGACGGCCTCGATCTCCTTGGGCGTGATCGTCTTCTTCCGCTTCGACGGCGCCACCAGCATCTGCATCGCGCCCACCTCGTCGATCACGTCGATAGCCTTGTCGGGCAGCTTGCGGTCGTTGATGTAGCGCGCCGACAGCTCCACGGCCGATTTGATCGCGTCGGGCGTGTATTTGACGTCATGATGGCTCTCGAACGCCGAGCGCAGGCCGGCGAGGATCTTGATCGTATCCTCGATCGTCGGCTCATTCACGTCGATCTTCTGGAACCGGCGCAGCAGCGCGCGATCCTTTTCGAAGTGGTTGCGGAACTCCTTGTAGGTCGTGGAGCCGATGCAGCGGATCGTGCCGCCCGACAGCGCCGGCTTCAGCAGGTTCGACGCATCCATCGCGCCGCCGCTGGTCGCGCCGGCACCGATCACGGTGTGGATCTCGTCGATGAAGAGCACCGCATGCGGCATCTTTTCGAGTTCGTTGACGACCTGCTTCAGCCGCTCCTCGAAATCGCCGCGATAGCGCGTGCCGGCGAGCAGCGCGCCCATGTCGAGCGAATAGATGACGGCCGGCTTCAGCACGTCGGGCACGTCGCCCTCGACGATCTTGCGCGCGAGCCCTTCCGCGATCGCCGTCTTGCCGACGCCCGGATCGCCCACATAGAGCGGGTTGTTCTTCGACCGGCGGCACAGGATCTGCACCGTGCGATCGACCTCCGGCCCGCGGCCGATCAGCGGATCGACCTTGCCGTTGCGCGCCTTTTCATTGAGGTCGACGGTGAACTGCTTGAGCGCGCTTTCGCCCTTGCCGGCCTTCTCTGCCGGCTTCTTTTCTTCCTTGTCCTCGGCGCCCTTGGGGGTGGCGGCTTCAGGCGCGGACACGCCCTTGCCGACGCCGTGGCTGATGTAGCTGACGGCATCGAGGCGGCTCATGTCCTGCTGCTGCAGGAAATAAACGGCATAGCTTTCGCGTTCGGAGAACAAGGCGACCAGCACGTTCGCGCCGGTTACTTCATCGCGACCGGAGGACTGGACGTGCAGGATCGCGCGCTGCACGACGCGCTGGAACCCGCTGGTGGGAGAGGGATCGGTCTGCTGGTCGACCTTCAGCGCGCCCAGCTCGGTATCGAGATAGTGCGCGACGGTGGTCTTGAGTTCGCCAAGGTCGACGCCGCACGCGGTCATCACCTGGCTGGCATGCTCGTCATCGACGAGCGCGAACAGCAGGTGTTCGAGCGTGGCATATTCATGGCGCCGGGACGACGCGGCCTCGAGTGCCTTGTGCAGCGTGGTCTCGAGAGCGCTGGCAAAGGATGGCATTCAGGATACTCCAACCGGGCAGCAGGCAGGCGCCTGGCCCTTTCTCACCATGTCGTGATTGCGGCGGCCGTCATCAAGAAGCGCAGCCAGGGACCGGCAGGTGGCGTGGCGCCGGGCGGGTGCCCGCCCGGTCATCGCTTGAACAAGGCGTCCGCAGAGGCGCGCGTGTTCGACGCCAGCTCGATCTTGCGCCGGCTGCGGGCGATTTCGCCCTCCAGCGCCGTGATTCGCGCCTCCAGCTCGGCAACCGAGAGGCGATCGAGATCCTCGCGCACCAGGGCGGTCAGCGGATCGTCGGGCCGGGACCCGAGAATATCATCCAGATCCATAGCCCCCATCGTTGACCGCTGCGGGTGCGAAGTCAATAAGGCGCGCATAGTCCGAATGAGGGGGGACGCGAATGTACACCATTCCGGCGACAATGCGGGCGATCGATCCCGAGGCGCCCGGTAGGCCAGAGGTGCTGCAGATCGTGGAGCGTCCGGTCCCTGCCGTGCAGCCGGGCGAAGTGCTGATCCGCGTCGCCGCGGCCGGGGTGAACCGCCCCGACGTCATGCAGCGCAAGGGCGCCTATCCGCCGCCGCCGGGCGCGCCCAGCATCTTCGGGCTGGAGGTGTCGGGCACGGTCGTCGCGCTGGGCGAGGGGGTTCACCAGCTGATGGTCGGGCAGCCGGTCTGCGCGCTGGTCGCCGGGGGCGGCTATGCCGATTATGTGACGGCGCCCGCCGGCCAGTGCCTGCCGGTGCCCGAGCTGCTGTCGATGGAAGAAGCGGCGGCGATGCCGGAAACGCTGTTCACCGTGTGGACCAATTTGTTCGAGCGGGCCTATGCCTCCGAGGGGGATATGGTGCTGGTGCATGGGGGCACGAGCGGCATCGGGACGATGGCGATTTCGCTGTGCAACATCTTTGGCATCACCATCATCGTCACCGCCGGATCGGACGAGAAGGTCGCGGCGGCCAAGGCGTTGGGGGCGGATCATGCGATCAATTACAGGACCGAGGATTTCGTCGAGCGGGTGAAGGAAATCACCGGCGGCGCAGGCTGTGCCGCGGTGCTTGACATGGTGGGCGGCGACTATGTTGCCCGCAATATCAAGTGCTTGGCGCCGGACGGCCGGCATGTGTCGATCGCGGTGCAGGGCGGCGCCAAGGCGACGATCCCGATCTTCGAAGTGATGATGAAGCGGCTGACGCTGACCGGATCCACGCTGCGGGCGCGCGACAATGCGTTCAAGGCGATGGTCGCGGACGAGCTGGCGCGCATCGTCTGGCCGCATGTCGAGGCGGGGCGGCTGAAGCCGGTGATGGACAAGGCGTTCCCGCTGGAACAGGCGGCGGACGCGCATCGCCGGATGGAAGCCGGCGATCATGTGGGGAAAATCGTCCTGACGATGGGCTAGTCCCGGCCGCCTTTCGGAGAAGATCGGCCGATTTGCGCGGCGAGCCGGCCAGCAGCGATTTCGGGGGTCGATTTGTCCGTGTCGCGATCGACCTGGTAATTGGCGGCGCGCATCATCGCCGGGGTGATCGCGCCGATCAGCGGGCGCAGCGCATCGGCGAAGCGCGTGTCACCGGCGCGGCGCGGCGAGACCAACAGAATCGCGTCATAGCCCGGAATCGCACCGCGCGGATCGGGCAGCACGACCAGATCGTCGGCGGCGATCCGGCCGTCGGAGGAAAAGGCGCTGATCACATCCGCCCGGCCGCTGGCCAGCGCGCGATACATGAAGGTCGGGCTGTAGGGCGTCGCGGCGGCGAAGCGCATCGGATAGGCGCGGCGGATCGCGGCCCATTCGGCGCGGTCGAGAAATTCGAGGTCGGCGCCGAGCCGTAGCTGGGGCGACTGGCGGGCAAGGTCGTTCAGATCGGCGATGCCGCGCCGCGCCGCATCCTCCCGCTTCATCGCAAAGGCATAGGCGTTTTCGAAGCCGAGCGGGCCGAGCAACGTCACCTGATGCTGCCGGCGTGCCCAGTCGCCGATCGCGCGCACCTGCTGATCGCGCGACGGGGTGTCGCTGCGCTTCATCTCACCGGTCCAGATCGTGCCGGCATAATCGACATAGACGTCGATCGCGCCGCTCTTGAGCGCGCCGAAGGCGACCGCGGAGCCGAGCCCGTCGCGATAGTCGACGGCATAGCCCGCGTCGCGCAGCCGATCGCCGATCAGCCGGGCGAGGATGAATTGTTCGGAGAAGTTCTTCGCGCCGACGACCACCCGATCCTGATCGCTGCGCCACAGCGGCGCGGCGGCGGCGATAGTCGCGGCGACGATCAGCCCGAGCGACAGGGCCGCCAGCCAGCGGCGGCGATGCGCGATGCCCCATTCGGACAGGCCGAGCAGCGCGTCGGTGGCGAGCGCCAGCGCGGCGGAGGCGATGCACCCCGCCAGCACCAGCGGCCAGGATTGCGTCTGAAGCCCGGCGAAGATGAGGTCGCCGAGGCTCGGCTGACCGACCGTGGTGGAAAGGGTCGCCGCGCCGATCGTCCACACGGCGGCGGTACGCACCCCCGCCATCACCATCGGCAGGACCAGCGGTGCCTCCACCAGCCGGCGTTTCTGCCAGCCGGTCATGCCGATGCCGTCCGCAGCCTCGATCACTGCCGGGTCGAGGCCCTGGAGCCCGGTGACGACGTTCCGCAGGATCGGGAGGATGGCGTAGAGTGTGAGCGCCAGAACCGAGGGGAGGAAGCCGAGCGCGGGCAGGCCGCCGATCCACAGGAGTATGGGATAGAAAAGCGCGAGCAGCGCGAGGCTGGGGATCGTCTGGACGAGGCTGGCGGCACCCAGCGCGATCCGCGCCGCAGTGGGCCGGCGCGCGGACCAGAAGCCGAGCGGCACCGCGATGAGGATTCCGGCGGCGAGCGCCGTCATCGCGAGTAGGAAATGCTGTGCGGCGAGATCGGGGACGCGCGCCCAGGCGTCGCTCATCGCGCAAGCCCCGCGAGGCGAAGTGCCTGGTCGCGGGGCACGGCGACCAGCGCCTGCGCCTGATCGCCGCCGTCGCCGGCGAGAAGCGCGGCTGGCGTTTCGTCGGCGATGATCCGGCCGTGATCCATCACCAGGATTCGGTCGGCGAGGAGCAGCGCCTCCGCCATGTCATGCGTGACCATGATGGTGGTGAGGCCGAGCCGGCGGTGCAGCGCCTGCACCGCGTCGCCCAGCGCGCTGCGGGTGATCGGATCGAGCGCGCCGAACGGTTCGTCGAGCAGCAGCAGCTGCGGCCCGGTGACGAGCGCGCGGGCGACGCCGACGCGCTGGCGCTGCCCGCCGGACAGCGCGGCGGGCAGCCGGCTGCCCAGCGCGCGCGGCAGATCGACGAGGTCGAGCATCTCGCCCACGCGCGCCTCGCGCTGCTCGCGCGGCGGGCCCTGGTCGGCGATGCGCAGCGGAAGCGCGATATTCTCCGCCACGGTCAGGTGCGGGAAGAGGCCGACGTTCTGGAAGACATAGCCGATCGCGCGGCGCAGGAGGTGCGGGGTTTGATCGCGGACATCATGGTCGCCCAGCGTGACATGGCCGGCGGTCGGCTCCACCAGCCGGTTGATCATCTTGAGCAAGGTCGATTTGCCCGAACCCGAGCTGCCGACCAGTGCGACGAAGCTGCCGCCGGCGATGGTGAGCGTCACCTCGTCGACCGCTGCGCTCCCCCCGGCGTAGTGTTTCGCGATGCGGTGGAAAGCCACCGCCGGGCCGGATAAGTCCAGGGGCATCGGCCGGGAGGATGCGGGATGCCGCCACCGGCGTCAAACATGAGGGTTGAGAGATGAAGGCGATCCTGATCACCGGCGGGGGTTCCGGCATCGGCCGGGCGGTGGCGCAATTGTTCGCCGACCGGGGGTGGCGCGTCGGGATGGCCGATCGCGACAGCGCAGGGCTGAAGGAGACGGCGGCGGGGCTGCCGGCGGAGCGCACCAGCTGTCACGTCATGGACGTGCGATCGCCGGAGGATTGGGAGGAAGTGCTGGCCGAGTTCGCCCAGCTGAGTGGCGGGCGGCTGGACGTGCTGTTCAACAATGCCGGGGTCGCGGTGGGCGGGCCGTTCGGCGCGACGGGGCTGGAGGACATCGACCGGGCGGTCGACGTCAACCTGAAGGGCGTGCTGTACGGCGCGCGCATGGCCTATCCGTTTCTGGCCGCGACGCCGGGATCATGCCTGCTGAACACCGCGTCCGCCGCGGGCATCTATGGCACGCCGGGGGCAGCGGTCTATTCGGCGACCAAGTTCGCGGTGCGCGGGCTGACCGAGGCGCTGGACGGCGAATGGGCGGCGGACGACATTCGCGTGCGAAGCCTGATGCCGGGCTTCATCGACACGCCGCTGCTGCAGGCCGGGGTCGGCGGATCGAACCGTAGCGTGCGCGAGACGGTGGTCGAGGCGGGGCTGGAGTTCACGCCGGTCGAGGTCGTCGCGCAAGCGGCGTGGGAAGCGGTGCATGGCGGGCGCGTCCACACGCTGGTCGGCAAGACGGCGCGGCGACTGTCCTTTGCGTCGCGGTGGATGCCGGGATCGCTGCGCAAGCGGATGCGCGGCGGGCGGGCGCTCTGACGGGGTGACCGGGTGAGGCAAGCGGACATTGTGCGTTCAGACCGGCGGACGATGCGTTGCGATACGTGCTGGCGCTTGCTGCTGTCCGCTGGGTGACCAGCGGGGCACGAAACCGGCGGTAGCCCGGCGGCGGGCGCTCAGCTCGCCCTCTTCGGTTTGCGCGGCTTGGGGGTTGGCAGTTCAGCGGCGGTCAGGCGCAGCAATTCGCCGAGCCATTCGGCGTCGTCCCATCGATCGGCTTCGATCAGCAAGTTCGGCTTGGCACCCGGATAGGGCGGCGCTTCGGACACCGGCGCGGCATGGCGGCGACCGGATGCGGTGGGCTTCAGGTAAAGCTGATCGTCGCAGACCGTGCCGATCATCTTGCCGTCGAGGTAGAGGCCGTATTCGCCGAACATCGGCTTGGCCGAGACCGTTCCCGCACCGGCAGCCTGTTCGAGCAGATGTTCAATCGTGCGGTGCTGCGTGGCCATCGGAGCCAGCGTAACAGACCCATATCGCGGGGAACAGGGCGCGGGCACTGACGGCGGGGTTCTACTCGCCAATGGTACTTTTGTTGAGGAGCACGTCGACGCGATAGACGTGCGCCGGGCGGGCGAGGAGGTCGTTCATGCGGGCATTGTCGCGGAAGATGTCGCCGCCGCCACCCGCGACATGCGCGTCGCGGGCCGCGATGGTGGGGAATGCCTCGAAGATGCCGAACACCTGCGGCGAATAGCGCACGGCGAACCACGGGCCGGTTCCCGGTTCGCCAAGGACGCAGCCGTAGATGTCGCGGAGCATATCGACGACCGCGTCTTCCTTGCCAGGCCTTGCCTCGATGTGAATGTAGAAGGCCTTGTGCCCGTCCGCGCCGTTCTCACCGGTCAGGATGACGCCGCGATGCGGGGCATCTGCGATGGAACCGTGCCGGGGGATGGGACCGGGAACGGTGGCCGGATCCTCCGGGCGGGCTGAGGGTGGCGTAGGGCTTGTCATGCGCGATCTTCCGACAGTGGAGCCGGACCGGGTCCGTCGCCGTTGAAGCTATGCGGTGAATGGGCCTGCCACCATTGCGAAGGTGCGCGGTACCTTTCACTTTTTGCAAGGCTGCGCCGCTGCTACCTTGGTCGGCGATGCACCTGCCTGCGCCCCGCACCCTTCAGGCGTTCGTCGCCGCGGCGCGACTGGGAAGCCTTGCCGCGGCCAGTACCCGGGTGGCGATGTCGGTGCCGGCGCTGTCGCGGCGCCTCGCTGCGCTGGAGAAGGCGTTAGGCGTCCGCCTGTTCGAGCGGCTTCCGCGCGGTGTCGTGCTGACGGATGCGGGCGAACGCTACCTGGTGCATGCGGTCGCCATCCTCGAGCGGCTTGAGGTCGCCGCCGCCGAGGTGCGGCAGGATTCAGCGACCGTGCGGGTCACGACGATCCCGTCGCTGGCCACACGATGGCTGTTGCCGCGCCTGCCCGATTTCACTGCGCGCAATCCCGACATCCATGTCGATGTTCGCACCTCGATTACATTCGAGCGGCTCGACGGGGGTGAGTACGACCTGGCGATCCGCCTAGCGCCCGACGCCGAGATGGCGATGGCGCCGTTGCTGCCGATCCATCTCTTGCCGGTGTGGAGCGCGGGTCATTCGTTCGCGATCGATCGTCCCGCGGAGATTCTGCGCCATGTGCTGCTGGGACCGGATCACCGGCCGGAATTCTGGCAGGAGTGGCTCGGCGGCGTTGGTTTGGACAGGTCGGCGGCGCGCATCCGAGGGATCGATCCGCTGCTGCTGTACGAGCATGCCGTCAGCGGTGCCGGCGTCGCGATCGGGCTCGAGCCGTTGGTATCGGGTCTGCTGAACGATGGCCGGCTGACGGGATTGGCCACGCACCGGCTGCGATCGGCGCGCAGTTTCTTCCTGCTGGAGCCGCTTAGGCCGTCGACCCGCGCGGGGTGCCTCTTGCGCGACTGGCTGTGGCGCCAGGCGCACGGCTGAGCGGGGGGCTTGGGGGCGGGGCGGCCGGCCCCGCCGTTGATCAGCCGATTAGCAGGCCGGCGAGGGCGGCGGAGAGGAGGTTGGCGAGGCTGCCGGCGAGGAGCGCGCGGATGCCGAGCTTGGCGATCATCGGCCGCTGGTTGGGCGCGAGGTTGCCGGTCACCGCCATCTGGATCGCGATCGAGGAGAAATTGGCGAAGCCGCACAAGGCAAAGGTGACGATCGCCACGGTGCGCTCGGACAGCTCACCGGCCTGGCGGCCGAGGTCGATGTACGCGACAAACTCGTTCAGCACGATCTTCTGGCCGAACATGCCGCCCGCGCGCAGTGCCTCGTCCCATGGCACGTTGATGAGGAACATCACCGGCGCAAAGGCATAGCCGAGGATCTGCTGGAAGCTGAGATCGGGATAGCCGAACAGGCCGCCGATGCCCCCGAGGATGCCGTTGGCGAGCGCAACCAGCGCGACGAACGCCAGCACCATCGCGCCGACCGCGACGGCGAGGCGCACGCCGGTCTGTGCGCCCTGTGCGGCGGCCATGATGATGTTGGCGGGTGCCTCCTCGTCATGCGTCGCCTGCGGCATGGGTTCGCCGGGCGCGAGCTCGTTCGGGAGCGCGGCGATGTTGGCGCCGGCGAGGCGCGCCTCGGAGACCAGGATCTCGCGGTCGGCGTCGGGCAGGTCGCCGAGCGGCAGTTCGCCTTCCGGCGGCACGGTGCGGTCCGGCATGATGATCTTTGCCATCAGGATGCCGGCAGGCGCGGCCATGAAGCTGGCGGCGAGGAGATAGTCGATGCGGATGCCCATCGAGGCATAGGCCGCGAGGATCGTGCCCGCGACGCCGGCCATGCCGCTGGTCATCACGGTGAACAGCTGCGGCGGGGTGAGGCCGGCGAGATAGGGGCGGATGACGAGCGGCGATTCGGACTGGCCGACGAAGACGTTGGCCGCCGCGCACAGGCTTTCCACCTTGGAGACGCCGATCACCTTTTCCAGCGCGCCGCCCAGCCAGCGGACGACGAACTGCATGATGCCGAGATAATAAAGGATCGAAACGAGGCTGGCGAAGAAGATGATCACCGGCAGCGCGGCGATCGCGAAGCTGTTGCCGCCGATCTCAGGCGAGGCGAGCGGGCCGAACAGGAAGTCGACGCCCGCCTTGGCATAGCCCAGCAGGTTCGAGACGCCCGCCGACATGGTGGCGAGCACGCGCTTGCCCCAGTCGACGTAGAGCACCATCACTGCGATGCCGACCTGAAGCGCAAAGGCGCTGAGCACGACGCGGGGACGGATGGCGCGCCGGTCGGTCGACAAGGCCACGGCCAGCGCAAGGATCACCAGAATACCGGCGATACCGATCAGAAAACGGCTCAACTGCAACTCATCCCCGCTACGGGCGGAGCTTGCCGCCTGATCACTTTTCGCGCGCTATCATAGGGAAAAGGCAGGCGGTTCGACAAGCAGTCAACCGCGCGGAAGGACAGGATTCCTGCAACAACGCCCTTTTACCGGCGCGCTGCACGATGTACCGGCTGCCGATGGAATCCCGCGCTCCCGCGCCGATCGCGCGCTCGCTCTTCGCCTTCTCCATCTTCTATGGCGGCATGGTCTGCATTGCCGGGGTGCTGGGCAACAAGCAGGTCGCGCTCGGGCCGCTGGCGGTGGAGGCGGGGATCTTCGCCTTCCTGCTGCTGGTAGTGACGTCGAGCGCGATCGCGGAGCTATATGGGCGGCAGATCGCGAACCGGCTCGTGCAGCTGGGCTTCATCCCGCTGATCGTGTCGCTGTTCCTGACGCTGGTCGTGCTGGCGGTGCCCGCGTCGCCGGCGATGGAGCCGGAGCGACTGAGCGCGTTCGAGCTGATGATGACCGGCACGCCGCGCATCTGGCTGGGCGGGATCGTCGCCTATGGCACGTCGCAGACGCTGAACGTCACCATCTTTGCCGCGCTGAAGGGGCGTGAGGGCGGGCGGTTCCTGTGGCTGCGCGCGGCGATCGCGAGCGTCCTGTCGCAGGTGCTGGACAGCCTGTTGTTCGTCACCATCGCCTTTTACGGCGTGTTCCCGATCGGCGAGCTGATGATGGGGCAGATCATTGCCAAGGTGGTGCTGTCGATCGTGCTGGTGCCGCCGCTGATCTACGCCTTCGTCGCGCTGGGCCGGCGGCTCGACCGGCAGGCCTGAAGGCGACTGCCGCTGGCCGCACGGCCGGGGACAGTGCCGACTTTCGCGCGCGGGGCGATATGATTAAGGGCACCGCCATGAACGATCATACGCCCGCGCCCGAACTGCTCGCGAAAGCCGAAACGCTCGTCGAGGCGCTCCCCTATCTGCAGCGTTATGCCGGCGCGACTTTCGTGGTGAAATATGGCGGGCACGCCATGGGCGACCCCGAGGCGCAGCGCGATTTCGCCGAGGATGTGGTGCTGATGAAGGCCGTCGGGATCAACCCGGTGGTGGTGCACGGCGGCGGGCCGCAGATCGGGTCGATGCTGAAGCGGCTGGGCGTCGAGTCGCGCTTCGTCGACGGGCTGCGCGTCACCGATGAGGAAACCGCGCAGATCGCCGAAATGGTGCTGGCGGGATCGATCAACAAGCAGATCGTGTCCTGGATCGCGGCGGCCGGCGGCCGTGCGGTGGGGATTTCCGGCAAGGACGCCGGGCTGGTGCAGGCCGAGAAGGTCGGCCGCAGCGAGCCCGACCAGTTGCAGGGGATCGAGCGCAAGGTGGACCTGGGCTTCGTCGGGGAGCCGGTGGCGGTCGACAGGCGGATCATCGACACGCTGAGCCGCGACGGGATCATCCCCGTTATCGCGCCGATCGGCATCGGTGCCGACGGCCACACGTACAACATCAACGCCGACACGATGGCGGGTGCGATTGCGTCGGCGCTGGGGGCCAAGAGGTTCTTCCTGTTGACCGACGTCGCGGGCGTGCTCGACAAGCAGGGGCAGCTGGTCACCGACCTGACGCCCGACGACGTCGCCGGACTGCGCGCCGACGGCACGATCTCGGGCGGCATGATCCCCAAGCTGGAGACGTGCGTGGCGGCGGTCCAGTCCGGCGTCGACGCGGCGGTCGTTCTGGACGGGCGGGTGCCCCACGGTATGCTGCTGGAAATCTTCACGCGGCGCGGTGCGGGTACATTGATCCGCCGGGCTTGATCGCGACTGGCGCGATGCCCAACTGTGCTATCGTAATGACACACCCGAACGGAGACCGCCCTTGCTGATGCTAACCCTCGTCCAGATCCTGCAGGTGCTGCTGAACGTGGTGTGGTGGGTAATCATCATCCAGTTCGTCCTGTCGCTGCTGGTGACGTTCAACGTCGTCAACATGCAGTCGAACTTCGTCCGTTCGCTCTACATGGGCCTCGATAAGCTGACCGAGCCGATGTACCGCCCAATTCGCCGCATCCTGCCGCAGACCGGCGGGATTGATTTCGCGCCGGCCGTGGTGCTGATCGGGATCGCCATCCTGACGATCATCCTGAACAACGTCGCCGCCAGCGTGGTGATGGGCGGCGTCTGAGCGCCTGGCGCCCGGTTCCCGAAGGGCTGGCGATCGCGGTCAGGGTAACGCCGCGCGCCTCGAAGGAGGTGCTGGCAGCGGGAACCGATGAACATCTGGCGGCGCGGGTCTGTGCGCCGCCGGTCGACGGTGCGGCCAATGAAGCGGTGATCGCGCTGGTCGCCAAGACATTCCAGGTGCCGCGCAGCGCCGTTCGGCTGACCGGCGGCGAGACCGCGCGGATCAAGCGGCTTTTGCTCAGCGGCGACAGCGACATGCTGGCGCGGCGCGCGGCGAGCCTCTAAGGCGCTCAACCATGACGGCACGGATTATCGACGGAAAGGCCTTCGCGGCGGATGTGCGCGCGCAGGTGGCAGAAGGCGTGGCTCAGGTCGCCCGCGAAGCCGGGCGCAAGCCGGGGCTGGCCGTGGTGCTGGTCGGCGAGGATCCGGCGTCGGCGGTTTATGTCCGGTCCAAGGGCAAGGCCACGGTGGCGGCGGGGATGGAGAGCATCGAGCACCGCCTGCCGGCCGATACGACGCAGGACATGCTGGAGCGGCTGGTCGACCAGCTGAACGCCGATCCGGCGGTGGACGGCATCCTCGTGCAGCTGCCGCTGCCGGGGCACCTCGATGAAAGCGCGATCATCACGCGCATCGATCCCGACAAGGACGTCGACGGTTTTCACCCGGTGAACGCCGGGCGGCTGGCGACCGGCCTGCCGGGGTTCGTGCCCTGCACGCCTTATGGCTGCCTGTTGCTGCTGCGCGACGTGCTCGGTGACCTCAGCGGCAAGGACGCGGTGGTGATCGGCCGGTCCAACATCGTCGGCAAGCCGATGGCGCAATTGCTGATCGGCGAAAGCTGCACCGTGACGGTCGCCCATTCGCGCACCCGCGACCTGCCGGCGGTGGTGAAGCGCGCCGACATCGTCGTCGCCGCGGTCGGCCGTGCCAAGATGGTGAAGCCCGACTGGATCAAGCCGGGCGCGACGCTGATCGATGTCGGCATCAACCGCACCGACGAGGGGCTGGTCGGCGATATCGACCCGGCGTGCGCCGAGGTGGCCGGGGCGATGACGCCGGTGCCGGGCGGCGTCGGCCCGATGACGATCGCGGTGCTGCTGCGGAACACCCTGGTGTCTGCCGCACGCCGTGAAGGAATCACGCTGGCTAAGCCAATCTGATGCCGGCGGCCGTGCGGCGGCATGCATCACTAGACGCCTGGAGGATCTGCCTGGGGGGGCATCATCATGGTTGAGCTGTTCATCTCCTCCTTCATCACGTTTTTCGTGATCATCGATCCGCCCGGCTGTGCGCCGATCTATGCCGGGCTGACCGGCGACGCCTCGGCGGTGCAGCGCCGGTCGATGGCGATGCGCGCGGTCGGCGTGGCGACGACCATCCTGCTTGTCTTTGCGCTGTTCGGCGAGGAATTGCTGAAGGGCCTGGGGATCGAGCTGGCGTCGTTCCAGATCGCCGGCGGAATCATGCTGTTCCTGATCGCGCTGGAAATGGTGTTCGAGAAGCGCACCCAGCGCCGCGAGGATCGTGCCGCCGCCGTCGCGCTGGAAGAGGTGGAGGATGTGTCGATCTTCCCCATGGCGATGCCGATGATCGCGGGGCCGGGATCGATCGCCAGCGTCATGCTGCTGATGAGCGGCAGCAACGGGCTGAACCAGTCGCTGGTCGTGTTCGCGGCGCTCGGATCGGTGCTGCTGATCACGCTGGCCGCGCTGATCGCCGCCGGGCCGCTGATGCGGCTGATGGGGCACAAGATGGAGGCGGTGATCACGCGCCTGCTGGGTGTGCTGCTCGCCGCGCTGGCGGTGCAGTTCGTGATCGACGGGGTGCAGGCGCAGCTGGGCTGAGCCGGCACCGCCGCCGGCGCGGTGCTGGCTGATCGCACCACCAAGACAGTTGCCAATCATCACCTTCAGCGGCCATCAGGCACAAAAAAGGAGATGATCCATGGCCGAGCAGCAGCTGTACGCCGTTCCAGAACACTGGGCGGCCAACGCGAAAGTTGATCGGGACGCCTATGAGGCGCTGTACGCCGCCGCAGCGGCCGATCCCGACGCCTTCTGGCTGGAGGAAGCCAAGCGGCTGGACTGGATCAAGGCGCCGACGGTGGCGGGCGACTGGTCGTTCGACGAGGATGATTTCCACATCCAGTGGTTCAAGGACGGCGTGCTCAACGTCTCCGCGAACTGCATCGACCGGCATTTGCCCGAGCGCGCCGAGCAGGTCGCGATCATCTGGGAGCCGGACGTGCCCGAGGAGGAGCCGCGCCGCTTCACCTATCGCCGGGTGCACGAGGAGGTCGGGCGGTTCGCCAACGTCCTGAAGGCGCAAGGGGTGCGCAAGGGCGACCGGGTGACCGTGTACCTGCCGATGATCCCCGAAGCGGCCTTTGCCTTGCTCGCCTGCGCGCGGATCGGGGCGATCCATTCGGTGGTGTTCGGCGGCTTTTCCCCCGACGCGCTCGCCGGGCGCATCCAGGATTGCGATTCAAAGCTGGTCATCACCGCCGATGCCGGGCGGCGTGGCGGCAAGCGCATCGCGCTGAAGGCCAATGTGGACGCGGCGGCTGCGCGCGCGCCGAGCCTGGAGCGCGTGATCGTCATCAAGGTGACCGGCGACGACGTGCCGATGCACGACCGCGACATCTGGTATCATGAGGCGGCGGCCGAGGTGTCGAGCGAATGCGCGCCCGAGCCGATGAACGCGGAGGACCCGCTGTTCATCCTCTATACCTCCGGTTCGACGGGGAAGCCCAAGGGGGTGCTGCACACCACGGGCGGGTACCTGCTGTGGGCAAGTTACACCCATGACCTGGTGTTCGACCATCGACCCGAGAACGTCTTCTGGTGCGCGGCCGACATCGGCTGGGTCACCGGGCATACCTATGTCGTCTATGGCCCGCTGGCGAATGGCGCGACGACGCTGATGTACGAGGGGCTGCCCAACTGGCCCGATGCGAGCCGCATCTGGCAGGTGGTCGACCGCCACCAGGTGCACACGGTGTTCACCGCGCCGACCGCGCTGCGATCGCTGATGAAGGAGGGCGACGCGCCGGTGAAGGCGACCAGCCGCGCGAGCCTGAGGCTGCTGGGCACGGTCGGCGAGCCGATCAATCCGGAGGCATGGCGCTGGTATCATCAGGTGGTGGGCGAGGGGCGCTCGCCGATCGTCGATACCTGGTGGCAGACCGAGACGGGCGGCGCGCTGATCGCACCGCTGCCGGGCGCGACCGACCTGAAGCCGGGGTCGGCGACCAAGCCGCTGCCGGGCGTCCATCCGCAGCTGGTGGACGAGGCGGGCGAGGTTCTGGACGGTGCGGTGAGCGGTAACCTGTGCATCACCGCGAGCTGGCCGGGGCAGATGCGCACCGTCTGGGGTGACCATGAGCGGTTCTTCCAGACCTATTTCACGACCTATCGCGGGAAATATTTCACGGGCGACGGCTGCCGCCGCGACGAGCATGGCTATTACTGGATCACCGGGCGGGTCGACGACGTGCTCAACGTCTCCGGCCACCGCATGGGAACGGCCGAGGTGGAAAGCGCGCTGGTGCTTCATCCCAAGGTCGCCGAGGCGGCTGTGGTGGGGATGCCGCATGACGTGAAGGGGCAGGGCATCTACGCCTATGTCACGCTGAATTCGGGCGAGGAGCCGTCCGAGGATCTGACCGCCACGTTGCGTGCATGGGTGCGCAAGGAGATCGGGCCGATCGCGACGCCGGATGCGATCCAGTTCGCCCCCGGCCTGCCCAAGACCCGCAGCGGCAAGATCATGCGACGAATCCTGCGCAAGATCGCGGAGGGCGAGGTCGACAGCCTGGGCGACACGTCGACGCTGGCCGACCCCGCGGTGGTCGACGATCTGGTGGCGAACCGGCAGCGATGAGGGCGACGCCGGGCCGGCTTTTCGGCCGGGCCGGCGGGTCTCCCGGAGCGGCAAACAGGCTGTGATTGGGGAGCTATTCCCGCGTCGTCGCAGCAGTCGTGCAACTCACCGATGATTCGTCGAATCGGGGCGTCCGGCACCTGAGAATCGGTTGATTTTGTTAAGGGATCGTTGTCTTTTAGCCACAATAACGAGGGCTGCCGTAAGCCCTTGGGGGGTCGCTTTGGGACAGCAAGATGATGGCGCTTGGCTGACCGCTGAGTTGCTCGAACGTATCCTGGGCTCCGCGCGAGCCGCGGGACCGAATCTCATGATTTCGCGCGGTGATTGTCCGATGACATTGAACGCGCTGACCCGGCAGGGCTGGGTGCAGGAGAAGCGCGGGCATATCGTGCTGACCGCGAAGGCGCGCGCGCACCGGCGCGAGCTGGACCTGCATATCGCCTGATCCATCGGCGTGCCCGATGCCGGCGCCCTGGTCGGGCGGCCGGCGCCGGGCCGCTGCGCCTCAGGCGGCGACCGCGTAAGGCTTGATCTCACCCGACAGATAGAGGTTGCGCGCCTTGGCGCGGCTGAGCTTGCCCGAGCTGGTGCGCGGCAGCGTGCGCGGCGGGACGAGTTCGATCACGCAATTCATGCCCGTCACCGCGCGGACGCGATCGCGGATCTCGTCGCGCAGGCGGCTGCGCTCCTCCACGTCGGAGGTGCGGCACTGAACGAGGACGGCGGGGGTCTCCTCACCGCCCGGCGTCGTGATCGCGAAAGCGGCGATGTCGCCCTGCTTGAAGCCGGGGAGCTGCTCCACCGCCCATTCGATGTCCTGCGGCCAGTGATTGCGGCCGTTGACGATGATCATGTCCTTGGCGCGGCCGACGATGTAGATGTAGCCATCCGACATGTAGCCCATGTCGCCGGTGTCGAGCCAGCCGTCGGCCATGCAGGCGGCGGTCGCGGGATCATCGCGGAAATAGCCGACCATCAGCGACGGGCCGCTGCACCACACCTTCCCGATCGCGCGCTCGGGAAGGACGGTGCCGTCCTCCTCGCGGATCTCCACCAGCATGTCGCGCACCGGCTTTCCGCAATTCACGATCGCGCGATAGCGTTGCGGGCGATCCTGGCCGGCGGGGACGCCGGAGAGCTGCGTTTCCTCCACCAGCTCGACGCGGATCCCCTCGCCCGGCGGCATGATGGAGACCGCCAGCGTCGCCTCGGCAAGGCCGTAGGAGGGAAGGAAGGCGCTGGCCTGGAAGCCGGCATCGGCGAAGGCATCGACGAAGCCCTGCATGACGTCGGGCCGGATCATGTCCGCGCCATTGCCGGCGAGGCGCCAGCGCGACAGATCGAAGCGGTCGGCGGCCTTGGTCTGGCTCGACATGCGGCGCGCGCAGATGTCGTAGCCGAAGGTCGGCGAATAGCTGATCGAGGTGCCCGGGTTGCGGGTGATGAGATCGAGCCAGGCGAGCGGGCGGCGGGCGAAATCCTCGGTCTTGAGGTAATCGACCGACACCTGGTTGGCGATCGGCGACAGGAAGCAGCCGACGAGGCCCATGTCATGGTACCAGGGGAGCCAGGAGATGCAGCGGTCGCTTTCGATCAGCTGCATGCCGTGCGCGTGCGCGGCGAGATTGTTGAGCAGCGCATGGTGCGTGATCGCGACACCGTGGGGGAAGCGCGTCGAGCCGCTGGAATATTGCAGATAGGCGATGTCGCTGCCCGACGCCGGCGGCAGATCGATGGCATCGGCGGGGCGAGCGAGAAGATCGGCCCAGTCGAGGCCCTGCGTGCCGACGGCTGCCGCCGCCGCGCCGGCCATTTCCGACAGCTCGGGCGGATAGATCAGCATGACGGGATCGCAGCTCGTGAGCTGGACGCGCAGCTGATCGATGTAGGAATCCTTGCCGCCGAACGAGGTCGGCAGCGGCAGCGGCACCGGCCAGGCGCCGGCATAGACGGTGCCGAAGAACAAGGCGGCGAATTCGGCGCTGGTTTCCGCAACCAGCGCGACGCGATCGCCCGGCGTGATGCCCGCGGCGATCAGGCGATAGGCGGCCTGCTTCGCGTCGTCGCGCAGCTCGCGGAAGGGGTAGGGGCGCACCAGCGTGCCGCGCGCATCGTGGAAGTTCAGCCCGCGATCGCCCTCAGCGGCATAATCCAGCGCTTCGCCGAGCGTGTCGAAATCGGCGAAGCGGCGCGGTCGTGCGTCGCTGCTCGGGGTGGGGATCAGGGTCGCGCTCGTCATGGTCGGTTTGCTCAAAATCTCGTTAGTGTGCCTGTTTCGGACCTGCACACCGGCTTTTTCCGGAGGCCGGCCAACTGACGGTTCGCCACGTTCAAATTCCGATGGCAGTGTGGCAACATAAAGGCGCATGACGAATAGCCGCCGTACGCCGCCCCCGCTCGACCGCCGTGCGCTGGAGGATCTGGCGCTGCGTTACGTGGCGCGGTTCGCGACGACCAGGGGCAAATTGGCCGAATATCTGGCCCGCAAGGTGCGCGAGCGGGGCTGGGACGGCCCCGCCGCGGCGGATCCGGCCGCGATCGCCGACCGGATGGCCGAGCTCGGCTATATCGATGACCGCGCCTTTGCCGAGGCGCGGGCGCGATCGCTGGCGCGGCGCGGCTATGGCGCCGGGCGCGTGGGCCAAGCGCTGAAGGCGGCGCGAATCGCGGGCGAGGATATTGCCGAGCTGGTGGAGCAGAGCGGCGAGCAGGCGCTGGAAAGCGCGCTGGCCTTTGCCCGGCGGCGGCGGATCGGGCCGTTTGCGAGCGCGCCGGCGGACGAGCGCGGCCGTCAGCGGCACATGGCGGCGATGCTGCGCGCGGGCCATTCCTTCGCCCTGGCGCGGCAGATCGTCGCGGCCGCGCCGGGCGACATACCGGAAGCGTGACGCACGCCTTGTTTTCGCAGGAAGATATTGTGCGCCGCCACAACCATGCTAGCGTCCCGCCCAGGGGAAAGAACAATGCAAAGCGAACCGTCCGAGGCCAGACAAGGCCCCGACGCCGCCAGTGCTGGCGAGGAAGATGGCGTACGTGTGGCCGGTGCGTTGAAGTGGTTCGACGTGACGCGCGGCTTTGGCTTTCTGGTGCCTGACGATGCGTCCTTTGGCGACGTGCTGATCCACTTTTCGGTTTTGCAGCCACTTGGCCGCCGCAGCCTGCCCGAAGGGACGCGGATCGACGCGATGGTGGTGCGGCGCGAGCGGGGGTTTCAGGCGCGCGAGATCCTGTCGATCGACACGACCACCGCGATCGAGCCCACACCGCGCCCGACCAGCCGCATCGATCCCGCCACCCTGGTCGACGAAGCGGGCGACTGGGAGCCGGTGGCGGTGAAATGGTTCAATCGGCTGAAGGGATATGGTTTCCTGGTGCGCGACGACGTGCCGGGCGATATCTTCGTCCATATGGAAACATTGCGCCGCGGCGACATCAGTGAAGTGTTGCCCGACCAGAGGCTGCGCGCCCGCATCGTGGACGGGCGCAAGGGGCCGATGGCCGTGAGCGTGACACGGGAGAATTGACGATGAAGCTGTTGGCGATGGCCTCGCTGGCGTTCCTGCTGGGCGCGGCGGCGTGTACCGGCCGTGACGCCGCCGCGACGGCCAGCGACGAGCGCGCGAAAGCGCCGCTGACCGAGGTGACGATCGCGAGCGCGAACGGGCGGCACGTGTTCCGGGTTGAAGTGGCGGACACGCCCGAGAAGCAGCAGCGCGGACTGATGTACCGTACCGATATTCCCAAGGATGGCGGCATGCTGTTCGCGCCCTATCCGCCGGACGGCGGCGGCCCGCGCGAGGCGAGCTTCTGGATGAAGAACACGCCATCGCCGCTCGACATCATCTTCATCCGGCCGGACGGGACGATCGCGCGCATCGCGGAGAATACCGTGCCCTTCTCCGAGGCGCAGGTGCCGTCTGGCGAGCCGGTGAGCGCGGTGCTGGAGCTGAACGGCGGCCGATCGGCTGAACTGGGCATTGCGGAAGGCGACAAGGTTTCCTGGAACAAGTGACGGCCGGGCGCCGCGACGGAGGCGGCGCGGCGAATAGCGGCCAGCATGGCGCGATGATGGGTGAGCGCCTATCTCTCGCCCCATGCGCCTGACCGCGACCGCCATCATCCTGTCGAGCCGGGCGCATGGCGAGCATGGCGCCGTCGTCCGTGCGCTGACCGGGGATGATGGCGTGCAGGCCGGCTATGTCCGCGGCGGCCGGTCGCGCGCGCTGCGCCCCGTATTGCAGCCGGCCAACATCATTATCGGCGAATGGCGGGCGCGGACCGACAGCCAGTTGCCGGCGCTGACCGCCGAACTGGTGCGCAGCCGGGCGCCGCTGCATAGCGAGCCGCTGCCGGCGGCCGCGCTGGAATGGCTGACCGCGCTGACCGCCGCCGCGCTGCCCGAGGCGCATCCCTATCCCCGGCTGTACCAGGCGCTGTCGGGGGTGCTCGACGCGATCGATGCGGCGCCGGCGGCACGCGGCTGGGCGGCGCCGCTGGCGCGGTACGAGCTGCTGCTGCTGTCAGAGCTTGGCTTTGGCCTTGATCTGGGGCGCTGCGTGGCGACGGGGGCGCAGGCGGATATCGGCTATGTCAGCCCGCGGTCTGGCGGCGCGGTGAGCCGTGCGGCAGCGGCGGGATATGAGGACCGGTTGCTGCCGCTGCCCGCGTTCCTGGCGGCAGGGGGCGCGGCGGAGTGGCCCGACATCTTTGCCGGGCTGGCGATCACCGGGCGGTTCCTGGCGCGCAGCATCCTGCTTGACCGGCAGGCGGAAACGCTGGCGGCGCGCGAGCGGCTGATCGACCGGCTGCACAGAGCGGTTGCGTGAGACCCTGCCGGGCGGCAAGGAACGGTACCGTTCGCATCCCCGTTTCGCCTGGAGGCACGCATGGCCCTGATCGCAATCCTGCCGGGTGACGGCATCGGACCCGAAGTGACGGCGGAGGCGCGCCGGGTGCTGGAGGCGCTGGACCTGCCGCTCGCGTTTGAAAGCGCGCTGGTGGGCGGCGCGGCCTATCATGCGACGGGCGAGCCGCTGCCACCCGAGACGCTGGAGCTGGCGCATCGCGCGGACGCGATCCTGTTCGGGTCGGTCGGCGACCCTTCCTGCGACGCGCTGGAGCGGGGGCTGCGCCCGGAACAGGCGATCCTGGGATTGCGCAAGGAATTGTCGCTGTTCGCGAACCTGCGGCCGGCAAAGCTGTTCCCGGGGCTGGAGGATGCCTCCGCGCTGCGGCCCGAGGTCGCGCGCACCATTGACTTGCTGATCGTGCGCGAGCTGAACGGCGACGTTTACTTCGGCGAAAAGGGGATGCGCACCACGGCCGCGGGGCTGCGTCAGGGCTATGACCTGATGAGCTATGACGAGGGCGAAGTGGCGCGGATCGCGGTGGCGGGGTTCGAGGCGGCACGCCGGCGGGGCGGGCGGCTGTGCTCGGTCGACAAGGCCAATGTGCTGGAAACGTCACAACTCTGGCGCGACGTGGTGACGGAGGTGGCGCGGGAATATGCCGACGTCACGCTGACCCACATGTATGTCGACAATGCCGCGATGCAGCTGGTGCGCGATCCGGGGCAGTTCGACGTCATCGTGACCGGCAACCTCTTCGGCGACATCCTGTCCGACCAGGCATCGATGTGCGTCGGATCGATCGGGCTGCTGCCGTCCGCCTCGCTCGATGACACGGGCAAGGGGCTGTACGAGCCGATCCACGGGTCGGCGCCCGACATCGCCGGGCAGGGCAAGGCCAATCCGTGCGCGACGATCCTGTCCGCGGCGATGATGCTGCGCCATTCGCTGGAGCTGCCGGAGGCGGCCGACCGGATCGAGGCGGCGGTGGCGCGCGCGCTGGTGACGCATCGCACGGCGGACCTTGGCGGCACCTGTTCCACCCGGGAGATGGGCGACGCGGTGCTGGCGGCATTGTAACCGGGGGTGAGCGACCTGCTCGACCTCGCCATCGTCATCCCGACGTTCAACGAGAAAGCCAATGTTCCGGTCCTGATCGCGCGGCTGGACCAGGCGCTGACCGGGATCAACTGGGAAGCGATCTTCGTCGACGACGACAGCCCGGACGGGACGGCCGAGGCCGCGCGCGAGATTGCGCGGATCGACCGCCGCGTGCGCGTGATCCAGCGGATCGGGCGGCGGGGCCTTGCCACTGCCTGTATCGAGGGGATGTGCGCGACCGCCGCCCCCGCGGTGGCGGTGATCGACGGCGACCTGCAGCATGACGAGACCATCCTGCCGGACATGCTGGCGGCGCTTCGATCGGACGCGGCGCTCGACATCGTGGTGGGGTCGCGCTTCGTCGAGGGCGGCGGGACGGGCGACTGGGATCGCGACCGGCTGAGCAAGTCGGCGCTCGCCACGCGGCTGTCGCAGCGTGTGCTGGATGTGGGACTGACCGACCCGATGAGCGGGTTCTTCATGGTGCGCACCGACGTCGTGCGCGCGCGGGCACCGCATCTGGCGGGGATTGGGTTCAAGATCCTGCTCGACATCATGACCGCCGGCGGCCGGCCGCTGCGGTTTCGCGAGCTGCCCTATGTCTTTCGCGTTCGGACCGAGGGGGAATCGAAGCTCGATCATGTCGTGGCGCTCGAATATCTGATCGCGCTGTACGATCGCCGCTTCGGCCGGCTGGTGCCGGTGCGGTTTGCGATGTTCTCCGCCATCGGGGTGATCGGCGTCGGCATCCACATGGGCGTTCTGGCGCTGCTCCACCTGGTGGCGGGCGCGTCGTTCCTGATCGGTCAGATTGCCGCCACCGGCGCGGCGATGACGTTCAATTTCTTCCTCAACAATGCCCTGACCTATCGCGACCGGCGGCTGAGGGGCGCGCGGCAGTTGCTGGACGGGTGGGTGTCGTTCTGCGTCGTCTGCTCGGTCGGCGCGGTCGCCAACGTCGGCGTCGCGGCGTTCCTGTACGATTTCCATTACGGCGCCTGGGCAGCGTCAGCGCTGGCCGGGGTGCTGGTGGGCGCGGTGTGGAATTACGCGCTCTCCTCGCGTTTCGTCTGGGGCCGCTATTGAGGCCAAATCAGACCCAGGTCGGAAACCACGTCCAGTAGCGGAAGGCGTCGGCGGCGGGCAGCGGCAGCGCAGCGAGCACCGGATAGAAATAGATGGCGAGCGCCAATGACGCGGCGAGCAGCGCCGTGTCCCACCCGCGGGTCCGTGCGCGCCAGTGATCGAGCGCGACCACGATGGCGATGACGATGAAGACGCTGGACGGATAGTAATAATAATAGAAGCCGAGCGACTTGGGGATCACCGCCCAGACGGCAAGGCTGCCGGTCCACAGGGCGGCGGCGGCGAGCAGGCGGGCCGAGCCGGAGCGTACCCAGCCCCACCAGCAGGCGACCACCGCGATCAGCCCGGTCCACATGATGACGGGATTGCCGAGCAGGAGGATGCCGCGCTGTGCGCCCTCCGCCGGCTCATAGAGATACCAGATCGGGCGGATCAGTAGCGGCCATGTCCACCAGTTCGACTGATAGGTGTGGGCGGGCAGCACCTGCGTCTGCCGGTCGAACATCTCCAGCTGAAACGGCAGCAGCGTTGCGAGCGTCAGCGGTGCGTCGCGATAGAAGAAGGCCGGCGCGAAAGTGGCGAGGTAGGTCACGGCCGAGACCAGCGCGAGCACGCCGAGCGCGACCGGCGTCGACAGGCCCGGGAAGCGGCGCGGATCCTCCCGCTTCAGCAGCACGAAGGCAAGCGCGGCAAAAGCGACATAGGGCGCGGCGAGCCATTTGCAGGCGGTGGCCGCGCCAAGCAGCGCCGCGGCCACGGCCCAGCGGGCCAGCCCGCCATTGCGCAGCGCGGCGGCCGCCATGGCGATGCCGGCGGCGAGGAAGGCGAGCATGAAGCCGTCGAGCATCGCGATACGCGCCTGCACGAACACCGTGAAGTTCAACACGGTCAGCGCCGCCGCGACGAGGCTGGGGCGGCGGCGACGGGTGATCTGCCACACGATCGCGAAAATTGCGGTCACGGTGACGGCGCCCGCAAGTGTCGACATGAATCGCCAGCCGAGGGCATCGTCGCCGAACAGGCGGATGCCCTGCGCGATCAGCCATTTGCCGAGCAGCGGGTGTTCGATGTTGACCGGGCCGTCCAGCGTCAGCAGCGTGCGGGCTGCGGGCACGTAATGCACCTCGTCGAACACGAACTGGTGCGGCACCGTCAGGCCGATGAGGAACAATGCCTCCGCGACCAGGAAAACCACGATCGCGAGCGGCAGGGGGCGGCGCAGCATGGCCCGGGCTTAGCCGGATGTGGGCAAAGCGCCAATGCGGCGCGCGGGCCCCGCGCGGCAAGACGAGCGAGCGTCGTGCTTGAAAGCCCGCGGCAATTGGCCGAAAGCGGCCGGATGAAGCGCCGCACCGGACAAGACCGCACGATCACCGACACCTGGCGCCCTGCGACCCGTGCCATTCGCGGGGGCACCGTTCGATCCGAATTTGGCGAAACGTCCGAGGCGATCTTCGTCACCTCCGGCTATGCCTATGACTGTGCCGGAGATGCCGCGGCGCGGTTCGCCGGTGAGCAGGAGGGGATGACCTATTCCCGGCTGCAGAACCCGACGGTGGAGATGCTGGAGCATCGCATCGCGCTGCTGGAAGGGGCCGAGGCGTGTCGCACGATGGCCAGCGGCATGGCGGCGATGACCGCGGTGCTGCTGAGCCAGTTGCAGGCCGGCGACCATGTGGTGGCCGGGCGCGCGGCGTTCGGATCGTGCCGCTGGCTGGTCGACAACCTGCTGCCCAAGTTCGGGATCGCGACCACGGTGGTCGACGCGCGCGATCCGCAGCAATTCATCGATGCGGTGCGGCCGGAAACCAAGGTGTTCTTCTTCGAAACGCCGGCCAACCCGACGATGGACGTCGTCGACCTGCGCGCGGTGTGCACTATCGCGCGCGAGCGCGGCATCACCAGCGTGGTCGACAATGCCTTTGCCACGCCCGCCCTGCAGCGGCCGATGGAATACGGCGCCGACGTGACGGCTTATTCCGCCACCAAGATGATGGACGGGCAGGGCCGCGTTCTAGCCGGCGCGGTGTGCGGCACCAAGGATTTCATCGACAACACGCTGCTGCCGTTCACGCGCAATACCGGGCCGACGCTGTCGCCGTTCAACGCGTGGGTCGTGCTGAAGGGGCTGGAGACGCTGGACCTGCGCATCCGTCGCCAGTCGGAGAATGCGCTGAAGGTCGGCGCGTTCCTGGAAGGGCGCGTCGCGCGGATCCTTCACCCCGGCCTGCCCAGCCATCCGCAGCACGAGCTGGCCATGTCGCAGATGGAGGCAAGCGGGCCGATCTTCGCCTTCGAGGTGGAGGGAGGACGTGCGATGGCGCACGGCCTGCTCGATGCGCTGCAGCTGATCGACATTTCCAACAATATCGGCGATTCCCGGTCGCTGATGACCCATCCCGCCTCCACCACCCATGCCTCGGTCACGCCGGAGAAGCGCGAGGAGATGGGGATCGGCGAGGGCATGCTGCGGCTGAATGTCGGGTTGGAGGATCCGGCCGACCTGATCGACGATCTCGACCAGGCGTTGCGGACGATCGGCTTGTGAAGGCATTCTTCCCTTCGTCGCAAACGACGCGGGGAGTGACCGTGCGCGTGTCGGTCAGCTATCTACCCGAACAGTCGGAGCCCGAGCGGGGCCGCTGGTTCTGGGCCTATCATATCCGCATCGAGAATGATGGGCCGCAGGCAGTGCAGCTGCTGACCCGCCATTGGATCATCATCGACGGGCGCGGGGCGCGCCATTCGGTCGAGGGCGAGGGCGTGGTGGGCGAGCAGCCGCTGATCCTGCCGGGCGGAAGCTACGATTATGTCTCGGGCTGCCCGCTGGCCACGCCGGCCGGGTCGATGCAGGGCAGTTATCGCATGGTCGATGCCGCCGGCATGACGTTCGACGTCGCCATCCCGAAGTTCGCGCTGATCGCGCCCGCGGTGACCGGTGGAGAGCGTGGCTGAGCAGCGTCGCTTGCGATGCGGGCGGGAGCGGGGCATGGCACGTGGCATGGTGACCCGTCACGCTTGTCATTCTGACCGATCGCCGCTTGCCAGGGGGAGCGCGGCGTGAAGCGTACGCATCTTCCGCTGAACGGGCTGCGCGTGCTGGATGCCGCGGCACGCCATCTGTCGTTCACCCGCGCGGCCGACGAACTGGCGGTAACGCCAGCGGCGGTGGGCCAGCAGGTCCGCGCGCTGGAGGATACGCTGGGCGTGGTGCTGTTCCGCCGCACGACCAAGGGGCTGGAGCTGACGCCGGAGGGCGAGGCCGGCCTGTCGGCGTTGCGACAGGGCTTCCTGCAATTCGAGGAAGCGGTGCGGGCGATGCAGGCGGGGCAATCGTCCAAGTCGCTGACCATCGCCGCGCCGCGCGACCTGACGGAGAAGTGGCTGCTGCCGCGGCTGGCGACGATCGCGCAGCGCGACAGCGACTTGCGCTTCGTGCTGGTGACCGCCGACAGCGCGCCAGATTTCACGGAGGCGAACCTCGACCTTGCCATCACTTGGGGTGAGGGTCCGGGCCTTCACGAAGGCGAGGCGATCGAGAGCGAGGGCATGGTAACGGTCGAGCGGCCGGGCGGCGGCGCGGCGGCGATCATCGCCTGGCCGGGTGACGGCATGGATGAGGCCGGGGCGCTGGTGCGCGTCGGGGATGCGGGGCTGGCGCTGGACGCCGCGGCACGCGGGCTGGGCCGGGCGACGGTGCCCGAGCTGCTCGCCGCGCATGATATCGCCGCGGGCAAGGTGGCGCTGGTCGGTGAGCCGCGGCCGTCGCGGCTGGGCTATTGGCTGGTCGCGCCGCTGCCGCAATGGCGCCAGCAAAAGGTGCAGGCGCTGGTCGAGGCGCTGGCGGGTTGATCGTCGGCATGAGGGCGGACCCGTTTGAAAGCGAGCGGCTGCTGATGCGGGCCCCGACGCATGACGACGCGCCGGCGCTGTACGAAGCCTATCGCGACCAGCGGGTGATGCGCTTCTGGTCGAGCCCGCCGCATGAGAGCGTCGCGGACACGATCGCCTATGTGACCCCGCACGTCGACGACCAGTGGCGGCAATGGGTGATCGTGGAGAAGGCGAGCGACCGCGCGATCGGCACGCTGGCCGCGGGGGAGCGGCGGCGCGGCGTGATGGAGATCGGCTATCTCCTGGCACCGTCGGCCGCGGGCAAGGGCTATGGTCGCGAGGCGGTGGGCACGTTGATCGACCTGTTGTTTGCCGAGGGCGCGCGGCGCGTGTTCGCCGATACCGATCCCGACAATCAGCGATCGATCGCGCTCTTGATGGACCTCGGTTTCCAGCGCGAGGGATTGCTGCGCGCGGAATGGCACACGCATATCGGCGTGCGCGACAGCGTGATCTGGGGCCTGCTGCGCGATGAATGGCAACCGCAAAGGCGCGCGCGGGGGCAGCGCCTGCGCTCTAGTCGGGTGTGACCGCCGGCGGAGAGCTGCGGACACGACCCAGCCAGAAGGTCCCGTCGTAATCGGCGGCGTGGTGAGCGGGGGGCGGATCGGTCAGGGCGATAAAGGGCGGGCCGTCGGGCTGTTCGGTCCTGCCGACAGCGTGAGGCCCGCACACGACCGCGTCTGACGTGACGGGCGTGCCCGGCTGAGGCTTGAAGTCTGGCTTGATCTGGCAGCTCCATGCCGTGCCGCCGGCCGTCTCCATATCAAGGGTCACAAGACGACCATGCCGCGCCAGATGCCGCGCCATCGGGTCGAACGTGACGCCGGAATGGTGCACGGGCCGCTTGCGCGCATGTACGTTACCCACCAGCACGAGCACATAATCATAGGGGCGGGACGATGCGGCGCGCAGGATATTGTCCGCCTGCGCCGCATCGTGCGGCCCCTGACCCGGCAGGTGCGAGAATTGCTGCGCCTGCGCCTCGTCCTTCATGCCGTTGAAGGGCGTTACGTCTATCGCTGCGCCGCGCCGCGCGAGCTGATACAGGCGCACCAGTAGGGCCATCATCGCTTCGCTGCCGGTTCCGTCGTCCATCTGCGCCCAGCCAGCCTTGCTCACTGCCTGTACGAACGCCGCTTCTGGCAGCCGCCAGGCATGTTGGTAGGCGGCGCTGAGATCGGAGGGGTGTTCGACGGCGACCAGGATCCTCTTGCCTTGCGCCGCCAGCGCGCAAGAGAGATCGCCGATGAAGGCGGGCGCCTGCTGCGTTCCATGCACTTCACCAAAGATGACAAATCGAGGTTCGCGCTTAGCGACCCCCTCCCAGCCGCGCGGGACCGCACAGGCCCGGGAAGGTTCGGGCTGCGTGGATGAAATCGGGAGCGACCGAGGACTGGGAATGGCGCCGGCCGGGAGCATTGGGTTCGAAAGCTGTGCCGCCAAGGTGACTGCGAGTGCCTTGCTGATGCCCATGGAGCGTCTCCGGCGTGGCCCGCAAAAAAGCGGAGAGAAGGTGCCAGCGTAGCACCAATTGTTTCCTGTTCGCCCAGCAGTTTGTCTGATGGGGCTCGTCGGGGCTCACGGAGGTGGAGCGCGCGAGAAAATTGCTCCACGCGGCGCTCTCCTGTAGAAGCAGGCAAGGTTCAGGAGTTTTCGAGATGATCCAGCGTCACCGCTGAGGCGGCAAAAGACATCGATTGGTGGAGCGATCCGCCGTCCGGACTCTGTTTCGAGAACATTCATGCAAAGATTGAAGAACAAGACGTGCGTCGTCACTGGCGCGGCGCGTGGGATCGGGCGTGCGATTGCCGCGGGCTTCCATGATGAGGGCGCGCGCGTCTTCGTCACTGATGTGGACGCGGTGGCGGGCGCTGCGACCGCGGCAGAGATCGGCTGCCGTTTCGAGCCGCTCGACGTGCGCGAGGAGGAGGATTGGGACCGGCTCGCGCAGCTGGTTCCCGTCGCCGACGTCGTGGTCAACAATGCCGGCGTGACCGGATTTGAGAGCAATGCGGGGCCGCACGATCCGGAACATGCCAGCCTCTCCGATTGGCGGGCGGTGCATCAGGTGAACCTGGACGGCACGTTCCTTGGCTGTCGTTATGCGATCGGCGCGATGAAGGGCGCAGGGACTGGATCGATCATCAACATCTCGTCGCGATCCGGCATGGTTGGGATACCGGGCGCTGCGGCCTACGCCTCCTCCAAGGCGGCGATCCGCAATCACAGCAAGACGGTGGCGCTTTATTGCGCCCAGCAGGGGTGGCGGATCCGGTGTAATTCGATCCACCCCGCCGCGATCCTGACGACGATGTGGGAACAAATGCTGGGGGAGGGGCCGGAGCGCGAGGCGCGCATGGCGGCGCTGGTCGCCGATACGCCGCTCCGGCGCTTCGGCAGGGCGGACGAGGTCGCCGCGCTGGCAGTGACGCTGGCGTCGGACGCGGCGACCTATGTCACCGGGACCGAGATCAGCATTGATGGCGGGCTGCTCGCCGGGTCGGCTGCGGTACCCGGTTGACGCCGGCGCGGCACGTCGACGCCGCTGTGGGTATTTTCAAACAAAAAGCCCCGCCGGATCGCTCCGGCGGGGCTGATTGTGTCAGGCTGACCCGAACGATCAGTCGTTCAGATACTCGCCGGCAGCCTCGTCGCTGCCGTCGCCCGAGGGGACGACGGTGGCGAGCGGATCGTCACCGGTGCCGACGTCCTCACGCGGGCTGCGGGCGTTTTCGGCCGCACGCAGTTCTTCCGCGCTGGACGGCGCGACGATCATCGCATCGGCCAGCTTCTTCTGCTGGGCGCGAAGCGCGGCGTCGCGCGAGGAAGCCGCCACGCGCAGGCGGTTCATGCCCGCGCCAGTGCCTGCCGGGATGAGCCGGCCGACGATGACGTTTTCCTTCAGGCCCATCAGCGTGTCCTGCTTGCCCTGGACCGCCGCCTCGGTGAGGACGCGGGTGGTCTCCTGGAACGACGCGGCCGAGATGAACGACCGGGTCTGCAGCGACGCCTTGGTGATGCCGAGGAGGATGGGCTTGCCCTGGGCCGGTGCCTCGTTCTTGCCGAGCTTCGCGTTGACCTCGTCCATCTCCGCACGGTCCACCTGCTCGCCAGGGAGCAGGGTGGTGTCGCCGGCTTCGGTGATCTCGACCTTCTGCAGCATCTGACGAACGATCGTCTCGATGTGCTTGTCGTTGATCTTCACGCCCTGCAGTCGATAGACTTCCTGGATTTCCGACACGAGATATTCCGCGAGCGGCTCGATGCCGAGCACCTCGAGAATATCATGCGGATCCGGGCTGCCGCCGATCAGGTTGTCGCCACGCTTGACGTAGTCGCCTTCCTGAACGTCGATCACCTTCGACTTCGGGATGAGGTATTCCACCACCTCGCCGCCGTCCTCGGGCTGGATGCCGATCTTGCGCTTCGCCTTATAGTCCTTGCCGAACACCACGCGGCCCGAGACCTTCGCGATGATCGCATTTTCCTTCGGCTTGCGCGCTTCGAACAGCTCGGCAACGCGCGGCAGACCGCCGGTGATATCGCGGGTCTTGGCGGACTCGCGAGCGACACGGGCAACCACGTCGCCGGCATAGACGACCGAGTTGTCGTCGACCGACAGCACCGCACCCGGCGCCAGCATGTAGCGGGCGGATTCACCCGAGCCTTCGTCGAGCAGGGTGATGCGCGGACGCAGATCCTCCTTCGAACGGCCAGCTGCACGATATTCGATCACGACGCGCTGGGCGATGCCCGTTGCCTCGTCGACCTGCTCGGTCAGCGTCTTGCCCTCGATGAGGTCCTGATACTTCACCGTGCCGCCGGTTTCCGTGATCACCGGCATGGTGAACGGATCCCATTCCGCGATGCGATCGCCGGCGCTGATGATGTGCCCATCGTCGCACAGCACATTCGCGCCGTACGGGATCTTGTGCACCGCCAGCTCGCGGCCATCCATGTCGACGATCGCGACTTCACCCGAGCGGCTGAGCACCACGCGGCGACCACGCTGGTCGACGATGATGCGCAGGTCGCGATACTCGATCGTGCCGTCGACCGGCGCCTCGAGGTTCGACTGCTCGTTGAGCTGCGCCGCGCCGCCGATGTGGAAGGTACGCATCGTCAGCTGCGTGCCCGGCTCACCGATCGACTGTGCCGCGATGACGCCGACGGCCTCGCCGATGTTCACCGGCGTACCGCGGGCGAGATCACGCCCGTAGCACTTGCCGCAGACGCCGATCTTGCTTTCGCAGACCAGCGGCGAGCGGATCTTGACGGCCTGCACACCGGTCGCCTCGATCTTCGCCACCATCGGCTCGTCGAGCAGGGTGCCGATCGGGATCACGACCTCGCCGGTCTTCGCCTCGACGATGTCCTCCGCGGTCGTACGACCAAGGATACGCTCGCCGAGCGACGCGATGACCGAGCCGCCCTGAACGATCGCCTTCATCTCAAGCGCGCGCTCGGTGCCGCAATCGTCCTCGACGATGACGCAATCCTGCGACACGTCGACGAGACGGCGGGTGAGGTAGCCCGAGTTCGCCGTCTTCAACGCCGTATCCGCGAGGCCCTTACGGGCGCCGTGGGTGGAGTTGAAGTATTCAAGGACGGTCAGGCCCTCCTTGAAGTTCGAGATGATCGGCGTTTCGATGATCTCGCCCGACGGCTTGGCCATCAGGCCGCGCATGCCCGCGAGCTGCTTGATCTGCGCCTGCGAACCACGCGCACCGGAGTGCGCCATCATGTAGATCGAGTTGATCGGCTTCTCACGGCCGGTCTCCTCGTCGATGCGAACGGCCTTGATCTCGTTCATCATCGAGTTCGCCACCTGGTCACCGCAACGGCTCCAGGCGTCGATCACCTTGTTGTACTTCTCCTGCTGCGTGATCAGGCCGTCCTGATACTGCTGCTCGAAGTCCTTCACCTGCTCACGCGTCTCGTCGACCAGCTTGGTCTTGTCCGGCGCGATGATCATGTCGTCCTTGCCGAACGAGATGCCGGCGCGGAAGGCGTGGCGGAAGCCGAGTGCCATGATGGCGTCGGCGAACAGCACCGTCTCCTTCTGGCCGGTGTGACGATACACTTCGTCGATGACGTCGGTGACGTCCTTCTTGGTCAGCAGGCGGTTGACGGTTTCGAACGGTACCTTGTGGCTCTTCGGCAGGCACTCGCCGAGCAGCATACGGCCCGGCGTGGTCTCGTAGCGCTTGAGGTACTGGTTGCCGTCCTCGTCGGTCTGCGGAACGCGGCTGACGATCTTGGTGTGCAGCGTCACCGCGCCGTTGAACAACGCCTGGTGCACTTCCTCCATGTCGGCCAGCAGCATGCCTTCGCCCGGCTCGTTCTGCTTCTCCATCGAGAGATAGTAGAGACCGAGCACCATGTCCTGCGACGGCACGATGATCGGCTTGCCGTTTGCGGGCGAGAGGATGTTGTTGGTCGACATCATCAGGACGCGCGCTTCCAGCTGCGCCTCAAGGCTCAGCGGGACGTGGACGGCCATCTGGTCACCGTCGAAGTCGGCGTTGAAGGCCGAGCAGACCAGCGGGTGAAGCTGGATCGCCTTGCCCTCGATCAGCACGGGCTCGAACGCCTGAATGCCGAGGCGGTGAAGCGTCGGCGCGCGGTTCAGCAGAACCGGGTGCTCGCGGATCACCTCGTCTAGGATGTCCCAGACTTCCTTGCGCTCCTTCTCGACCCACTTCTTCGCCTGCTTCAGGGTCATCGACAGACCCTTGGCGTCGAGACGTGCGTAGATGAACGGCTTGAACAGCTCGAGCGCCATCTTCTTCGGCAGGCCGCACTGGTGCAGCTTGAGCTCCGGACCGGTCACGATGACCGAACGGCCCGAATAGTCGACGCGCTTGCCGAGCAGGTTCTGACGGAAGCGGCCCTGCTTGCCCTTGAGCATGTCGGACAGCGACTTCAGCGGACGCTTGTTGGCGCCCGTGATCGTGCGGCCGCGGCGGCCGTTGTCGAACAGCGCGTCGACCGCTTCCTGCAGCATGCGCTTTTCGTTGCGAACGATGATGTCCGGCGCACGCAGCTCCATCAGCCGCTTCAGACGGTTGTTACGGTTGATCACGCGGCGATACAGATCGTTGAGATCCGACGTCGCGAAGCGGCCACCATCGAGCGGCACCAGCGGGCGCAGTTCGGGCGGGATGACCGGCACGACCTCGAGGATCATCCACTCCGGACGGTTGCCCGATTCCAGGAAGCTCTCGACGACCTTCAGCCGCTTGATGATCTTCTTGGGCTTCAGCTCCGACTTGGTCGTCGCCAGCTCTTCGAGCAGCGCGGTCTTCTCGCCTTCGAGATCCAGGCTCTCGAGCATGATGCGCACGGCCTCTGCGCCGATGCCGGCAGAGAAGGCGTCCTCGCCATATTCGTCCTGCGCCTCGAGCAGCTCATCCTCGGTGAGGAGCTGATACTTTTCGAGCGGGGTGAGGCCCGGCTCGATGACGATATAGGCTTCGAAGTACAGCACGCGCTCGAGCTGCTTCAGCTGCATGTCGAGCAGCAGGCCGATGCGCGACGGCAGCGACTTCAGGAACCAGATGTGCGCGACTGGGGCGGCGAGCTCGATATGGCCCATGCGCTCGCGGCGAACCTTCGAGACGGTGACCTCGACGCCGCACTTCTCGCAGACGATGCCCTTGTACTTCATGCGCTTGTACTTGCCGCACAGGCATTCGTAGTCCTTGATCGGACCGAAGATGCGCGCGCAGAACAGGCCGTCACGCTCGGGCTTGAACGTGCGATAGTTGATCGTCTCGGGCTTCTTGATCTCGCCGAACGACCAGGAGCGGATGCGGTCCGGGGACGCAATGCCGATCTGGATCTGGTCGAAGGTCTCCGGCTTGGCGACCGGGTTCGCGAAATTGGTAAGTTCGTTCATTTTTCTACCTCTTCCCCCTCCCGCGCGGGCGGGAGGGGCTAGGGGAGGGATGGTCGATCGTCGGAGCGGTGCTGTTACTCAGCCGCCTCGGCCAGATCGCCGTCGTCCGCGTCTTCCATGCTCTTCAGCTCGACGTTGAGGCCCAGCGAACGCATTTCCTTGACGAGCACGTTGAAGCTCTCCGGAATGCCGGCCTCGAACGTGTCGTCGCCCTTGACGATCGCCTCATAGACCTTGGTGCGGCCGACCACGTCGTCGGACTTCACCGTCAGCATCTCCTGGAGCGTGTACGCCGCGCCATAAGCCTGCAGCGCCCACACCTCCATTTCGCCGAAGCGCTGGCCACCGAACTGGGCCTTACCGCCCAGCGGCTGCTGGGTGACGAGGCTGTACGGCCCGATCGAACGTGCGTGGATCTTGTCGTCGACGAGGTGGTGGAGCTTGAGCATGTAGATGATGCCCACCGTCACCTTGCGGTCGAACTGATCGCCGGTGCGCCCGTCGAACAGATCCGACTGACCCGACGGATCGAGACCCGCCAGCTCGAGCATGTTGGCGACGTCCTGCTCCACCGCACCGTCGAACACCGGAGTGCCCATCGGAACGCCCGGCTTCAGGTTGGTCGCCAGCTCGATGATGCCCTGCGCGTCACGTGCCTCGATCTCGTCGACATAATGGTCGCCGTAGATCGTCTTCAGCCGGTCCTTCACCGCCTCGGGCATGGCGCCCGGGGTGGCATCCGGATTGGCCTCACGCCATTCCTCCAGCTGCTGCGCGATCTGCTGGCCCAGGCCGCGGGCGGCCCAGCCAAGGTGCGTCTCGAAGATCTGACCGACGTTCATGCGCGACGGCACGCCCAGCGGGTTCAGCACGAGATCGACCGGCGTCCCGTCGGCGAGGAACGGCATGTCCTCCACCGGCAGGATGCGGCTGATGACACCCTTGTTGCCGTGACGGCCGGCCATCTTGTCGCCCGGCTGCAGCTTGCGCTTCACCGCAACGAACACCTTGACCATCTTCAGCACGCCCGGCGGCAGCTCGTCGCCACGCTCCAGCTTCTCGCGCCGATCCTCGAACTTCTCCCGGATCAGCTTGGCGGCCTCGTCATATTGCGCCTTCACCGCCTCGAGATCCGACTGGACCTTGTCGTCGGCGACCGCGAACTTCCACCATTCGTGGCGGTCGACGCTGTCGAGCGTGTCCTGATCGATCACGGCACCCTTCTTGGGGCCGCCCTTCGGCACCGCGGTCGCGGTCTGGCCGATCAGCATCTCGCGCAGGCGCGACCAGGTGGCGCGGTTGAGAATCGTGCGCTCGTCGTCCGAGTCCTTCTTCAGGCGCTCGATCTCCTCGCGCTCGATCGCCATCGCGCGCTCGTCCTTGTCGATGCCGTGACGGTTGAAGACGCGAACGTCGACAATCGTACCGGCAACGCCCGGCGGCAGACGAAGCGAGGTGTCGCGCACGTCGCTGGCCTTTTCACCGAAGATGGCGCGGAGGAGCTTCTCTTCCGGCGTCATCGGGCTTTCGCCCTTCGGCGTGATCTTGCCGACGAGGATGTCGCCCGGCTCGACCTCGGCACCGACGTACACGATGCCCGCCTCGTCGAGGTTGCGCAGGGCTTCCTCGCCGACATTCGGGATGTCGCGCGTGATGTCCTCGGGCCCGAGCTTCGTGTCGCGGGCCATCACCTCGAACTCGTCGATGTGGATCGACGTGAACACGTCGTCCTTCACGATCCGCTCGGAGATGAGGATCGAGTCCTCGTAGTTGTAGCCGTTCCACGGCATGAACGCGACGAGCGCGTTGCGGCCGAGGGCGAGCTCACCGAACTCGGTCGACGGACCGTCGGCGAGGATGTCGCCCGCGTTGACCACGTCGCCCACCTTCACCAGCGGACGCTGGTTGATGCAGGTCGACTGGTTGGAACGCTGGAACTTCATCAGCGAGTAGATGTCGACGCCCGACTTGCCGGCATCGACCTCACCCGTGGCGCGGATCACGATACGGCTGGCGTCGACCTGGTCGACGATGCCGGCGCGACGGGCCGAGATCGCAGCGCCCGAATCGCGCGCAACGGTCTCTTCCATGCCGGTGCCGACGAAGGGCGCTTCCGCCTTCACCAGCGGCACGGCCTGACGCTGCATGTTCGAACCCATGAGCGCGCGGTTGGCGTCGTCGTTTTCCAGGAACGGAATGAGCGAGGCGGCGACCGACACGAGCTGCTTGGGCGACACGTCCATCAGCGTGATCGTCTCGGGCAGCGCCATGAGGAATTCGCCGGCCTGACGGGCGGAGATCAGTTCCTCGGTGAAGCGGCCTTCGGCGTCGAGCTCGGCGTTCGCCTGCGCAACGGTGTGCTTCTGCTCTTCCATGGCGGAGAGGTACACGACCTCGCCGGTCACCTTGCCGTCCACCACGCGGCGGTACGGCGTCTCGATGAAGCCGTATTTGTTGACGCGTGCGAAGGTCGACAGCGAGTTGATCAGACCGATGTTCGGGCCTTCCGGCGTCTCGATCGGGCAGATACGGCCATAGTGCGTCGGGTGAACGTCGCGAACCTCGAAGCCCGCGCGCTCACGCGTCAGACCGCCCGGCCCGAGCGCCGAGACACGGCGCTTGTGCGTCACTTCGGACAGCGGGTTGGTCTGGTCCATGAACTGCGACAGCTGCGACGAGCCGAAGAATTCACGCACCGCGGCGACCGCCGGCTTCGCGTTGATGAGGTCGTTCGGCATGACGGTCGACACGTCGACCGAGCTCATGCGCTCCTTCACCGCGCGCTCCATGCGCAGCAGGCCGACGCGATACTGGTTCTCGAGCAGCTCGCCCACCGAACGCACGCGGCGGTTGCCGAGGTTGTCGATGTCGTCGATCTCGCCCTTGCCGTCCTTCAGATCGACCAGGGTCTTCACGACCGCCAGAATGTCTTCTGTGCGCAGCGTCGTCACCGTGTCCTCGGCATCGAGGTCAAGGCGCATGTTCAGCTTCACGCGGCCCACGGCCGACAGGTCGTAGCGGTCCGGATCGAAGAACAGGCCGGCGAACAGCGCCTCTGCCGTTTCCAGCGTCGGCGGCTCGCCAGGGCGCATCACGCGATAGATGTCCGACAGCGCCTGCTCGCGCTCTTCGGCCTTGTCGGCCTTCAGCGTGTTGCGGATCCACGGACCGGTCGTGACATGGTCGATGTCGAGCAGCTCGATACGGTCGATGCCCGCACGGTCCAGCTTCTCCAGATTGTCGGGGCCGATTTCGTCACCCGCCTCGACGTAGATTTCGCCCGTGCCCTCGTTGATGAGGTCATAGGCCGAATAACGGCCGTAGATTTCCTCGGTCGGGATGAGGAGGTCGGTGAGGCCGTCCTTCGCCGCCTTGTTGGCGGCGCGCGGGGTGACCTTGGTGCCCATCGGGAACACCACTTCGCCCGAATTCGCGTCGACCAGGTCGAACGTCGGCTTCACGCCGCGCCAGTTCTCGGCCGCGAACGGAATGCGCCAGCCACCCTCGCCGCGCACATACGTGACGCGGTTGTAGAAGTGGTTGAGGATTTCCTCGCTGTTGAGGCCGAGCGCGTAGAGCAGCGCCGTGACCGGCAGCTTGCGCTTACGGTCGATACGGACGTTGACGATGTCCTTGGCGTCGAACTCGAAATCGAGCCACGAACCGCGATACGGGATCACGCGGGCAGCGAAGAGATACTTGCCCGACGCGTGGGTCTTGCCGCGGTCATGATCGAAGAGGACGCCCGGCGAGCGGTGCATCTGGCTGACGATCACGCGCTCCGTGCCGTTGATGAAGAACGTGCCGTTCTCCGTCATCAGCGGCATGTCGCCCATGTAGACGTCCTGCTCCTTGATATCGAGCACCGAGCGGGTTTCCGTTTCGGGATCCACCTCGAACACGATCAGGCGAAGCGTCACGCGCATCGGCGCGGCATAGGTGATGCCGCGCTGGCGGCATTCCTCGACGTCGAACTTCGGCGGCTCAAGCTCGTAGTTCACGAAGTCGAGTTCCGCGGTGCCGGCGAAGTCGCGGATCGGGAAGACGCTGCGCAGCGTCTTCTCGAGGCCCGAGACATAGCCGATCGACGGGTCGGACCGCAGGAACTGTTCGTAGCTTTCGCGCTGCACCTCGATCAGGTTCGGCATCTGCACCACTTCGTGGATGTTGCCGAAAACCTTGCGGATGCGGCGCTTTGCGGTGCCGCCTTCGATCGCCTTGGTTGCCATGTAGCTGTCTGCCTTGGTCTAATTCGTCCGGGCGCAGGACAAGACGCCAAAAGGCCGCGCGTCATGTTCCGGATCCGGAACCAACGGCAGCCTTGCAGCGTCTTATGAACCCACCTGCTCCAATCCGTTCGACATAGTGCGCGACGCCATGTCATTTCCCGAAGCTGTGGTAGCCGGCCGGATATAGGTGAGGGGTCGCCCTCCGTCAACCGGACCTGGGGACCGCAATGGGTCGGAGGCCTGATATCGGGCGGTAAATGCTGAAGAGGCTGCCACACCCTGCCACGCGGCGTTTGGTGGTGCGGCCGGTCCGCCGTACAGGCGGCGGCGCGGCAGCGATTCCGTTGCCCCGTGTTCAGGGTTCAGACGATAACGCGATGACGATGGCAGGGACGAAGAAGGGGCGGCGCGCGGCGCTGGTGGCGGGCGCGTGGATTGCGTTTGCCGGTGGTGCGGCGCTGGCGCAGGACGTGCCGCCGAGCACCCCCGATCTCGGCAACTTCAGCCTGCCGCCCTCGCAGCCGACGCCGACGCCGACCAGCGCGCCGGTCGGGCCGGCCGACGAGGCGCCGGCGACCAACGCTGCGGCGCCGATCATTCGCCCACCCGCGCCGCGCCCTACGCCGACCGTGACGCCGACGCCGCGCGCCACCCCGACGCCGCGGGCGACGGCCACGCCGCAACCCGCCGAGTCGCCGCGCGCCGCGCCGAGTCCGCTGGCTACGCCGACTCCGGTGCCGGCGCCGGTGCTCGATGAGCAGCCGACGCTTGTTGAAACGCCCGCGGTCGGCGCGGATGCTGCACCTGTTGCGGGCAGCGAGGCAGATGAAGCTCCCGACCTGACGGTTGAGCCGACGCCAGAAGAGTCAGTCGACGTTGATGGTGAGGCGCCGGAGGCGGAGTCTGAGCCGACGTCCTGGTTCTGGCCGGTGGCGATCGGCCTTGGGTTGCTCGCTGCCGCGGGACTTTATTTGTGGCGTCGCAGGGCGCGCGTGCGCGATCGGGTGCCGGCGGATCGGGCGGCTCCAGCGGTGGAGCCCGCCCGGCCGGTGGAGCCGGTTCGGCCAGTCGCGCCCGCCGGCGCTGCTGCTGCGCCCACGGGCAAGCCGCGCTTCCTTGATCGCGCGCGTGATGACGTGGCGCCCGCCGCGCCGGTCGCGCCTTCGCCGGCCGCACGGCTTGATCTCGACGTGCCGACCGTCAGCCGTGCGGGGCTGAACATGGTGACTGCGACCGCCGATGTGACGGTGACGGTGCGCAACGCGTCGGACGTGCCCGCGCGCGGCGTGGCGGTGGAGATTCGGCTGACGAGCGCGCAGCCGGGGCAGGATGCGGTGCTTGCCGCCATGTTCGCCGAGCCGGTCGGTCGCCCGGCGGTGCCGCCGTTCGACCTGATGCCGGGCGAATCACGACGCGTCCGTGCGGTCGCCGCGATGCCGCGCGATGCGATCACCGTGTTGCAGGCGGGGGATCGGCCGATGTTTGTGCCGGTGGTCGCGATCCGCGCCGTTCACAGCGGCGGACAGACGACGTCAGTGCACGCATTGGGAATCGAGCGTGCCGGGCAGGCGAAGCTGGGGCCGTTCTGGCTCGACCAGCCGTCGCGCATGTTCGACACGATCGGCGTACGCCCGCGCACTGGCCGCTGAGGCGGTCGACGTCGCTGCTGCCGACAGGTGGCAGGCTCGCTCAAGGGATTGTCGCGCGCCGCTGACGGGCTGCGGAAAGCACTCTGTTCAGATGCTGGCGGCTGGCACACGAGCGGGCGCGCCGGTGCCTGAGCCCAAGAGGCCGACGCGCGTGCGCTGATCCAGCGCCGGGCCTCGCTCTCTGCCTCCGGGCATCACGCAAAAGAAAAGGCGGCTCCCCTTAGAAAAGCCGCCTTTCCTCGCAATCGTGGCCCGAGGGCCGAACGCGGTGCGGACCAGAAGGCCCGCCCCGCGCCGCTGCTTACTTGAGCTCGACGGTCGCGCCGGCTTCTTCCAGCTGCTTCTTGATCTTCTCGGCTTCGTCCTTCGACACGCCTTCCTTGACCGGCTTCGGCGCGCCCTCAACGAGGGTCTTCGCTTCGGTCAGGCCCAGGCCGGTGATCGCGCGGACTTCCTTGATGACGTTGATCTTCTTGCCACCGTCGCCGGTGAGGATCACGTCGAACTCGGTCTTCTCTTCAGCGGCCGGAGCAGCTGCGCCGCCACCAGCTGCCGGAGCTGCTGCAACCGCTGCTGCGGCCGAGACGCCCCACTTCTCTTCGAGGAGCTTCGAGAGCTCAGCCGCCTCGAGGACGGTCAGTTCGGACAGCTGGTCAACCAGCGCGTTCAGGTCTGCCATGATATACTTCCTTTGAAACGTTCAGATGAAACGATGCTGCCTGAAGGATCAGGCGGCTTCCTTTTCCGAGTAAGCTGCAAGCACGCGCGCGATCTGCGCGGCGGGCGCCTGGGTGATGGTCGCGATCTTGGTGGCCGGGGCCACGATGAGACCGACGATCTTCGCCCGGAGCTCGTCGAGCGACGGCATCGTAGCGAGCGCCTTCACGCCCTCCACGTCGAGCTTGGTCGCACCCATGCCGCCGCCGACGATCTCGAACTTGTCGGTCGTCTTGGCGAAGTCCACGGCCACCTTGGCAGCCGCAACGGGGTCGACCGAGGTCGCGAGACCGACCGGGCCGGTGAAATATTCACCAAGGCCGTCATAGTCGGTGCCATCGAGCGCGATCTTGGCAAGCTTGTTCTTCGAGACCTTGTAGACGGCACCGGCCTCGCGCATCTTCGTCCTCAGCTGCGTCGACTGGGCGACGGTGAGGCCGAGGTTGCGGGTGACGACCACCACGCCGACCTCGGAGAAGGTCTGCTTGAGTTCGGCGACGGCTTGGGCCTTTTCAGCACGATCCATGCCATTCTCCACACTTTGGCCGCGTCCCGAAGGCTGCGGCCGGTTACGATCCGCATGCGGCAGATACCGCATACGGTTGTCCAGCGAAGGGGAATGGGAAGCAGTCGCACGGCGCGGGAATGATCCCGTAAGCGGTGCGGCAAACCGAAGCACGCGGGCGCGCTGCGGCAAAATCCTGTCCCCGTCTCGGCGGGGAATTAAGGGCGCCAGGGCCCACCCGCTGTCTCGGACGGCGTCACGGCCGGGGCCATGACAAGTCGCGCTCCCTAGCGGAATCCGCGCGCGGGTCAAGTGTCGTCAAACTACCACAGAAGTGCAACCGATCGGACGCCGTGACGCCACGGCCGCGTCATCCATCCCCGGCAGAGGTGCGGAAACGATCACGCCTCTGGGGGGAAGAAGATGAACGAATCGCGTTTCGTCTATGACGACGGTGACATCGACACGAACGGCAGCGCCAACCAGCATCTCAGCGATCTGATCGCGCGACGCTATTCGCGGCGGCAGACGTTGCGCGGCGGCCTGACCGCGATGACCACGGCCGTGTTCGGCGGTGTCCTGCTGGCCGGGTGCGACGACGACGGCGATCTGGTGACGGTAGAGCCGATCACGGTCTCGTCCGGCCAGGCCGCGAGCGTGAGCGCGGGCAAGACGGTCACGCTTCGGGGTACCGCCAGCAGCGCGGCGCAATCGGTGCGCTGGACGCAGGTGAGCGGGCCGCAGGTCACGCTGAACAACGCCAATAGCGCGAGCGTGACCTTCATCGCTCCGGCCGTGAGCGCGTCGACGCCGCTGGTGTTCCGCTTCACCGGAACGAGCGGCCTCGGCGATAGCGCCACCGCTGACACCACGATCACGGTGACGCCCGCGACGCTGGATTTCGTCGCGGTGGCGAAGAATCGCAACGATCTGGTGACGGTGCCCGCCGGTTATCTGGTGACCGTGCTCTACCGGCTGGGCGACCCGATCAACGCCAGCACGTCGGCCTATGCCAATGACGGGACCGACACGAACTTCGCGGCGCGCGCGGGCGATCATCATGATGGCATGAGCTTCTTCGGGCTCGCTGCGACAGGCGCGACGCGCGATGCGGCGGGCAGCACGCGCGGGCTGCTGGTGCTCAATCACGAGAATATCACCGAAGGCTATCTTCACCCGCGGGGGCAGACGATCACCGGCGGCGTGCGGCCCGAGGCGGAAGCGATCAAGGAGATCGAGGCGCATGGCGTGTCGGTGATCGAGGTGACGCGCGGCGCGTCGGCCTGGAGCTATGTCCAGTCATCGGCGCTGAACCGCCGCATCACGCCGAATACCCCGATGACCTTCAATGGCCCCGCGCGCGGCAACCCGCTGCTGCGCACCGCTTATTCAAAGGACGGGACGCAGGGGCGCGGCACGATCAACAATTGCGCCAACGGGATGATGCCGTGGGGCACCTATGCCACCGCGGAGGAGAATTGGGCCGGCTATTTCCGGCGGGACCGCGGGGACGCCGCGGTGCGCAGCGGCGCGGGGCGCGCGAAGGAGAATGTCAGCCTGGCGCGCTATGGCATCAGTGAGGGGCGGGCGGGCAATTACGGTTGGACGACGGTGACCCCGGCAGACGCGAGCAGCACGATCTTCCGCAAATGGAATGCGACGGCGACCGCGGACGCGGCGGCCGATGGCACGGCCGATTTCCGCCACGAGCCATTCCAATATGGCTGGATCGTCGAGATCGACCCGTACAATCCCCAGTCCACGCCGCGTAAACGCACCGCGCTCGGCCGCATGAACCACGAAGGCGTGGAGCCGAGCCGGATGGTCGCCGGCGTACGGCCGGCCTTCTACATGGGGGACGACGCCCAGAACGAATATATCTACAAGTTCGTGTCGAGCACCCCCTGGGCAGCCAGCGACGCCAATGCCGCCGATCGCCTCGCGGTGGGCGACAAATATCTCGACGCCGGCACGCTCTATGTCGCGAAGTTCAACGCCGACGGCAGCGGGCAGTGGCTGCCGCTCACGTTCGGCAGCGGGCCGCTGACCAGCGGCAATGCGACCTATCCGTTCGCGGATCAGGCAGACGTGCTGATCAACACGCGCCTTGCCGCGGACCTGTTGGGCGCGACACCGATGGACCGACCGGAATGGACCGCGGTGAACCCGGCGAACGGCGAGATGTATTGCACGCTCACCAACAATTCCTCGCGCAGCCCGGCGCGCACCGATGCCACCAACCCGCGCGCCTATGTCGATCCGCGCACTGACGGGCGCAACAACAGTGCGGGGAACGTCAACGGCCATGTCATCCGCCTGCGCGAAAATGGCGACACGACCGAGGCGGCGGCCTTCACCTGGGACGTCTATGCCTTTGGTGCCGGCAGCGACCTCAACAAGGACAATATCAATCTGTCGGGGCTGGACGACAGCAACGACTTCTCTTCGCCTGATGGCCTGTGGTTCAGCCTGCCGTCGAACGTCGCAGGTCAGGGGGCAAGCCCGGTGATGTGGCTGCAGACCGACGATGGCGCCTTTACCGACGTGACCAACAACCAGATGCTCGCCGCCATTCCGGGGCGCGTGGGTGATGGCGGCACGAAGACCGTGAACAATGCGACGCCGGCGGGCACCAGCACGGCGACGACGCGGGTAGGCAAGGCGCCGGGCGCGACGCTCAAGCGGTTCCTGGTCGGTCCTAAGGAGTGCGAGATCACCGGCATCACCTCCACGCCCGACGGCAAGGCCCTGTTCGTCAACATCCAGCACCCCGGCGAGAATGGCGGGCCGGACAATATCACGTCGAACTGGCCGGCCTCGCAGAGTGGCACTTCGGCCAGCGCCAGCCGCCCGCGTTCGGCGACGATCGTGATCACCCGCGAGGATGGCGGGCTGGTCGGGATCTGATCTTCAGGAGGGCGTCATCCTCGCGCTGCCGAGGATGACGCCTTTCCCGTTGCTAGCGATCGGTGCGGATTGCCCCCGCCTCACGCACCGCCTTCAGCGTCGGCCAGCCGTTGACCGCCATCAGCAGGTCCGCCTCGGCGAGGATGCATTTCAGTACGTGCGCGCAGCCCGGCGCACCGCCCAGTGCCAGGCCGTAGGAATAGGGCCGGCCAACGCCCACCGCATCCGCGCCCAAGGCGATGGCCTTCACCACGTCGGTGCCCGACCGGATACCCGAATCGAACAGCACCGGCACGCGCCCCGCCACCGCGTCAGCCACTTCCGGCAGCATGTCGATCGCCGCGATCCCGCCGTTCGCCTGCCGTCCGCCGTGGTTGGAAACGTAGATGCCATCCGCGCCGGTATCGATCGCACGGCGCGCGTCGTCCGGATGGCAGATCCCCTTCAGCACGATCGGCAGCTTGGTGATCGATTTCAGCCAAGCCATGTCGTCCCACGTCAGCACCTTGCCGAACGTCGCGCCCCAGGTGCCGATCGCGGTGCGCAGATCCTCCTCCGGTGCCCTGCCGCCCAGCATCTGGCGGAAGCGAGGGTCGACGAAGTAATTCTGCAGCACATGGCCGCGCAGCTGCGGGAAGTTGGACGGGTTGAGATCGCGCGGCCGCCAGCCAGTCACCCAGGTGTCGAGCGTGACGACGATCGCCTTGTAGCCGGCGTTTTCCGCGCGGGAGACGAGGCTTTCGGCCAGTTCCTTGTCGCGCGGCGTGTAGAGCTGGAAGAACGCCGGGGTCTCGCCGCAGGCGGCCTTCACGTCCTCCAGCGGATCGTTCGAGAGGGTTGAGGCGGTCAGCGGAACGCCGGTCATCGCCGAGGCCTGCGCCGCGGCCACATCGCCATGCTGGTCCTGCGTCATCATGCCGGTGACGCCGATCGGGGCCATGAACAAAGGCGAAGGCAGCTTCAGCCCGAACAGATCGACCGACAGGTCGCGGTGCGTCGCGTCGACCATCATCCGCGGCACCATGCCCCAGTGGCGGAAGGCGCGGGCGTTCTCGTCCTGGGTATATTCGTCGCCACAGCCGCCCTGGACATAGGTCAGCACATGCGGCGGCAGCGCGGACTGCGCGCGTTTTTCCAGCGTCGCGAAATCGACCGGGTAGGTGGGGACGATGCCGGAAAGGCCGGCGCCATAGATCTGGGTCTGCAAGTCGCCGTAATGCGGCATGGGGTACGCTCTCCTTTGCGCGCATTGTCGCGGGCGGGAGAAGCCTTGTCACGTCCTGCGGTGAGAAATGCGATCAGCCGATAAGCTGTTGATATAGCCCGATGTAATCGTCCGCCATGCGCTCGACGCTGAACCGTTCGGCGACGCGGGCGCGGCAGGTGGCGCGGTCGATCTCCCCCACGCGCTCGATCGCGGCGACCGCCTCGTCCAGCGTGTCGACGAGGAATCCGGTGACGCCATGTTCGATCAGCTCGGGCATCGAGCCGCGATTGTAGGCGATGACGGGGGTGCCGCAGGCCATCGCCTCCACCACCGAGAGGCCGAAGGGTTCGTCGAAGCCGATGAGGTGGAGGAGGGCGCTGGCCTGGCCCAAGGCGCGGGTGCGTTCTTCGCCGCCGACGACGCCGCGGAAGACGACGCGGTCGTTGTCGATGTGCGGCGCGACGTCGCGTTCGTGATACCCCTGGTCCTGCACGAGGCCCGCCATGACCAGCCGCCTGCCGGCCGCCTTTGCCGCGGCAATGGCGGCGTGGGGGCCTTTATCCGGATGAATTCGGCCGAAAAAGAGCAGGTCCTGGCCACCAGCATGGTCAAAGGGAAAATCGCCCAAGGGGATGCCGTGATGGATCGTCGCGGCATAGCGCAATGAGGGGTGGCGATCCGCGTCGCTGATCGAGACGTAATGCACGTGATCGTCATAGCGCTGGTACACCGGCACGATCCGTTCGGAGGAAAAGCCGTGGATCGTCGTCAGCATCGGCGTGTCGATCAGGCGCGACCAGGCGAGCGGCATGAAATCGGCCTGGTTGTGGATGAGGTCGAAATCGCCCGCGCGCTCGATGCAATGCGCGATGTGCATCGCCTCCCACACCTTGGCGTCGAGGTGCGGTGGCTCCGAATAGCCGCGCGGGGCGACGCCTTCCAATTTGCCGGCGGTGCGCGAATTCTGCGTGGCGAAAAGCGTGACGTCGACGCCGCGCGCGACCAGTGCCTCGGTCAAGAGGCTGGTCACCAATTCCCACGGGCCATAGCCGGTCGGCGGCGTCGGCCAGGAGATCGACGACAACATGGCAATGCGCATCAGGCGAGTAGCTCCACGACATAGGCTTCATCGGCATCGATCGTGCCGTCGAAGGTTGCCCGCGTGCCGGTGGCGACGATGATCCGGCCGGGGCGGGTGGCATCGGGCAGCGCCACGTCGCGCGCTGTGCTGCCGAGATTGAGGACGACCAGCAGCCGCTCGTCGCCATGGCGGCGCTCATAGGCGAGCACGTCGGGCGGCGCGGCGTGCAGCGTCATGCTGCCCAGTGACAGCGCGGGGCTGGCGCGGCGCGCGGCGAGGAGGCGGCGGTAGAGCCAGAGCATCGAGGCGGGGTCCGCCTCCTGCGCCGCGACATTGCGGGTGCGCCAGTCGGGGTGGAGCGGCAGCCACGGCTCGGCGGTGGAAAAGCCGGCGTTGGGCGAGCCATCCCAGGCCATCGGCGTGCGCGAGCGGTCGCGGCCGAGACCCATGCCGGGCTGGCGCAGGTCCTGCGGGTCGCGGATCCGGTCGGGCGGGATATCGACCTTTCCGATGCCGATTTCATCGCCCTGATAGAGTGTCGGGGTGCCGCGCAGCGTGAGCAGCAGCATGGCGGCGACACGGGCTTGGCGCTCCCCGACGCGCGCAGCGATGCGCGGCGCATCGTGGCTGCCGATCACCCAATTGGGCCAGCCATGTTCGGGAATGGCGGCATCATAGCTGGCGATCAGCGCGGCCAGCGTGTCGCGATCCCAGGGGTTTTCGATCAGCTCGAAATTGAAGGGCAATTGTACGTAGGGCTGATCCGCCGGGCCGTACCAGCGCATCAGGCGATCGAGCGGCAGGAAGATCTCCCCCACCAGCAAGGTCTCGCCATAGCTGTCGGCAAGCTCCCGGAACTGGCGGGCCAAGTCATAAGCCTCGGGCTGGTCGGTCGAGTTCAGCTGAATGAGGCGCAGCTTCTCCGCCATCCCTTCGCGCCAGTCGGGGTTGGGCGGATTGTCCGGCAGGCCTTGCGCCTTCACGATGTGCCACAACACGTCGATGCGGAAGCCGTCTACGCCGCGGTCGAGCCAGAAGCGCAGCACGTCGGTCATCGCCGCCACGACCTCAGGATTGCGCCAGTTGAGGTCGGCCTGCTCCTTCAGGAAGGTGTGGAGATAATATTGGCCGGTCTTGGGATCGAGCTCCCACGCCGGGCCGCCCATGTCGCTGATCCAGTTGTTGGGCGGGCCGCCGCCCGGCGCGGGATCGCGCCAGATGTACCAGTCCCGTTTCGGATTATCACGGCTGGCGCGGCTTTCGACGAACCAGGGGTGCTGGGTCGAGGAATGGTTGGGGACGAAATCGAGCAGCAGCTTCAGCCCGCGCGCATGGACCGCGGCGAGCAGGCGGTCGAAGGCGGCGAGGTCGCCGAACATTGGCTCTACGCCGGTGTAATCGGCGACGTCATAGCCGAAGTCGGTCATTGGCGAGGGAAAGATCGGCGAGAGCCAGATCGCGTCGACGCCGAGCGAGGCGATATGATCGAGATGCGCCTCGATCCCGGCAAGGTCGCCGATGCCGTCGCCATCGCTGTCCGCGAAGGAGCGTGGATAGACCTGATAGATGACGCCGCGCTTCCACCAGGGCGCAGCGATGGTGCCCTCGCTCATGCGGTTCGTAACGCCTCGGCAACGGATGGGTTCACGCGGGCCATGCCGCCGGCGGCAGCGGGCAACAAAAAAGGCCGGAGGTTGCCCCCCGGCCTTCTTCGTTACGCTAACTGAAACGTCGGATCAGGCCGAAGCGACTTCCGCCACGTCGATCTTGATGCCCGCACCCATGGTGCTGGAGATCGCGACCTTGCGGACGTACTTGCCCTTGGCGCCGGCCGGCTTGGCCTTGACCACCGCGTCGACCAGCGCGTCGAAGTTCGCGCGCAGGTCCTCGGCCGGGAAGCTTGCCTTGCCGATGCCCGAGTGGATGATACCGGCCTTTTCGACGCGATATTCGACCTGGCCGCCCTTGGCAGCCTTCACCGCCTCGGCGACGTTCATCGTCACGGTGCCGAGCTTCGGGTTCGGCATCAGGCCCTTGGGACCCAGAACCTTACCGAGACGGCCGACGATGCCCATCATGTCCGGGGTCGCGATGCAGCGATCGAAGTCGATCTTGCCGCCCTGGATGGTTTCCATCAGGTCTTCCGCACCGACGACGTCGGCGCCGGCAGCCAGTGCCTCTTCAGCCTTTGCGCCGCGGGCGAACACGCCGACGCGAACGGTCTTGCCGGTGCCCTTGGGCAGCGTGACGACGCCGCGGACCATCTGGTCAGCGTGACGCGGATCGACGCCGAGGTTCAGCGCGACTTCGATCGTCTCGTCGAACTTGGAGGTCGCACCCGACTTGGCGAGGCTGATCGCCTCGTCGACGCCGTGCAGCTTCTCGCGGTCGATCGTGATCGCCTTCTGCTTCTTCGTGAGCTTCGCCATGGGATTAACCCTCCACAACCTGGAGGCCCATCGCGCGAGCGGAGCCTTCGATGATCTTCGTTGCTGCGTCGATGTCGTTCGCGTTCAGGTCCTTCATCTTGGCCTGTGCGATCTCGGCGAGCTGCGAGCGCTTGATGGTTCCCGCGCTGGTCTTGCCCGGCTCCTTCGAGCCCGACTTCAGGTTCAGCGCCTTCTTGATGAGGAAGGTCGCCGGCGGCGTCTTCGTCTCGAAGCTGAACGAGCGGTCGGCGTAGACGGTGATGACGGTGGGGAGGGGCGAACCCTTTTCCATGTCAGCGGTCTGCGCGTTGAACGCCTTGCAGAATTCCATGATGTTCACGCCGCGCTGACCCAGCGCCGGGCCGATCGGCGGCGACGGGTTTGCAGCGCCGGCAGGCACCTGCAGCTTGATATAGCCTGTGATTTTCTTCGCCATGTCACTCTCTTTAAGTTTAGCGGTCGTCGCGGGCGCGTTGCCGCACCCTCCCGCAAGCGTTCCAGCGATTTACCTGGAAGAGCGCGCGCATAGCGGGGTCGCGCGGGAAAATCCAGTCCCGCGCGGCCCCGCCATGCGTGTGGTTGATGCCGCGGCTCAGGTCATCGCCATCAGGCTGGCGTTGCCGCCGGCCGCGGTGGTGTTGATCGAGGTGGACACCTCCTCGACCAGCCATTCGAGGCGATAGTCGTTCGCCTGCGTCAGCACGATGGGACCGTCGAGCGCGGCGATTCGCTGTTGCAGGTCGCGCACGCGCGCGGCGTCGCCCTCGATCAGCGCGCCGGCATAGGGGCCGTCGTTGGACCAGTCGCTGGTCCAGCGGACGCGGGCGGCGATCGGGGCCGGCAGATCGGCCCGGAAAGCGGCGTCGACCACGAGGTCGTTGCCGGTAGCGAGCGCGGCGGCGAGCTGCGCCATCAGCCCGGCGCTGGTTTCAGGCAGCAGCAGGATCCGGCCGCGCGGGTGGAGGGCGTAGAGGTTGCGCTCCCCCACCGGGCCGTCGAGCTCCGCCTCAAGGCCGAGCGGGGAGGCGGCGGCAATGTCGCGGGCGCGGGTGGCGGCGGGTTCGTCGCCGCGCTGTTCCAGCCAGAGCGCGAGGTCGCGGGTGGCGGCATCGGCTGCCGTCGACGTGCCGGCGGGCGCCTCGATCGCGCCGCGCACCAGCCGGCCGAGATAGAGCGGGCCGCCCGCCTTGGGCCCGGTGCCCGACAGGCCGCGGCCGCCGAAGGGCTGGACGCCGACGATGGCGCCGATGACGTTGCGGTTGATGTAGAGATTGCCCGCCTTCACCCGCGCGGTGACATGGGCGATCGTCTCGTCGAGGCGGGTGTGGAGGCCGAAGGTCAGGCCATAGCCGGTGGCGTTGATTCGGTCGATCAGCGCGTCGAGCCCGCTGCGCTTGTAGCGGATGACGTGGAGAACCGGGCCGAATACCTCGCGCTGAAGCTCGGCAATATCGGGTAGCTCGATGATCGTCGGGGCGACGAAGGTGCCGTGCGTGGTCGCCTCCCCGAGCGGGAGCGAATCGACCTTGTGGCCGCGGTCGCGCATCGCGGCGATGTGACGGGTGATGTTGCCTTGCGCCTCGGCGGTGATGACCGGGCCGATGTCGACCGCCAGCCGATCGGTACGGCCGATGCGCAGCTCCTGCAGCGCGCCGCGCAGCATGGTGAGGATCCGGTCGGCGACCTCCTCCTGCAGGCACAGGATGCGCAGCGCCGAGCAACGCTGGCCGGCGCTGTCGAAGGCGGAGGCGATGACGTCCGCCACCACCTGTTCGGCGAGCGCGGAGCTGTCGACGATCATGGCGTTCTGGCCGCCCGTCTCGGCGATGAGCGGGATCGGCGCGCCATCCGCTGAGACGCGGGTGGCGAGTTCGCGCTGGATGAGGCGGGCGACCTCGGTCGAGCCGGTGAACATCACTGCGGCCGTCTCGGGCGCGGCGACGAGGGCGGCGCCGATCGATCCGTCACCGGGGACGAGCTGAAGCGCGTCGGCGGGGACGCCGGCCGCGTGGAGGATCGCGACGCCCTGCGCGGCGATCAGCGGGGTTTCCTCGGCCGGCTTCGCCAGCACGGCGTTGCCCGCGACGAGCGCGGCGGCGACCTGCCCGGTGAAGATCGCCAGCGGGAAATTCCACGGGCTGATGCAGGTGACGGTGCCGAGCGGCTGGTGCGCGGGGCCGAAGCCGCGCCGCGCCTGATCGGCATAATAGCGCAGGAAGTCGATCGCCTCGCGCACCTCGCCGATGGCGTTGGGGACGGACTTGCCGGCCTCGCGCACGGTCAGGCCGATCAGCTCGGCCATGCGCGCCTGCATCGTGTCGGCGGCGCGATCGAGGATGGCGGCGCGGTCGGCCGGGGAGGTGGCGGCCCATGACTGGGCGGCGGCGGCTGCGGTGCGCGCGGCGGCCGATGCCTGCTCGGGGCTTGCCTCGACGACGGTGCCGACGGTGTCGCGGTGGTCGGCGGGGTTCAGCACGGGGCGGGGGGTGCCCTGCCCATCATTGGGGGCGGCGCGCCAGTTGCTGTGGGCGCCGGCCTGCAACGTCGCGGCCAATGCGGCGAGCGTGCGCTCGTCGGTGAGGTCGAGGCCGTCCGAATTGCGGCGGCGGGGGTAGAGATCGGCCGGGAGCGCGATCGCGGCGTGCTTCTGCCCCGGCGTGTCGGCCGCGCGGACGATCGCGACCGGATCGGCGACGAGATCGGCGATGGAGACTTCGGGATCGGCGATGCGGTTCACGAACGAGCTGTTGGCGCCGTTCTCCAACAGGCGGCGGACGAGATAGGCGAGCAATGTCTCGTGCGTGCCGACCGGGGCGTAGATGCGGCAGGGGCGGTTGAGCTTATCCGCGCCGACCACCTCGTCATACAGCGGCTCGCCCATGCCGTGGAGGCACTGGAATTCGTAATCGCCGATGGTGAAGTCGGGGCCGGCCATGGCGTGGACGGTCGCCAGCGTCTGCGCATTGTGGGTGGCGAATTGCGGGAACACCGCGTCGCGGTTCGCGAGCAGGCGGCGGGCGCAGGCGAGGTACGAGATGTCGGTGTGGATCTTGCGCGTGTAGACGGGGAAGTCCGACTGGCCGTCGACCTGCGCGCGCTTGATCTCGGCATCCCAATAAGCGCCCTTGACCAGACGGACCATGATGCGGCGGTCGGCGCGGCGGGCGAGGTCGACAATCCAGTCGATGACGAAGGGGCCGCGCTTGCCATAGGCCTGGATGACGAAGCCGAGGCCGTTCCACCCCGCCAGCGCGGGGTCTAGCGCGAGGCTTTCGAGAAGGTCGAGCGAGAGTTCGAGGCGGTCGGCCTCCTCCGCGTCGATGTTGAAGCCGATGTCATAGCCCTTGGCGATCAGCGCGAGCGCGCGGACCCTGGGCAGCAGCTCGCCCATGACGCGGTCGGCCTGGGCGCGGGCGTAGCGGGGGTGGAGGGCGGACAGCTTGATCGAGATTCCGGGGCCGGCGTAGATGCCGCGGCCGGCGGACGCCTTGCCGATGGCATGCACCGCCGTTTCATAGTCGCGGTAATAGCGGTCGGCATCGGCGGCGGTGGTCGCGGCCTCGCCCAGCATGTCGTAGCTGTAGCCGAAGCCGCGCGCCTCCAGCGGGCGGGCGCGCTTCAGCGCCTCGTCGATCGTCTCGCCAGTGACGAACTGTTCGCCCATCATGCGCATCGCCATGTCGACGCCGCGGCGGATGACGGGTTCTCCGGCCCGCGCGATCAGGCGGGTAAGCGCGGCGGCGAGGCCGCGGTCGTTGACGCTGTTGGTAAGCTTGCCCGTCACCACCAGGCCCCAGGTGGCGGCGTTGACGAATAGCGAGCGGCCGTCGCCGATGTGGCTGCGCCAATCGCCGCCAGCGATCTTGTCGCGGATCAGCGCGTCGCGCGTGTCGTCATCCGGGATGCGCAGCAGCGCCTCGGCGAGGCACATCAAGGCCACGCCCTCCTGGCTGGAAAGGGCATATTCCTGCACCAGACCCTCGACGCCGGTGCCCTTGTGCTTCGCACGCAGTGCCGTGATCAGCTTGGTCGCGGTCGCGAGCGCCCTGGCCTTTGTCTCCTCCGGCAGCGTCGCTTCGTCGAGGAGGGGGGCCAGCGCCTCCGGCTCGGGGAGGCGGGTGGCGGCGGTGATCGCGGCGCGCAGCGGCGTCGCGGCGCGGACCGGCGGGGAAAAATCGGCGAACAGCGGGGGGAGATCGGCCATGGTCTCAGTCCGGAAAGTTGATGGCCGCTATATAGTGAGGCTCGTCCGGGCGATCCGACTTATGATATGGCCTGTCTCAGACGCTTTGGCTTGTCATTGAGGCTGTGGATGGACGTTTCGCCCTTTGATCCGGAAGAACTCGACCCGTTCGACCGAAAGATCATCCAGATCCTGCGCGCCGACGGGCGGCTGTCGGTCACCGAGCTGGCGAAGCGCGTCGGGCTGTCCAAGACGCCGTGCCAGGTGCGGCTGAAGCGGCTGACCGATCGCGGGATCATCCGCGGCTTTCGGGCGGTGATCGACCCGGCGCGGCTGGGTCAGGGGCATGTCGCCTTTACCGAGGTGAAGCTGTCCGACACGCGCGAGGCGGCGCTGGAGGAATTCCGGCAGGGCGTGCTGGCTATTCCCGAGGTGGAGGAATGCCATATGATCGCCAGCCACTTCGATTATCTGCTGAAGGTCCGCACCGCCGACATGCGCAGCTATCGCGCGGTGCTGGGCGAGCGTATCTCGACGCTGCCCAATGTCTCGAGCACATCGACCTTCGTGGTGATGGAAACGATTCGCGACGCCGGGGGGTGAGGCGCGGCGGACGCGCTGGTCAGGAAGCGAGCTTTGCCGCCGGGGCGACGCCCAGCACGCTCATCAGCTTGTCGAGCGAATAGGGTTTGCGCAGCAGCGGGAAGCCGTGGTTCCCCTCCTCGGCCAGAACGTGGCTGTAGCCGCTGGTCAGCACGACGCGGCAATGCGGCCAGCGGCGTTCCACTTCCTTGGCAAGGTCGATCCCGCTGATCCCGGGCATCACCACGTCGGTAAAGACGAGATCGAAACCGCCGTTCGATTCCTCCAGCAGCCGAAGCGCGGATTCGCCGTTGGTCGCCCAGGTCGTCGTCTGGCCCAGTTCCTCCAGGAGGGTGCGGGCGAAGCGGCCGACCACCTCATTATCCTCGACCATCAGCACCCGCTGCGTCGGCAGCGCGTGGCGAAGCACCGCCGGTGTGAGCGGCTCCGCGGTCGGCGCGGCGGCGGCGCGGGGCAGGTAGATGGTGAAGGTGCTGCCGTGTCCGGGCGTGCTGCGCACGCTGATCTCGCCGCCCGATTGTTTGGCGAAGCCATAGGCCTGGCTGAGGCCAAGCCCAGTGCCGCGGCCGACCGCCTTGGTGGTGAAGAAGGGCTCGAAAATGCGGCCCTGCGTTTCGGCATCCATGCCGGTGCCGCTGTCGCTGATGTCGACGGCGACGAAATCGCCATCGACCGCGGCGTGGCGGCGAACGGAAGGAACGTGCGTGACGTTGCGCGCGGTGATCCGCAGCACACCGCCGTCAGGCATCGCGTCGCGCGCGTTGATCGCGATGTTGAGCACCGCGGATTCGAACTGGTTGGGATCGGCGGTGACGCAGCCGGCGTCGTCCGCCACCTCCACCTCGACCCGGACCGGCGAGCCGACGGTGGTGATGATCAGCCGTTCGAGGCCGAGCACGCGATCACCGACCGCGAACGTCTCGGGTTCGAGCGGCTGGCGCCGGGCGAAGGCGAGCAGATGGCCGGTGAGCTGCGCCGCGCGATCCGCCGTCTCGGCGATGGCGGCGATATAGCGCTGCCGTTTTTCCTCGCTCTGGTTGGGGAGTTGCAGCAGGTCGGCCGAGGAGCGGATGACGGTGAGCAGATTGTTGAAATCATGCGCCACGCCGCCGGTCAGCCGGCCGATCGCCTCCATCTTCTGGCTGTGCGCCAGCGCCTCGCGCGCGGTGTCGAGTTCCTCCTGCGCGCGGCGCCGCTCGGTCACGTCGCGCGTGATCTTGGTGAAGCCGGTGAGTGCGCCGGCATCGTCGTAGATCGGATCGATGACGACATGCGCCCAGAAGGTCGTGCCGTCCTTGCGCAGGCGCAGCGCCTCTTTCTCGAAGGTGCCGTGGATCAGCGCGGTGTGCAGCGCCTTGGCCGGTTCGCCGCGGTCGCGATCGGCCGGGATGTAGAAGCGGGAGAAATGGGTGCCGATGATCTCTTCGGCGGTATAGCCCTTGATCGCCTGCGCCCCGGCGTTCCAGCTCGACACATTGCCGTCGGGATCGAGCATGTAGATGGCGTAATCGCGCACGCCCTGCACCAGCAGGCGGAATTGCTGCTCGCTGCGGAACAGCGCGCGTTCCGCCTCCTTCTTGTCGCTGATGTCGCGCGTGACCTTGGCAAAGCCGATCAGCGTACCGTCTTCGTCATGGACCGGATCAATGACGACATTGGCCCAGAAGCGGGTGCCGTCCTTGCGCAGCCGCCAGCCTTCGGATTCGAACTTTCCCTCCGCCGCCGCGGTCTCAAGCGCGCGCATCGGAAGCCCGGTGGCGCGGTCCTCCGGCGTGTAGAAACGCGAGAAATGCTCACCGATGATCTCATCGGCGGTGTAGCCCTTGAACCGCTCCGCCCCGGGGTTCCAGCTGACCACGGAACCTGCGGTGTCGAGCAGGTATATGGCGTAATCCTTCACCGCGTTCAGCAGCAGCTGGGACCGGCGTTCGGTCTCCATCGCCAGCAGGTGTGGGGTGGGATTGGTGGTCATTGTCGCGAAAGACCTATGACCACCCGGTCGTTTCCGCAATCGAAATGGGCAAGCATTGAAAAGCAACGATAAAACGTTGTTTTCGGCTGGAAAAGGCCGGGCGGCGGGTGATTGTCCTCACCTATGTTGGTCCGCCCGGCGACCCAGCGCTATTCGTTGCGGGTGAGCGATGTCTTGCGCTTGATCGTATGTTCGTTGGGCTGCCCCTTGTCGAGCGTGTCGGAGGGCCGCATCGCGTCCCCCTCGTCCTGATGCTCGGTCGACAGGTTGGGCCGCTTGGTTTCAGTCGTTGCGCGCTTGTCCATGGCTGTTCTCCTTATTCGGCGGCAACCGACAGCAGCGGCATTCGATCCGCCTGGCGCAGCTCCTGGGCAAACCAGGTGCAGGTGCGCGACAGCCCTTCCTCCAGCGGGACGAGCGGCGCCCAGCCCAGCATCGTCTGGGCGCGGGTGATGTCCGGCTTGCGCCGGCGGGGATCGTCGACGGGCAGCGGATGATAGTCGACCTGCGCGGTGGTGCCAGTCAGCGCCACGATCCGCGTCACGAGGTCGGATACGGTCATCTCATTCGGATTGCCCAGGTTGACCGGCTCCGACCCGACCGTCTCGCTGTCCATCAGGCGGATCAGCCCGTCGACCAGATCGCTGACGTAGCAGAAGCTGCGCGTCTGGCTGCCGTCGCCATATACCGTGATCGTATCGCCGGTGAGCGCCTGGCAGATGAAATTGGAGACGACGCGGCCATCGTCGGGGTGCATCCGCGGGCCATAGGTGTTGAAGATGCGCGCGACGCGAACGTCCGCCCGGCCGAGCCGCGCGAAATCGAGCGCCATCGCTTCGGCAGCGCGTTTGCCCTCGTCATAGCAGGCGCGCGGGCCGGTGCAGCTGACCGCGCCGCGATAATCCTCGCGCTGGGGGTGAACCTCCGGATCGCCATAGACCTCGCTGGTGGAGGTGAGGAGGAAGCGGGCGCCCGATTGCTCGGCCAGCCGCAGCAAGTGATCGGTGCCGACGACGCAGGTCAGCATCGTATGCTCGGGATCGGCTTGGTAATGCGGCGGCGAGGCGGCGCAGGCGAGATTGTAGACGCGCGTGATCCGCCGGGTCAGCGCGGTGACCGTCGCGGGCAGCTTCTCGATCACGTCCGCCTTGACGAAGGTGAAGCGCGGGTGGCCGATCAGATCATCGACGTTGGTCGCGCGCGACGTCTGAAGGTTGTCGAGGCAGACGACATGCTCGCCGCGCGCGAGCAGCGCCTGGCACAGGTGCGAGCCGATGAAGCCGGCACCGCCGGCGACCAGAGTGACGGGCGCGTCGTTGGTGTCCATGCGGGGCTTGCTCCGGCTGGGTTGGGGGCGGGTGGCGTCGTTGATGTAGGCTTCGAGCTGGGCGGCGCGGTGCGACGCGGTGTGCGCGGCGAGCACGCGATCACGCGCAGCATGGCCGAGCGCGGCGGCATCCTGTTCCAGCGCGGCGAGCGCCTGTTCGGTGGTGTCGGCGAGCATGATCTCACGCCCGGGCACGAAGAGATCGTCGATGCCCTCCCACCGATCGGACAGGATCGGCGTGCCACAGGCGCCTGCCTCGAACAGCCGGACCGAGGGCGACCAGCCGGCGGCGATCATGTCCGCGCGCGTGACGTTCAGCGTCATGCGCGACTGGCTGTAGAAGGCCGGGTGGTCGGCCGGCGGCAGGTGATCGATGCGGGTGACGTTGGCCGGCCAGTCGATCGTGTCGGGATATTGCGGCCCGGCGACGGCGAACTGAAGGTCGGGGCGGCGGCGCGCCGGTTCGATCAGCAGCCGTTCCAGCGTCGGCTGGCGATCGTCGCTATAGGTGCCGAGGTAGGAGAGCGCCCAGCGCTTGGGCGTGTCCTGCGGCTGGTAACGGGTCGCGTCGACGGTGCAATAGAGCGCGCGGGCGGCCCTGGCGCCATATTGGCGCTCGATCCGCTCCAGCGTCGGGCCGCCGGTGAAGGACAGGTACAGGTCGAAGCCGGGGATCACCTCGGGCGAGAGATATTCATGGTCGCCGCGGTCGAGCTTCGCCAGCGTGACGGGGGTGTCGATGTCGTAGAAGGCGGTGACGCCCCGGGCCGTCGCCTGCACGTAGCGGGCGATCGAAACGCCCTCCGGCACGTAGGAACCGACAATGACCGCGTCCGCCCCGGCAATCGCGTCGCGCCACGTCGCGAGGTCGGCGAGGTCGGCATAATAATCGAGCCGGCAGAAATCGGGATCGGTCAGGTCGCGGCGGTCGCCGGAATACCAGGGCACGGTGCGCTCGAGGAACTGGATGTCGTGGCCGCGTTCGGCGAACCCCGACAGCAACGCACGCCAGGTGGTGGCGTGGCCATTGCCCCAGGAGGAGCCGAGGCTGAGGCCAAGGACGACGAGCTTCATGCCGCCACCTTCGCCGCGGCGGCATGGGCACGCAGCAGATCGTCGACCTGCCGCGCGCGCAGCTCATAGGTGTGTTCGGCCAGGACGCGGCGGCGCGCCGCCTCGCCGATCGCGCGGGCGCGCTCGGTGGTGAGGTCCGCCAGCAGATCGGCGACGTCCTGTCCGGTGCGGGCGACCAGCACTTCCTCGCCCGGGATCAGGAATTGTTCGATCCCCTCCCAATAGTCGGTGATGAGGCAGGCGCCGGCACCGGCCGCCTCGAACACGCGGGTGGCGGGGGAGAAGCCGACTGCCGCCATCGAATCGCGCGCGATGTTGAGCACCGCGCGGGGCGTGCAGTTGAAGGCGTTGTGGTCCGCCGTGCCGACATGGCCGAGGTGGCGGACGTTCGCCGGCATGTGCTTGTCGTGCCAGCCGCTGCCACCGATCAGGAAGCTTTGTTCGGGCAGCGCGGCGGCGGCGGCGAGGAAGAATTGCTCCACCCGCGCCTCGCGATCGGGCAGGCGGTTGCCGAGGAAGGCGAGGTCGCAGGCGAAGCGATCATCGGGCGCGACCGGGTGGTGCGTGTCGGGATCGACGGCGTTGTAGACGGGGATGCAGCGCGCCGCGCCCAGCGCCTCATACGCCTCGACCACCGGCGGGCCGCCGCCGTAGGTCAGCACCATGTCGAGCTGCGGCAGCGCGGCGCGGACGGGGTGGGCGGGATCGGCGCGGATCTCGTCCAGCGTTGCGGCGGCGTCGACATCCCAGAAGATCTTGAGCGCGTCGGCGCGCGCATGGTCGATGATGCCGGCGATCAGCTCCGCATCGAACACGCCGACGCCGCTGGCCTTCACCACCACATCGGCCTTGTGCGCTTCGGCCAGGACCGATCGCAGGCCCTCCTGCGTCGCGGGATAGACGATCGAGGTCGCATATTCGGGCGGTTCGATGTCGCGGTTCGACTGCCGGTCGAAGGCGTCGGGTTCATAGAAGGTGATCTGGTGACCGTGCGCCGCCAGTGCCTTCAGGATGCCGCGATAATAGGTCGCGGCGCCGTTCCAATAGGAGGACAGGAGGCTTGAGCCGTAAAAGGCGATCTTCATGCGGCGTCCTTCGTCTGTTCGGGCGAGCGCAGGCTGGCGACGATGGCGAGCAGCTGGTCGACGCGATGCGCGCAGGTGTGGCGTGCCTTGATCGTGGCGAGGCCGTGCCTGGCGAGTGAGCGGCGCAGGCCAGCATCGTCGCGCAGCGCGGTGAGGTGCCGAGTCATTTCCGCGCCGTCGCGGGCGACGAGATAGTCGCGCCACGGGGTGAACAGCCCCTCCGCATCGTCCCACGGTGCCGACACCAGCGGGATGCCGCAGGCCAGCGCTTCGAACACGCGGATCGTGGGGATGCCGGGCAGGATGGTGGCATAATAGCGCCGCGGCACGTGCACGGTGGCGAGATGCCGGGCGAAGATATCGGGCGCGGCCGCATTGGGCGCCCAGCCGTGATAGCGCACGCCGTAGCGGTCCAGCGTGGTCAGCGCCTCCGCCGGGTAGCGCACGCCATAGATGTCGAGCGGCAGCTTCGCGCCCTGCGCCGGGGCGAACAGGAAGCGTTCCAGTTCCTCGGTACGCTCGCCATCGCCCCAATTGCCGATCCAGACGAGGCCGGAACGCTCGCCCTCCACCTCGGGCGGGTGGAAGCGGCGCAGGTCGGCCGCCTCATGCCAGGTCCAGACGCGCTTGCCCCAGCCCCAGTCGCGGTAGATCTCGCTCAGCGTCTCGCCGAACGCGAGGACGCCGTCATAGCCGCTGAGGTCATAGGCGCGCATCGCCTCGGGCTCGCTCACCGCGCGGTGGTGCGTGTCGTGGAACAGCAGGGTGTGGTGCGCGCCGCGCTTGCGCTGATCGCCCAGCGCGGCGACGAGGCCATGGTCGTTCCACTCATGCACGATGACGAGATCGGCGCCGTCGGTAAGCTGGTCGGCCGGGGTCGCGGGATCGTAGGTGGTCGTGCTCAGCTCGGGATAGCGTTCGCGCCACGCCGCAAGCCCCGCCTCGCCATGGTCGGCCAGGAGGTTGGCGAGGCTCCACGCGCCCTCTGGCTCATAGGCGACCACGTCATGCCCGCGCGCGACCAGCTCGCTCAGCACCCCGCGCAGGAAATGGGCGTTGCCGTGGTTCCAGCAGGACGCCAAGCTGTGGGTGAAATAGATGATCTTCATGCGGCGACCCTTTCGCTGGTGCCGGCCGGGTTCTCGCCGGTGGCCGCGGCTCTTCGTGCGTCAGTGTAGAGGGCGCGCATCGCCTTTGCGGTCGCGCCGACGGTGAAATGCGCGCCGCGGGCGAGCGCGGCATCGGCGAGGCGGGCGCGCTCGGCATCGTCACCCATTACCTCGGCAATGGCATCGGCCCAGGCGGCGGGATCATCGCCGGCGACGAAGTGCGCCGCGCCGTCCCACAGCTCGCGGAAGGTGTCGATGTCCGACAGGATCAGCGGGCAGCCGGCCTGCGCCGCCTCCAGCACCGCCAGCCCGAACGGTTCGAACGAAGCGGCAGAGACGAAGACGGGCTGTGCCGCCAGCATTGCGCCGATGCCGTCCGGCGTCAGTTCGCCGAGCAGGTGGAGATGTTCGACCGGGACCGAGGCACCATGCGGCGCGCGGGTGGGACCGGCGGCATAGAGTGGGACAGCGAGCCGGCCGGCGGCGGCATCAAGCAGCGGCGTGCGCTTCACCTCGTCCCACAGGCGGCCGGCGGTGAAGGCGATATGCCGCGTGGCGACCGGCGCGACCAACGGCGGCGTGCGGCCGTTGTGGACGGCGATCGGCGCGGCGGTAAGGCCGTAATGGCGCGCGATCGTGTGGGCGTAGCTCTCGCTCGGCGCGACCACGCAATCGGCGCGGCGCAGCCCGTCGGCAACGAGCGCGCGATGCCAGGCGAAGGCGGGGTCGAGCGGCGTGCCGGGGCGGGCGGCTTCCCACCAGGTCGAGACGCAGCCATGCGCCACCGCCACGACCGGAAGGTCACCGGTGAGGCCGGGGATCAGGGCTGGCTGGTTCACATGGAGCAGATCGACGCGGTGGCGGATCGCCAGCGCCGCGATCGTCGCCGCGGCGTGGCGGACGGCAACGGCATCATCGGTCAGCCAGTCGAGTGGTTCCCCCGTTTCCACGAGGGTGACCCGGCGGAGCGCCGCGACCTCCGCCCGCTGCGTTTCCGAGGGCGCGGGGCCAAGCACGGCAAGCACCGTCTCAATGCCAGTGTCGCCCAGTGCGCCGGCGAGATCGACGGCGTAGCGCCAGACGCCGCCCACCGCATCGACCGTCATCAGGATACGGCGCGGACGGTGAGTCACACCGCCACCTTGAGCGAAGGGGAGCTTCCCAGCGCAAGACCGCGCTCGGCCGAGAGCCAGCTGGCAAGGCGGCGCAGGCCGGTGCGCCAGTCGGCGGGCCGCGCGAGGCCGAGTGCGGCATCGACCGCGCGGCGATCGGCGACGAAATAACGCTGGTCGCCCGCGCGCCAATCACCAAAGCGCAGGTCGACCGGGTAGCCGACAACCGCCTCGATCTCCGCCAGCACGTTGCGCAGGCTGACGGCATTGTCGGGCCCGCCGCCCAGGTTGAAGACTTGGCCGGTGTGGCGGTCGATCTGCTGCCAGAGCGCGACATAGGCGTCGACTGCGTCGCCCACCTCCAGGATGTCGCGAACCTGATGGCCGTCGCCATAGATGTCGATCGTGCGCCCCTCGAGCGCGCGGATCAGGAAGTGCGCGACCCATCCCTGATCCTCGGTGCCCATCTGGCGTTCGCCGTAGATGCAGCTCATCCGCAGGACGGCGGCGGGGATGCCGTAGCTGCGCGCGTAATCGAGGACATATTGGTCCGCCGCGCCCTTGGAGCAGCCATAGGGCGTGTGGAAATCGAGCGGGCGCTTCTCGCCAATGCCGTAAGCGTTCACCAGCGGATCGACCGGCTGGTAGCCGTTGGCGGTTTCGTCAAAGGCAAGGTCGGCCAGATCGCCATAGACCTTGTTGGTCGAGGCGAAGATCACCGCCGGCGGCTGCGGCGCGAGGCGCGCGGCCTCCAGCACGTTCAACGTGCCCGCGATGTTGATCGCGAAATCGGCGCGCGGATCGGTGAGGCTGGTGGTCACCGCGACCTGCGCCGCCATGTGGAACACCGTCTGCGACGCCTGAACCGCCTCGGTCATCGCCGCCTCGTCGCGGATGTCGGCGATCCGCACGTCGATCCGCTCGCCATGGTTCGCCGTCAGCCATTCGAGGTTGCGCTTCACGCCCTCGCGCACGAGCGCGTCATAGACGATGACGCGGTGGCCTTCGCCGGCCAGCCGGTGCGCGATATTGCTGCCGATGAAGCCCGCGCCGCCGGTCACCAGGATCGGGCGCCCGTCCGCTCCCTGGGAAGCCGCGGTCATGCGACCAGCCCGCGCTTCTCGAGCTCGGCACGCGCATGGCTGACGCGGTCCTCAGCGGTCTGCTGCGCCACCCAGTCGGCCAGCACGGCGAGCTCGGTCTCGAAGTCGGCGGTGGCGCGGAAGCCGAGCTGCTGCTCCGCCAGCGACGTGTCGCAGAAACAGTGGCGGATGTCGCCGACGCGTGCCTTGCCGACGATTTCCGGCGATGCGTCATTCTGACCCATAGCGCGGCCCAGCGCCTCGGCCACTTCGGTGACGGAGCGGTCCTTGCCTGACCCGACGTTGAACGTGCCGCCTACCGCCTCTGGCAGGAACAGCGCCTCGGCAAAGGCGCGCGCCACATCGCCGACATGGACGAAGTCGCGGCGCTGCTCGCCATCCTCGAACACCATCGGGCGCTGCTTGTTGAGCAGGCGCGAGGCGAAGATCGCGAGCACGCCCGTATAGGGGTTGGAGAGCGCTTGGCCGGGGCCATAGACGTTGAACAGCCGCAGGCAGACGCTTTCGATGCCGTAGGGCGCGCCCATGATGTGGGTGGTGCGCTCCTGCACATATTTGTTGAGCGCGTAGATCGAGGAGAGCGCCGGGCGCTTCGTCTCGGGCGTCGCGACGGGGGTGAGCGGGCGCCCGTGCGCGTCGGTCGGATCCCATTGCCGCTGGCCATCGCGGATCATGCCGCGCGCGGCATCCTCCACCAGATGGCCGTCCGCGTCGCGATACAGCCCCTCGCCATAGATGCTCATCGAGGAGGCGGTGACGACGCGGCGGACGGGATTGTCGATCAGCCGCTCGAAGAGCACAGCCGTGCCGACGTCATTGACCGAGGTGTAGCGTTCCACCTCGTACATCGACTGGCCAACGCCGACTTCGGCCGCGAGGTGGACGACACTGTCGATCCCGTCGAGCGCCTTCGCCACCGCATCGCCATCGCGCACATCCGCGACGATCAGTTCCGCTTCGGGCGACAGGTTTGCGGGGCGGCCGCCATCGCCGTGGACTTGCGGCAGCAGATTGTCGAGGATACGAACACGGTGACCGCGGCGGAGCAATTCTTCGGTGACGAAGCGGCCGATGAAACCGGCGCCGCCCGTGATGAGAACATGTTCGCTCATTGGTCCCCGCTTTGTATTTTTGTTTTGAGTTTTCGCCCGCTTAGGAGCGGTCCCACCGGAGCTTGAACATCTTCATCTACCCTTGGTTCCCGTTAATTTCGCTTCCTCAACTACTTGTTGACGCAGGTTAATCGGTTTGCGCGGAACAGGGGCCGGCGCGGCCCGTTCAGGTCGCATCTTCAACAAAGGTTGAAACGGGGGCGGTGGCAGCGACGATCCATCTGGTGCGGCACGGCGCCCATGTCGAAGCAGGGCGCGTGCTCACCGGGCGTGGCAGTCCGCTCGGCCTTGCGCCGGTCGGACGCGAGCAGGCCGCCTGGGCGGCGCGGCGGCTGACCGACGTGGTGCGGGTGGAGACCAGCCCCCAGCGGCGCACGATGGAGACGGCGGCGGTCATCGCGGAGCATTTCGGCCTGGGACAGCCGTTCGTCGCGGATGCCCTGGACGAGCTCGATTTCGGCGATTGGACAGGGCAGGCGATTGCCGATCTGGCCGATGATCCGCAGTGGGCGCGCTGGAATGAACAGCGCGCCGTGGGGCAGACACCGGGCGGCGAGCGGATGGCCGATGCCGTGGCGCGCGCGGTGACGCACCTCGCAGGATTGGCGCAGGCCGACTGGCTGGGGGCGATCGTCTGCGTCTCGCATGCCGACATCATCCGCGGCGTCGTCGCGCATTATCTGGGACTATCGCTCGACCGGATGCTGGCGTTCGATGTCGATCCGGGGTCGATCACCAGCCTGGTGGTGGGCGACTGGGGCGGGCATCTGCTTGCGCTCAACGTCCACGCCGGATGACGGGCGTTAGTCGCTGTCCTTCTTGTCGAGGAAGTCGAGCACCTGCTCGGGCGAGATGTCGCGCTTGATCTCCTCGATCTCGGGATCGCTTTCCGCGCCCACCTTGACCGCGATCCGCTCCACCATTCCGGCCAGCCGGGTCAGTTCATGTTCCGCGAGCAAGGAGACGTGGAGGTCGAGGTCACGGCGCCGATCGGCCACCGCCGCCATCCGGTTCTGCGAGATGAGCACGAAGGTGGACAGGAAGATCGCTTCGACCGATGCCTCCACCGCCAGCACGACAAAGGTCGGGTCGAACGGCGCAAGGCCAGGGATCCAGCCGAGGTTCCAGACGATCCAGCTGCCAAAGAAGATGGCGTGGAGCACGACGAAGCGCATCGACCCGGCAAAGCGCGTGATCGCGTCGGCCAGCCGGTCGCCCAGGGGCGCGTTCCTCGCCTGTTGCTCGGCCCGCGCGTTCAGCCGCTCGATATTCTCGCGCAGCGTGCGGGTCATGTGCGCGTCGGCTGGCGAAGAACACCAACATCGATCACGTAGGGTCGAACGAAAGGCGGAATGGATCGTGACGGAAATGATGCAGGCAGCGGTGCTCCAGGCGCCCGGCAAGATCAGCGTCGAGCAGGTGCCCGTGCCGCAGCCGGGCGCGGGCGAGGTGCGCGTGCGGATCGAGGGGTGCGGCGTGTGCGCGTCCAATGTCGAGCCGTGGGAGGGGCAGGAATGGTCGAGCTGGCCGGGCGCGCCGGGTGGCCTTGGCCATGAGGCGTGGGGCGTCGTCGATGCGGTGGGCAGCGGCGCCGACATTGCGATCGGCACGCGGGTCGCGATGCTCTCCGAACGCGCCTTTGCCGCTTATGACGTGGCGCCGGTCGAGAAGGTGGTGCCACTGCCGTCGGCGCTCGACGGGCAGCCTTTCCCCGGCGAGCCGATCGCCTGCGCGGTCAACATCTTCCGCCGGTCGCAGATCGAGGCGGGGCAGTGGGTGGCGATCATCGGCATCGGGTTCCTTGGTGCGGTCCTGACCCGGCTGGCGAGCGAAGCAGGGGCGCGGGTGATCGCGATCTCGCGCCGCGACGAATCGCTGGAGCTTGCGCGCCGCTTCGGCGCCGAGGTGACCGTGCCGATGATCGATCACTACAAGATCATCGGCCAGATCGGGCAACTGACCGGCGGCACCTTCTGCCCGCGCGTCATCGAGGCGGTGGGCAAGCAATGGCCGCTCGACCTGGCGGGCGAGCTCGTCGGATTCGGCGGGCGGCTGGTGATCGCCGGCTATCACCAGGACGGACCGCGGCAAGTGAACGTCCAGAACTGGAACTGGAAGGGGATCGACGTCGTCAACGCGCATGAGCGTGACCCGGCGGTCCAGCTGCGCGGATTGCGCGAGGCGATCGATCTGGTGGCAAGCGGGCGCCTTGATCCGACGCCGCTCTACACCGGGCGGTACACGCTCGATCAGCTCGATGAGGCGCTGGCCGCGACTCGCGACAAGCCGGGCGGATTCGTGAAGGCGCTGGTGACCCTGGGGTGACTACGTAGGCCTGGATGACCGCCCGGCCACAAGCAAGGATCGGGCCTTCGTCGGCGGACCCATTTTGTACGCGGCGACCCCGCTGCTGGAACGAAACGGGTCCGTTTCGAAAGGCTAGGAAATCTCGCGATTCGCGCGTCGCGGATTTTGCGTCGTTTCGGTTTTTCATCGCAAAAACAGCAACTTGTGCGTTTTTCGACGGATTTGGGCGGGCCGGATCGAGTCAAGGAGGTATATTTCAAAAATGCGGCACGAGCCGGACTTGATCGACTCACGCGGCTGTTCCTAAACCATTGTCAGTCGCCGCGGCTGTCTGCCTGCGGCGCTCATTTGACCATCGTCGTAGCCGACCGTGGCGGGGGCCACATCGGGGGACATTTTTGCTTTGTCGATCTGTGGCTGCGACCCGTGTCGCGGCCCGAGGAAGGGTGCGCGTGCCGTTGTCACAACATCGAACAACTGACGAAGGCAGTGACCTGGCAAGGGCATGGGCGCGGGTGCGCGCCAACCTGCGCGAGTCCGCCGGCGTCCGCCTGTTCGACCAGTGGCTGAAGCCGATGCAGCTCGACGAGGCGGGCGATCCCGATCGCGTTCGCCTGACCCTGCCGTCGGCCTTTGCCACCAACTGGGTGCGTAGCCATTATGCGGAGCGGCTGTTCCGCGAGTTTCGCGCAATCCTGCCCGACATCCGCTCGGTCGAGATCGAGACGGCGCCTGCGCGCGCCGGCGCCGCCGTGGTGTCGCTGACCGCGGTGCCCGTCGCAGCGCCCGTCGTCGTGGCTGCGCCCGCCGCGCCGGCCAGCGATGTCGAGCGCCCCGCGCTGGAGCCGCGCTACACCTTTGACCGCTTCGTCGTGGACGCGTCGAACAAGGTGGCGTTCAACGCCGCCAAGCAGCTGGCAAAGCCCGGCGCGGTCCGCTTCAGCCCGTTGTTCCTTCATGCCGGCACGGGGCAGGGCAAGACCCACCTGATGCATGCCATCGGCCACGCCTTCATGGCGGCGGTCCCCGGCGCGCGGGTGATCGCGATGTCGGCCGAACGCTTCATGTTCGACTTCGTCGCCGCCCTTCGCGCCCGCGACACCTTTGCGTTCAAGATGCGGCTGCGCTCGGCCGACCTGCTGCTGATCGACGACCTGCAGTTCATCGCTGGCAAGGACGCGACGCAGGAGGAATTCTTCCACACCGTCAACGAGATCATGGGCGCGGGCAAGCGGCTCGTCATCTCGGCGGATCGCTCGCCGCAGGCGCTGGAAGGGATCGAGCAGCGGATCATCGGCCGCATGGCGATGGGCCTGGTCGCCGACATCAAGCCGCCGTCGCTGGAACTGCGCCGCACCCTGCTCGACCGCAAGGTCGCCGACATGGCCGATGTGCGCGTGCCCGCCGACGTGCTCGACATGCTGGCGGGTCGCATCACCAACAACATCCGCGAGCTGGAAGGCGCGCTGAACCGGGTCATCGCTTATGCGCAGCTGACCGGCGAGACGCTGGACCTCGACTTTGCGATCGCGACGCTGGGCGACGTGCTGCGCGGCAGCATGCGGCGCGTGACGATCGACGAAATCCAGAAGCGCGTGTCGCAGCATTTCGACCTGAAGCCGCTGGACCTCATCTCGGCCCGCCGCGCGCGTGCCGTGGCGCGGCCGCGACAGATCGCCATGTACCTCGCCAAGCGGCTCACCACGCGCTCGCTGCCCGAGATCGGCCGCAAGTTCGGTGGCCGCGACCATTCCACCGTGATCCACGCGGTGCGGCGGATCGAGGAACTGCGCGACACCGATGCCGACGTCGACGGCGCAGTGCGCGCGCTGATGCGCGATCTGGAGGCCTGAGCCTTCCACCCGGCGCAGCGGCGCACCAGCAGGCATGAAAAAACCGCCGGGAGCCTCAGGGCTGCCGGCGGTTTCTTGTTCGGGTGGGCGTCAGACGTTGAAGCGGAAGAGCATCACGTCGCCGTCCTGGACGACATATTCCTTGCCCTCTTGTCGCAGCTTGCCCGCCTCGCGCGCGCCGGCCTCGCCGCCACAGGCGACATAATCGTCAAAGGCGATCGTTTCGGCGCGGATGAAACCGCGTTCGAAATCGCTGTGGATCGCGCCGGCGGCCTGCGGCGCCTTTGATCCCGCCGGGATCGTCCAGGCGCGCGCTTCCTTCGGGCCGACGGTGAAGAAGGTGAGGAGGTGGAGCAGCTTGTACCCGGCGCGGATCACGCGGGCGAGGCCGGTTTCCTCCAGCCCCAGCTCGGACAGGAACTCCCCGCGGTCCTCGACCGGCATGGTGGCGATCTCTGCCTCGATCGCGGCGGACACGACGACAGCCTCGGCGCCCTCGGCCGCGGCCTTGGCAAAGACGCGCGCGGACAGCTCGTTGCCGTCGGCGGCATGCGCCTCATCGACGTTGCAGACGTAGAGCACCGGCTTGGCGGTGATCAGCTGCGCCTGCGAGAAGACTCGCTCTTCTTCCGCATCCTTGGGCTGGGTGAGGCGGGCAGGCTTGCCGTCGCGCAGCAGCTCGAGCGCCTGGCCCAGCACGCTGGCGCCGATCTTGGCCTCCTTGTCGCCCTGCTGGCCCTTCTTGATAAGGTTGGGCACGCGTTTTTCGAGACTTTCGAGGTCCGACAGCATCAGCTCGGTCTCGACCGTCTCGGCGTCGGCGATCGGATCGACCTTCCCCTCGACGTGGGTGACGTCGCCATCCTCGAAGCAGCGCAGGACATGGACGATTGCGTCGACCTCGCGGATGTTGCCGAGGAACTGGTTGCCCAGCCCCTCACCCTTGGACGCGCCACGCACCAGGCCGGCGATGTCGACGAACGCGAGCTGAGTCTCGATCACCTTGGCGGACTTGGCGATCTCGGCCAGCTTCTGGAGGCGCGGGTCGGGAACGCCGACATTGCCGACGTTCGGCTCGATCGTGCAGAACGGGTAATTGGCCGCCTGCGCCGCGGCCGTCTCGGTCAGCGCGTTGAAGAGGGTGGACTTGCCCACGTTGGGCAGGCCCACGATGCCGCAGCGGAAACCCATGATAGATCCTTGAGATTAGGTGTTGCGGCGGCCTTAATGCGGCGGCGCGGCGGAAGCCACCCTCACCGCAGGCCTACCAGCGATAGTTGAAGCTGACGCTGATGCGATCCTGCTTGGCGCTGCTGGGCATCACTTCATGCCTGAGCCAGCTTTCCCACAGGAAAATCGTGCCGGGGCGCGGCTCGGCATGGACGAAACTGCCCTCGCGCGGCGGCGCTGCCATCATCAGGCCCAGGCGGGGATCCTCCAGCCGGAGCACCCCGGCGCCGGGCGGCACGCTGACGTAGAAGGTGCCGGAGACGACGCTGTGCGGGTGGATGTGCCCCGAATGCGCGCCGCCGGGCTTCAGCAGGTTCACCCACAGGCTGTCGAGCTTCAGCTTGCGCCCGCCAAGCTGGAAGCCGCACTCGGCCGCGAAGCGCGCGACGTGACGATCGAGGTGACGCTTCAGATCGGCGAAGGCAGGGTCGCGCTGCGGCAGATCGTCGAGCGAGGCGTAGGAGGTATAGCCGCGATAGCCATGCTCCTTCGACCAGCGCTTGCCGGCGGTATCGTCCATGGCAAAGGCGCGGACCGATGCCTCCAGCTCCTCGAGCAGCGCGGCATCGTCGATCGTCTCTTCGTAGAAGAGGGTCGGGAACAGGGAGCGGACGGGCATCGCGGCGAGGTAAGCCCGCGTCGCAGGATTGCCAAGGCGCGCGATCAGCCGCCGTGCAGGCGGTGAAGCAGCGTGAGCGCGGTGACGAGTAGGGTCAGCACCGCCACGATCATCAGCAACAGGACGTAGAGGACCCCCCAGGTGCCGACGTGGTTGTCGCGGCGGGCGACCCACCAGATCGACAGAAGTAGTGCGCCGAGCAGAGCGATCCGCGGCGCCACCGGGGCGAGCGCCGCCACCGCCAAGGCCGCGATCGCCGGGGCGAACCGGCGGGCGCGGCGGCCTGGGATCAGACCGGAGACCACTCCACCGGTTCCTCGCCCTCGTCGTCCTCGGACACGCGGGCGTGATCGGGGCCGATCTTCTCGAGCAACTTGTCCAGCACCCAGTCGACGCCGGTGCCGCTGGCGCCCGACAGCGGGATCACCTCGGCCCCGCTCGCTTCCTCCAGCTCGGCCGACAGCGCCGCGATCAGTTCCTCGTCGAGCGTGTCGATCTTGTTCAGCGCGATCACCACCGGCTTCTCGTCGAGCCCGGCGCCATAGGCCTCCAGCTCTTCGCGCACGATGCGGTAGCTTTCGCCCACGTCGACATCATTGGCGTCGATCAGGTGCAGCAGCACGCGGCACCGCTCGATATGGCCGAGGAAGCGGTCGCCGATGCCGGCGCCTTCCGCCGCCCCGGCGATGAGGCCGGGAATATCGGCGATGACGAATTCCTGACCCTTGTGCCGCACCACGCCCAGCTGCGGGCGGGTGGTGGTAAAGGCATAGGCGCCGACCTTGGCCTGTGCATTGGTCACCGCATTGATGAAGGTCGACTTGCCGGCATTGGGCAGGCCGACGAGCCCCGCGTCGGCGAGCAGCTTCAGCCGCAGCCACACCCAGGCCTCTTCATTGGGCCAGCCGGTGCCATGCTGGCGCGGCGCGCGATTGGTCGAGGTCTTGTAGCTGGCGTTGCCGCGCCCGCCGTCGCCGCCGCGCAGGAATACCTCGCGCTGGCCGACCTCGGTCAGGTCGAGGAGCAGGGTGCGCTCCTCATCGTCCGCCAGCACCTGCGTGCCGACCGGCACCTTGATGACCAGATCCTCGCCGCCCGCGCCGGTGCGATTCGATCCCGAGCCGCCATGGCCGCGCTCGGCCCGGAAATGCTGGGTATAGCGAAAGTCGATCAGCGTATTGAGGCCGGCGACGGCTTCGAACACGATGTCGCCGCCCTTGCCGCCATTGCCCCCGTCAGGGCCGCCATATTCGATGAACTTTTCACGGCGAAAGCTGACCGCGCCGGGGCCACCGGCGCCCGAGCGGACGAAGATCTTTGCTTGATCGAGGAAATGCATGGCGAGCCGCTTAGCGAATTCGCCGGCGCAAAGCGACAAGGACCGCTGTCGGCCGTGGCATCACCGGGTGATTGCTTAACCGACGATGGGGCAGGGAGGGCAGATGGTCACGACTCTGCTGTTCGCCGCGCTGCTGATTAACGCCGCGACCTTTGCCGCTTTCTGGTCGGACAAGCGCCGCGCCATTGCGGGCGAGCGGCGGATATCGGAGGCGAGCCTGCTGCAGCTGGCGTTGATCGGCGGGTCGCCGGGCGCGCTCGCCGCGCGCCACCTGTTTCGCCACAAGACGCGCAAGGAGCCGTTTTCCACCCGGCTGCTGCTGATCGTCGCGATTCAGGCGGGCGCGGGAATCGGGCTGCTGATCCTGTAGCCCCGAACCCGATTCCCCGGGCTCCCGGCTTATCGGCCCCGGTCCGCCAGCAACATGCCTCGCGCCAGCTTGCGCGCGGTATCGCGCGACAGGCCGAGCGCCTTGGCCATCGGCGCCCCGAGCAACGCGTCGCCCAGCGCCATCAGCACGAGCTGAAGCGTTTCCTCGCGGATCGGCGCCCCGCCGTGATGGTCCTGCGCCAGATCCTCGACCAGATCGTGGATCGCGGTGAGAATCGGGTCGAGCGCGTTTTCATTGCCGGTGAGGATCATCCAGCTTGCGAGCGCGCCGGCGCCGTTGCGTCCAAAGGCGTCAAAGGTGAGGTCGACGACCTCCGCGGGATCCTCCGCCTCGCGTGAGCGGAGCACTGCGGCCTTGATCGTGCCGGCGATCCGCGCCGCCAGATCCTCGATCAACGCCTTCTGCAGCCCTTCGGCCGATCCGAAATGGTGGAGGAGATTGGCGTGGGTGCGGCCGATCCGCGCGCCCACCGCCTTCAGCGTGACGGCCTGCGGCCCGACCTCGACCAGAAGCTCGCGCGCGGCCGACAGCGCGGCGCTGCGCGATTCCTCGGGGGTCATGCGGCGGCGAAGCGGGGTCACGGACATCAAGCCGGCTGTCGGCGCATCAGCAATGTTTTGCAATGGCTTGCTTTACGCAGCCGGACGGCGTGCTGGAGGGCGTACGTCGTCCGGCCGTGCATTGCAGGCAAGCAGGAGAAAGGAGGGCGGCGAGGGGCGATCAGGCGGCGATTGCCATTCGCGCCGGGACCTCTTCTTCCTCGCCCATGTCGAGCGCCAGCACGGCGCTGTCCACGGCCCGGCCCTGCGCCAGCGAGAAGCTGGCCTCGCGCCGGATCTCGCGGAAACCCAGCTTCTCGAGCACCCGGCGCGAGGGCAGATTGTCGAGATGGTGGCGCGCCTCGATCCGGCGGACGGGCAGGGCATGGCGCGCCATGTCGACAACGGCGCGCGCCGCCTCCGTCGCATAGCCGCGGCCCCAGGCCGACGGCGTCAGCCAATAGCCAAGCTCGGCCACGCCGACGCCCTGGTCGGTCAGGCCGATGCCGCCGATCATGCGGGGATAATCATGGTCGTGGCTCAGGATCAGTAATCGCGCCTCGGCCTCCCCGCGCGGCATCGACAAAAATGCCTCTGCATCGGCGTGGGTATAGGGCCAGGGCAGCCGCGCCAGCTTCATCGCCACCTCTTCATGGGCGATCGTCTGCTGCAGCCTCTCGGCTTCTTCCGGCCATCCCGGCCGTAACGTCAATCTCTTCGTCCGCGCGAACATCTGCGCCCTCCTCGCCTGACGCGCCGTTAGCCGGGACCGATGACGGGCCGGCGACAGACGCGGTGGATTGAGGGAGCAATAAAAAAGGGAGCCTGGGCGGACCCGGCTCCCTTGTCTGGTGGCTGGCCTCCCTGATGGAGGCTCCGGATCGCCCTGGTGGGCAACCCGGATGGTCGCCCGATGTTACTCTGCCGCCTCGGCAATCATGTCGACCGAACAGAATTTACGGCCGAGCTTGCCGTCGTGGAATACCACGCGGCCATCGACGAGCGCGAAAAGGGTGTGGTCCTTGCCGATGCCGACGTTGCGGCCCGGGTAGAACTTCGTCCCGCGCTGACGCACGAGGATGTTGCCTGCGATCGCTTCCTGACCGCCGAACTTCTTCACGCCAAGACGACGACCGGCCGAATCACGACCGTTACGCGACGAGCCGCCTGCTTTCTTATGTGCCATGGTGCTTGCTCCTTACGCTTCGCGATCAGGCCGACGCGCCGATCGACACGATCTTCAGGATCGTGTGGTTCTGGCGGTGGCCGTTGCGACGGCGGTAGTTGTGACGGCGGCGCTTCTTGAAAACGATGACCTTCTCACCCTTCGCCTGCGCGATGATCTCGGCAGCGACGGTGAGCCCGTCGGTCGGCTTCAGCTCCGAACCTTCGCCGGCCAGCAGCACGTCGCTCAGCGTGACGGAGGCGCCGGCATCGCCCTCCAGCTTCTCGACGACGATCTTGTCTCCGGCGGCAACGCGATACTGCTTGCCGCCCGTGCGCACGACTGCGAACATGGCCTGACTCTATCCAAATGCTTGTGCCCGGTCCGGATTGCCGGGCCAGGAGGAAGGGCGCAGCTAGGAGAGTCGCGCCCGTTTGTCAACGCCGCGCGCGGCCGCTGACGTCGATTACCGTTGCGTCGCGATCAGTGACGATGCTCGCGCCGCAGCAGATAGCGCCCGTCGCTCAGCCCCGTGAAGAGGCCAGCGATCGCCGGATGGTCGACCGGCTCGTCGCTTTCGTCGTGCACCAGGTTCTGCTGGCTGACGTAAGCGACATAGGTCGATTCGGCGTTTTCCGCGAGCAGATGGTAGAACGGCTGGTCCTTGCGCGGCCGGATCCCCTCGGGGATCGACTGATACCATTCCTCGGTATTGGCGAAGACCGGATCGACATCGAACACGACGCCGCGGAAATCGAGCATGCGATGCCGCACGATGTCACCGATGGAGAATCGCGCATGGGCCACCGCGGGCAGCGCGGGCGCATCGCTCGCCGCTGCGGAACTGGCCGATCGCGATGGGATCGACAGGGAACTGGGGGCAGAAGGCATGATGCCAATCTAGTGGTTGTTGCGCGCTGCACAAGCAGCCGCTTGCGCAATGCAAACAAGCGCGTTAGAGGCGCGCCCTCGATCCACCGGGCCCGCCATCTGGCACGCCCGGTTGCCTCGCGGAGAGGTGCCAGAGTGGTCGATTGGGACGGTCTCGAAAACCGTTGTGCCTTTACGGGTACCGTGGGTTCGAATCCCACCCTCTCCGCCACCTTCTCCTTCGTACTTCCCCTCATGCCGATGACGCGCGGACCAACTGGCGTTGGCCAGGCAAGGGGCGTACGCTCACGCCATGTGGAGAGGGGGCCCCCGTCGCTGGGATCCGGTTTCGCCTGCGCACGGCAGGCAGGCAGCCCTTGGTGTGCGCTGCAGCGGCTGGCGGATTGCGCTGTTGGCCGTTTCCGCGCTGGGGAGTGCGAGTGCAGCGACGGCTGATCCGGTGGCGATGAGCTTCACCGCCGCGCTGGAGCGGACTGACCGCGTGGATCCGGCGCTCTCAGCCGCGAAGCACGCCCAGAGCGCGGCGCGCCTCACCGAAGAATCGCTGTCGACGCTGAACCGCCCGATCGTCACCGTGTCGGCGCAATATGTCGAATATCAAAAGACGCTGTCGCTCGACCTCACCGGCCCGCGCCGCGACGCGCTGGACAGCTCCAACAGCTTCCTTGATTCGATCCCCGGCTCCGTCGCACCTGAATTCCAGGCCATCGCCTCCGATATCGTGGGGCGAATCTCCCAGGCGCTGCCGGGGCTGTTCGCCGCACTGCCGAGCGACGTGTCGTATCGCTTTCGCCAGAGCGTGTTCCGCCCCACGGTCCAGGGCATCCTGCCGATCTACACCGGTGGCGCGATCGCCGCGATCAAGCGCGGGGCGGCGGCGGGAACCGCGCTGGGCGAGGCGCGCACCCGATCGGCGCGCGATCTGGTGCGGGTCAATCTGATCCGCGCCTATTTCGGCCAGCTTGCCGCCGCCTCGCTGGAGGATTCGACGCGCGAGTCGCTCGCGGCGCTCGATGATCTGCTGTCCGACGCGATCAAGCTGGAGCTGGCGGGCTTCGTTCCCCGCGCCCGCCGTCTGGAGGCGCAGGTCGCGCGTGACGCGGCGGAGCGGCAATATGAGCGCGCGGTGCTGGCGCATGACAGCGCCCGCAGCGACCTTGCCAGCCTGCTCGAGGAGGAGGGCGTGACCCCCACGACACCGCTGTTCGTGCAGACCGCGCCGCTGCCGCCGCCAAGTACGTTCCTGGGCGGCGAGGACGATCTGCCGCAGACGCGCGAGGCCGATGCGGCGACCGCGGTGGCGCGGGCCGGGGTGGATCTGGCGAAGGCGCGCCAGCGGCCGCAGGCCTTTGCCTTTGGCGAATATAACCTCAACCGTTCCAATGCCTTGCCGGTCGAGCCGGACTGGATCGTCGGCGTCGGCGTGCGGTACACCCTGTTGTCCAATATCGGGCGATCGCAGTCGGTCGCGGCGGCGCGGGAGCAGGAGGCGGCGGCGGCGGAAACCGCGCGGGGCGCGCGACAGACGAGCCGTGTCGCCACGCTGCGGGCGTGGAACCTGGTCGAAAGCGCGCGGCGTTCCTTCGTCTCGCTGGACAGCAGCCTGGCGGCAGCAGCGGAGAATCTGCGCGTTCAGCAGATCAGCTTCCGCGAGGGCGAGGGGACAGTGACGGCAGTGACCGGGGCGGAAGCCGCGCTGGCGGCGGCACGAACGCAGCGCGTGGCGACCGCATATGAATATGAACTGGCGCTCGCGGCGCTGCTGACCGCGTCCGGCAAGCTCGACGCCTTTCCGCAGTATCTGGCGGGCGCGAACGTGCGCATCCCGATCGTGGCGCGGCGATGAGCGCGCAGACGGTTGCTGCTCCCGCGACCGCGGAGGACGCGCCGCCGCCGTCACATCGCACGCGCTGGCTGCTGTGGGGCGGCGTGGTGATCGTCGCCATCGCCGTCGCAATCGGCCTGTGGCTCGCGAGCCGTCCGGCCCTGCCGCCGCTGCAGGGCGAGGTGGAGGCGGAGGAGGTGAACGTCGCGACCAAGGCGCTGTCGCGGCTCACGCGGATCATGGTGTCGGAGGGCGATCGAGTGCGCCGCGGCGAGGTACTCGCGATCCTCAATGCGCCGGAAGTGGAAACGGGATCGCAACAGGCCGCCGCCGCGCTGGAAAGCGCACGCGCGCTGCAGGAAATCGCCGACAAGGGCGCGCGCGAGCAGGACATCGCCGCCATGCGCGCGAATTGGGAAGCGGCGCGCGCCACCGCGAACCTCGCCGCGACGACCAGCCGGCGGGTCGACAGCCTCTATGAACAGGGGGTGGTCGCGGCGCAGCGGCGTGACGAGGCACGCGCCGCGATGGTGTCGAGCGCGCGCATCGCGGAGGCGGCGCGGCTGCAATATGAAAAGGTCGCCGCCGGCACGCGGGAGGAGAACAAGCAGGTCGCCGCCGCGCAGGTGCGGTCCGCCGAGGCGCTGGTGTTCGCAGCCGATGCGGCTGAGCGTGAGACGCGGCTGATTTCGCCAATTGATGGCGAGGTATCGCGGCGGCTGGTGCAGCCGGGCGAGATCGTCAGCCCGATCCTGCCCGCGATCCAGCTGATCGCGATCGATCGCCCGTGGGTGACGGTCAACGTCCAGGAGGATGATTTCAGGGGCATGAAGCAGGGCCGCGTGCTGCGCGGCACCGTGCCCGCGCTGGGCAAGACCATCGATTTTCGCGTCACCAACATCGCGCCACAGGGCAGCTACGCCACGTTCCGTGCGACGCGGCAGTCGAGCGGCTATGACGTTCACGCCTTTGCCGTGAAGCTGGAGCCGACGCAGCGCGCCACGGGGCTGCGGCCGGGGATGAGCGTCCTGTTCGACTGGCCGCAATGAGCGCGTTCGCGGCATCCTTTCGGCAGGAAGCCGCGCGAATCCTCCGTACCCCGCTCGACCTTTTCCTGCTCACGCTGTTTCCGCTGGTGATGCTGGCGGCGATGGCGGCCATGATGTGGGGCGGCACGCTGAGCAACCTGCCCGTCGTCATCGTCGATCAGGACGGCGGCCCGCTCGCCCGCGCGATCACGCGCAACATTGATGCGACACCGTATCTGGAGGTGGTGGCGCAGACGCCGCAGCGCGCCGAAGCGCTGGCCATGGTTCGCCGCGAACAGGCTGTCGCCTTCATGGTCATTCCAAAAGGCGTCGGCACCCGTGGGGCCACCGATCCGCCGGTGACGGTGTTCTACGAGGCGGTGTTCCTGTCGACAGGATCGGTCGCCTCCACCTATCTGCGGCTCGTCACCACGGCGACGCTGTTGGCCCAGGCGCCACGCGACCTGGGCGTGGCAGGGGCGTCTGTTGCCGGGCGCACGCTGCCGACGATCCAGATCACGCTGCTCGGCAACCCGACGCTCAGCCTCGAATGGTTCCTCGGGATGCTGATCGGGCCCAGCATCCTCCATCTGGTGATCGCCATTTCCTGCATCGGCTCGCTCGGGCTGTTGCTGCGCGACAAGTCATTCGGCGCCTATGTCCGTGACACGCCGGCGCCCGTGACGGCGCTGTCGGGACGGCTGGCGGTGCACGTCCTGGCCGGCATAACGTGGGGCGTGGCGTGGCTGCTGTGGATGACGCTGGCGCGTGGCTATCGCGTCGAGGGCAGCGTGGCGCTGGTCGTGATCGGGCTGGTTCTGCTGTTCATCGCCACGGCGGCGATCGGCCTGTTGTTCATCGCGGTCACGCGCGAGGTGGGCACGTCCTTTTCCGGTGCGGTCATCGTCGCCGGATCGGCGCTCGCCTATTCCGGCGCGACGCTGCCGCTCAGCGGCGGGCTGTGGTATGCGCAGGACTGGAGCAAGGTGCTGCCGCTCACCCACTACATCTTGTTGCAGATGGACCAGCTGATCGGCGTCACCGCGCGCGCCGACCTGACGCCAATGATCGCGCTGCTGCTCTATCCGCTGATCGGCGGCGTCGTCGGCATGGTGCTGATCGTGCGATCGAAGCGCCCGGTATGAGCTTCCTCCGGGCGCTCGAGCAGACGCTGCTGACGATCATCCGCACGCGCGAGTTGCTGATGCTCGCGGTCGTCTCCGTGCTGTTCTACGCCGTTTATTATCCCGCGCCTTATCAACAGCAGACGGCGACCGACATCGCGCTGGTGGTGGTGGACGCCGATCGTTCGCCCATGTCGCGCGCGCTGGTGCGGCACCTTTCGGATACACGCGCGGTCTTCGTCGTGGTGGAAACGGGCAATCTGGGCGAAGCGCGCGAACTGGTGCGCGCGCGCAAGGCCGATGGCGTCGTGTACCTCGCGCCGCACCTGCAACAGCGCGTCCTGTCGCGCGGCGGGGGGACGGGCATCGCCTTATGGCTGAACGGTGCGTACTTCGTCCGCGCCGAGGCGATCGGGGAGACGCTGGGCCAGGTGGCGCTCGATGCGCTGGACGAACTGGCGCAAACGGTGCCGGCGATCGCGCGGCAGCGCGCGCCTGAGGTGCTGGTGCAGCCGATCTTCACCACCGGCGGCTATCGCGATTACGTCTTCCCGGCGGTCGCCAACATCATCCTGCAACAGACGTTGCTCGCCGCGTCCGCGCGGCTGGTGGCGGATCGCCGCCAGCGCGGCTGGACGGTCATGCGCCGGGCGGAGGCGCTTGGCATGCTGGCCGCCGCCGTGCTCGTCGGTGTCCTGACGACGGGTTTCTACTTCGGCTTCGTCTATTGGGCGCAAGGGGTGCCGCGCGGCGGCAACATGCCGGGGCTGCTGCTGGCGATCCCGCCGTTCGCGGTGGCGGTGGCGGGACTCGGCATGGTGCTGGGCAGCCTGTTTCGCGCCGGCGACGACGCGCTGAAGGTGCTCCTGCCCACGTCCTTGCCGCTGTTGTTCCTGGGCGGCTTCGCCTGGCCGCTCTATGCCATGCCGCAATGGTTGGCGACGGGCGCATGGCTGTCGCCAGCGACGCCTGCGACGCACCTGTTCATTCGCTTCAACCAGATGGGGGCAACGCTGGCGGAGGCATGGGGGCCGTTCTGCGTCATGGCGGGGCTCGCCGCCTGCTATACCGCCGGCTTCCTGTGGCGGGTGCGGCGCCTGAACGCCGAGGTCTGCACCGGGGGCGCCTGAGGATCGTCGGTGTCCGCAGACACCGCCGCTACTGCGACGGCGCCTGCGGACCCGTGACGGATCAGAAGTTCACGCGTGCCCGGACGCCATAGCTCTGGGCGTCGTTCAGGAAGCGGATGTTGAGCGCCGATCCGACCAGCGCCTTGGTCGACGCCTGCTGATCGGTGAAGTTGGTCGCCCACGCCTCCAGCCGGTAATTGCCGATCGTGTAGCCGACGCCGAGGTTCAGCGTGGTGAAGCCCACCTGGCGATCGGGGAAGCCGGCCTGCAGTGCATTCTGCCGCTCGCCGTCGAGGAAGACGATGTCCTTCTCGTTGAACTGCGACAGGAAGTAGGACGAACGATAACTCAGCAGCGCCTGCCAGTCGAACCGGCCGCGGCCCATTTCGAACCACTGCGCCAGCTTCACGCTGACATTGTACTTGGATGCCAGCGGCAGGCGGTTGCCGGTCAGGTCGATGAGCGGCGATTCGCCCGTCTCGTTGTTCTGCCCGCGCGCGTCGGCGACGGTGCCGCGCGTGATCTTCGTGTCGAGGAACGCGAAGTTGGTATCGAGCGAGAAATTGCCCGGCAGGTTGAAGCGCGCCTCAGCCTCCAGACCGTAGATGCGCGAGGCGCCGATGTTGCGGTTCACCAGCGAATAGCCGTTGCACTGCGGGGGCGTCTGCGTGGTGTCGAGGTTGATGCAGGTCAGGTCCTGGAACACCTGGTCCTGATAGTCATAATAGAAGCCGGTCAGGTTCAGGTGCGCACGGCGACCGAAGGCGGTGAAGCTGTTGCGCGACCCGGCCTCGAACACGGTCAGGCTTTCCGGCTTGAACGTCTCGGGGATCGGCGAGGTCTGGAACGTGTCGTTGAACCCGCCCGACTTATGCCCGGTCGAAACCTTCGCGTAGAGCATGTTGTCCGACGTGATGTCATATTCCAGCCCGACGCGATAATCGACGAAGTTGAACTTCGCCGAGCCGCGCTGCTGCCCCGGGATCGTCAGATTGGCATAGCTGAAGCCGCCGTTGGTGCCGGTCGGGCACGTGACGAAGCCGTTGTCGATGTCCGGCCGGGTAAAGCAGGTGCCGTTCGGGTTGGTACCGTTGGCGATCGAGCCGATCTGCTGGATCAGCGTGTCGCGCGCGCCCGGGCTCTTGATGCCTTCGATCAGGAACTGCGCATATTGCTGCGGCGTCGTCAGGCCGGTGACGTTGAAGTTCGGCCGGTCGAGCAGCGCCGGGCGGAAGCCCTCGGTGCCGAGCCGCGTGCTGACGCAGCACGCGCCATCCGCGCCGCCCAGCGTCAGCGCCCAATTGCCGCCGATGCCGTAACGCGACTTCTTCTCGTCGGTGTAGCGGATGCCGCCGATCACGCGCAGGCGATCGGTCACGTCATACGTGCCGTCGGCGAAGAAGGCGAAGCTTTCGCCGTTCACGTCAGGCATCGTGAACTCGGTGCCCGAATAGCAGCAGTAACCGCGATCGGCGACCGCCATATAGCCGACCTGCTGCTTTTCCTTGAAGTAGAAGCCGCCCAAGTTCCAGCGCAGCGACTGGTCGGAATCGGCACTGGCGCGCAGCTCATAGACCTGGCTCTGCGACTTGGTCTGCCAGAAGTTGTTCGAGAAATTGTCGAACTGCACCGTCGAATAATCGCGGCCGTTCCACGCGATGCTCTCGCTGCTGGCGTTGGACTGCATGAAATCGACCGAGCGGTAGCTGCCCGTCGCCTCGACCGAGAAGGTGTCAAAGCGATAGCCGATCTTGCCCTGAACGCCCCAGAGCTCGTTCTCCATGTCGCCCTGCTGGCCGCGATAGACGACGCGGCGCAGGTCGAGCTGCTCGGGCCGCAGCCCGGTGGCCTCGACCGCGGCGAAGATGTTGGCGCCCGGATAGCCGGTGCCGGTTTCCTTGCCATAGTCACCGACGACCGACAGCGAGAGACGATCGGTCGGCTCCCAGCGCAGCGACACGCGGCCGGCGTAATTCTCTTCGAGGCCGGCAGGCTTCAGCCGGCTCGCCTGCGGATCGGGCGAGGCGTTCTTGAAGCCATAATCCTTGTTCACATAATAGCCGGCAACGCGGGCGGCGAAATTGTCGCTCAGCGGCACGTTGATCGCGCCCTCGGCGGCATAGCTGTCGCGATTGCCATATTCGGCCTGCGCATAGCCGGTGACCCGGTCGAACGTCGGCTTGGCGGTGATGATGTTGAGCGTGCCGGCGAGCGCGTTGCGGCCGTACAGCGTGCCCTGCGGCCCCTTGTTCACCTCGACCCGTTCCAGATCGTAGAACATGAGGCCAAGGCCGCGCGGACGCGGGATGTAGGAACCGTTCAGGTGCGGCGCGGCGCCCGGATCACCCAGTTCGGTGTTGTTCGAGGATCCGACGCCGCGGATGAAGATCTCGATATTGCCTTCCTGATTGGCAATGTTGAGCCCCGGGACGGCCACGCCCAGGTTCCGCACATCGGTGATGCCGCTCTTGCGCAGGTCATCGGCGGACAGGGCCTGCACCACGCCCGACACGTCCTGCAGATTCTGCTCACGACGGTTGGCGGTGACGACGATGTCGTCGGTGCCCTGTTCGGTCGCCTGCGGCGACGTCGGGCTGGTCGACTGGTCCTGCTGCGGCGTTTCGATCACCTGCGCGACGGCAGGCATGGCGGTGCCCGAAAGGAGCAGCGCTGCCAGTGGCAGATAAGTGGTCCTGGTCATGATAACTCCCTGAGACGTTTGTTTTTTTAGTTGTTGTTATTCGGGCAAGCGGTGCCCGCGCCGTTCGCCTGCACCAGGCGCGCCCGCGAAATCGTCAGGTCGAGCGTGCCGTCAGTCGTCAGAGAAAGCGGTGCCGTGACCTGGCGCATGTCAGCGCCGGCCTTGGCGAAACAGGAAAGCGGCACGGTCAGTGTCGTCCAGACGCCCGGCTTTGCCGCCCGCAAGGCGTCGGTGACCGGCACCTCGCCGGCACAGCGCTCGCCGCAGGCGACGCCCGCGGTCACTGCCCGGCTGGGCGCGCCATCCACCTTGAGGTCGATCTGCACGGCGAGCGCGCCGTTGGTCTCGCGCATCAGGTCGGCGGGCGCGCTGTCGACGATCGCCGCCACCGCCTTGCCGCGGCCGGTCCATGCCAGCCGCACGCTGTCTTCCTGCGCGCGCCGGTCAGCGCCGCGGGCGGTGATGAGGTCGGGGCCGGGATTGGGCGACAGGGCACCCGGCGCACCGATCAGCAGGCGCCGTCCGGTGCCGGGCCGCCCGGCATCGAACAGGATCGTGCGATCGCCGCTCGCCTGAGTCGCGCGCTGTTCCGGCAGCGATGCCAGCTCGCCGCGATCCTTCAGCGTCAGGCCAAAGCCATAGGGGAACAGCGGGTTATAGTCCGCATCGCCCACGTTGACCGCCGTCTGATCCGACGTGCGCGGCCAGCTGTACGGCAGCTTGCCACGGAAATCGGCCTTGCCGAACAGCACGTCCGCCACGCCGCCGCCCTCGCTGCCGGGCAGCCACGCCGCCACAAAGGCGTCCGAGGCGTTGAGGTACGGGTTCACCCATAGCGGTCGGCCAGACAGGAACACCGACACGGTCGGGATGCCGGCCGCCTTCAGCTTCTTGAGCAGCGCCAGATTGTCCTGCGCATCGTCAAAGGCGACATCGGCGCGGTCGCCCTGGAATTCGGCATAGGGATCCTCGCCGAACACCACGACCGCCACGTCGGGCTTCTGCGTGAAGCGGCCGTCGGCCGACAGGTCGACCGTCGCGCCCACGCCCTTGGCCACCTCGCGCATGCCCTCGGCGATGGTCTGCGCCTTGGGGAAATCGGTCCGGCTGGTGCCGGTGCCCTGCCAGGTCAGAGTCCAGCCGCCGGTCTGCTTGGTCATGTTGTCCGCGCCGTCACCGGTCAGCAGGATGCGCGCGCCCGGCTTCAGCGGCAGAGCGCTGCCCGCGTTCTTCAGCAACACCAGCGACTGGCGCACCGCCTCGCGCGCCACGGCGCGATGCTCCGCGCTGCCGAGCAGGTCGTACTGTCCGGCGAGCGGGCGGGTGGAGGGCTTGCCCGCGTCCATCAACCCGGCGCGCACCTTCACGCGCAGGATGCGGCGCACGGCATCGTCCAGCGTCGCCATCGGCAGCCGGCCGTCCTTCGCCTGCGCCAGCGTATTGTGCCACAGCCCCTTCCAGCTGTCGGGCGCCATCGCCATGTCCAGACCGGCGGTGAACGTCTGGTAGCAATTGTCCGCGGTGCAGCCCTCGACCTGGCCATGACCGTTCCAGTCGCCGACCAGGAAGCCGTCAAAGCCCCAGTGATCCTTGATTACGCCGCGCAGCAGCGACCGGTTGCCGTGCATCTTGGCGCCGTTCCAGCTCGAGAAGCTGACCATGATCGACTGCACGCCCGCCTCGATCGCGGGAACATAAGGCGCGGCGAACAGGCGACGCAGCGTGGCCTCGTCGGTGCGCGCATCACCCTGGTCCTTGCCGCCGGCCGTGCCGCCGTCGCCCAGGAAATGCTTGGCGGTCGCGATGATATGGTTGCCGCGCAGCCAGTCGCGGTCGCCCACCTTGCCCTGCAGCCCCTCGATCAGCGGGCGGGCGTAAGCGGTGGCGATTTCGGGATCCTCGCCGAACCCCTCATAGGTGCGGCCCCAGCGATCGTCGCGCACCACCGCCAGCGTCGGGGCAAAGGTCCAGTCGAGCCCGGTGACGCGCATTTCCGCGGCGGTCACTTCGCCGATCCGGCGCATCAGTTCGGGATTGCGCGCCGCGCCGAGCCCGATGTTGTGCGGGAACAGCGTCGCCCCGACGACATTGTTGTGCCCGTGGACGGCGTCCGATCCCCAGATCACCGGGATCCGCGGCAGCGCGCCATTGGGGCGCATCGACGCCTCATAGAAGGCGTCGGCAGCGGCGACCCAGGCCGGGGCGGTGACATGATGGCCCTCGCCGGGCTTGGAATTGCCGCCGTTCAGCACCGATCCCAGATGATAGCGATAGACGTCTTCGGGTGTCACGCTGGCGATGTCGGCCTGCACGACCTGGCCGACCTTCTGCTCCAGCGACATGCGGCGCAGCAGATCCTCGACGGTCTTTTCGACCTTGGCGTCGCGCGTCGCGGGCAGGGCGGGCTTGGCCCAGCCCGCCGGCGTTGCGATCGCGCTCGGGTTGGCGGTGGCTGTCGCCTTGGCGGGGGTGGATGATGCGGCGGGCACCTGCGCCTGCGCGGGGGAAGCGGCGAGCCCCGCCGCCAATGCAACATAGCCCACGCGATTCAGCACTCTCAGCACGCTCATCCCCTCTGAAAACTTCCCTGTCCCGACGCTATCGTCGCGCGTCGGTGGCGCAGTGTCTTGACAGCGTTGTCTAAACAGCGGTTTGGCAACGTTGTCAATTTTGAAGTCGTGGCGGCTGTCATGGTGCGCGTGCCATTTCGGGCTCGTGCTGTGATCAGGCGGCAAATCGGTGCGGCCGTGCGTATTGTCGCTTGGCGCGCATTGTACGGGGCCGGTTCGCGGGGCATCGTCGCGCGCCGGCCGGTCCGGACCGCTCAGGTGCCAGGGCGGCCGGGGCGCAAGGGTCGCAGGTTGGGGCAGGGGGACTCGGATCGGGATGGAAGCAGGCGACAAGCGGCAGGTGCGGGCGACCATCACCGATGTGGCGGCGCGATCCGGCACCTCGATCAAGACGGTCTCGCGCGTCTTCAATGACGAGCCCTTCGTTCGCCCCGAGACGCGCAGGCGCGTGCTCGAGGCGGCGGCGGCGCTGGATTACCATCCCAACATGGCGGCGCGCAGCCTGGTGCGCGGGCGATCCTTCCTGATCGGCCTGTTCTACGAAAACCCCAGCCCCAATTACGTCGTCGACCTCCAGACGGGGGCGCTCGATCGCCTGCACGACGAACGTTATCGCCTGTTGCTCTTTCCGTGCGAAAACGCGCGCGCCGTCTCCGGCCGCCTTCTCCAACTCGCCCGCACCTCTGGGCTTGAGGGGATCGTGCTCGCCCCGCCGCTCGGCGACGATCCGCAGACGGTGCGCGATCTGGTGGAGGCGCGCCTGCCCTTCGTGCGCATCGCGCCGACCACCGCGCTCGATGCCTCGCCGACGGTGGGGATCGATGATGGCGCGGCGGCGCGGGAGATGACGGATCACCTCCTGTCGCTCGGCCATCGGCGGATCGCCTTTGTGCAGGGCGATCCCGATCACCCGTCGAACAGCCAGCGGCTGGACGGCTTTCGCGGCGCGATGCAGGCCGCCGGGGCGACGGTCGACGAACGGCTGATCGAACAGGGGCGTTATACGTTCGAATCCGGCCTCGCCGCGGGCCGCCGCATCTTTGCCGATCGCCAGCGGCCGACGGCGGTGTTCGCCGCGAATGACGATATGGCGGCAGGCGTGGTGGTCGCCGCCAAGGAGGCGGGGCTGGACGTGCCCGGCCATGTCTCCGTCGCGGGCTTCGACGACAGCCTCATCTCGCGTGTCACCTGGCCGCAGCTCACCACGATCCACCAGCCGACCTACGACATGGCGCACGCGGCGACCGACGCCCTGCTAGCGCTGATCGAGAAGCGCCCTCTGACACCGGCACTCCGTCTCCAGCACCAGCTCCTGGTTCGCGGCTCAACCACCCGAACCGCGCCGCTCTGATTCTAATCTGGTCAAGCTTCACCCCAACGAGGCCAGATTCGCCCGGTTCTGTTCCGCAGGCAGGCCGCGAGGCACGCTGATTCGGCCGGAGCGCACCGGCGGCACAGCGGCGGCGGGGTCCTGAAACCCGCGGAAAAGCGTGGTTTTGTTGGTGTTGTGTAGGAAGACTGCAAAAAGTGTTTGACGGTGTGGGCGGGTGCACCTAGATGGGTGTCACCGCAGCGGTGGCCCGGACGGGCTGGTTGCAGTGGTTAGCGAAAACAAGGCAGTGGTTAGCGAAAACAAGGCGCCAGTG